>JAUJNC010000036.1 GCA_030446525.1 Armatimonadaceae bacterium
CCCCGGGGCCGGGTGACGGTGGTCCGCAGCCGCGCCCCCTTGCTCGTGACCGCGTCGTAGAGCACGTCGAAGGCGCCGCCGCCCTGCTCGCGCGGCCGCTCCGCCAGGGTGATCTTCTTCGTGACCCTCTCGCCCCCGCGCAGCAGCTCGATCGTCAGCACGTCGCCGGCCCGGCCGCGGCCCACCGTTTGAACGAACTGGGCCGGCGTGGTGATCTTCGTCCCGTTCGCGGCGGCGACGACGTCCCCCTGCCGCAGGTCGGCCTGCTGGGCGGGCGTGCCGGGATCGACCTTCTGGACGCGCGCCCCCTCCGGGGAAGGGGCGACCGCCGCCCCGAGGAACCCGGCGCGCTTCAGGCCGGCGGCGGTCGCGCACGCTGGGGCGGCGGGCAAGACCCCCGGCAGCGCGGCGGCCAGGGCCGCAAAGGCCGCGGCGGCGCGCCGTAAAGACGGCCGGTGCGAATCTTTCCAACAGTTCACGGGCGTCAAGCCTCCTTTGGTGAAAAGCTATCTCTTTCGGCGCGCTGGCGGCGCCCCGAAGCGCTCCAGGAGCGCCTGGTAGCCGGGCACGTCGCTCGCGAAAAGACCGCGGATGGGTTGGAAGGCCGCGCGCACCTCCTCCCGGGCGGCGACCCCTTCGACGCGCGTCAGCATCAGGTGAAAACCGATCTCGGAGATGAAGGCGCAGTAGAAGAGATAAGAAAGACAGGTGCTGCCGCTCCAGATGGCCTGATGCACCCCCACGCCGTCCGGCTCCAGAAACGTCAGCAGGAACTCCGCACCGTCGACGATCAGGATGACCCACTGCCCGGGATACAGACCCATGACGGCCTGGGCGTTGGCGTTCAGGACCACCTCGGCGCCGGCGACCTCGGCCGGCTCGAAGACCTTGAGCACGACCTCGACCCCGCGCGCCGCCGCCGCCTCGATGTCCGGGCGCAGCGCCTCGAGGGGGAGCGGGCAGACGTCGAGCACGGCGTTGTGCCGGGCCCGGGAGAGCATGGTCCGGCAGCGCTCCAGCACCTGCTCGCGCTCGTGCAGCTGGTACACGCGGTCGTCCTCCCCCGCGCCCTGCAGACCGGCCAGGGCGCGCTCGGCCCGCGCGCGCCGTTCCCCGAAAGAGCGCGTGAGCCGGGCGAGCAGCTCCTGGGACGGCACGGCGCGGAACAGGCGGCTTTCGCCCTCGTCCACCAGGAGCGCCCCCTTGTGCTGGAGCGCTTCCAGCGCCTTGTACACGTTGGCGGCCGGCTTGGAAAGCGCCTGGGCCACCCGGTACCCGGTCGCCGGCGACTCGCGCACAAGAAAGGCGTAGCACTCCGCTTCCAGTCCGGTGAAGCCCAGAGCGGCCAGCGCCTGAACACAATCCTCGATCGTCACACCGCCTCCGCCTGTAGTAGTAGCTTTGGCTAATACTATAAACGACCCCGGCCACAAATGTCAAGGCAGTCGCCGATCGAAACCGGCGCCCCGGTAGGAAATGCCGCGCCCGGCGTCGAAACATGCTTCGCAGCCGACCCGTGCGTTCACGGCCCCTGTTGCGAGCCGAGGTTCCTTATTCCTATGTCTGTCCCGAGCGAAAAACTGACGCCGATGCTGCGGCAGTACGTCCAGCTGAAGGCCGAGCGGCCCGACGTGATCCTCCTGATGCGCGTCGGCGACTTTTACGAGGCGTACGGCGAGGACGCCGAGCTTATCGCGCGCGAGCTGCAGATCACGCTCACCGGGCGCGAGGTGCAGGGGCTGGAGAAGCGCTTCCCGATGGCGGGCGTCCCCTTCCACGCCCTGGATCGCTACCTCGCCCGCCTGGTGCAGAAGGGCTTCAAGGTCGCCATCTGCGACCAGGTCGAGGACCCCAAGCAGGCCAAGGGGCTGGTCAAGCGGCGCGTGACGCGCGTGGTCACGCCGGGCACCCTGGTCGAGGACGCCCTGCTGGACGCCAAGTCGAACAACTACCTGGTGGCGGCGATACGGGGCGAGCCCGTGTGCGGCGTGGGCGTGGCGGACGTGTCCACCGGCGAGTTCTTGGTGACCGAGATCCCGGCCGAAGCGGGCATCGCCAAGGTGGTCGAAGAGGTGATGCGGCTCTGCCCCGCCGAGTGCCTGATCCCGGAGGGCATGGACGATCTGGCCGAGGCGATCCGGGAGGCCTGCCCGGCCACCATAACCCGGCTCGGCCCCGAGCGGGTGCCGCGCTCGGCGCGCGCCCTGCTGCTCGAGCACTTCGGCACCGCCTCGTTGCGCGGCTTCGGCTGCGACGACTACACCGCGGGGCTGGACGCCGCGGCGGCGCTGCTTTCGTACCTGAGCGCCACGCACCTGGGCGCGGTCGCACACATCCGCACGCTCGCCACCTACTCGACGGGGGAGGCGATGGCGCTCGACGCCCCGGCGCGGCGCAACCTGGAGCTGGTCGCCGGCCTGGCCGACGGGTCGAAGGGGAAAAGCCTGCTCTCGGTCGTCGACGCGACGCAGACCTCGATGGGCGGGCGGCTGCTGAAGCGCTGGCTGGACGCGCCGCTGCTCTCGGTCGAGCGGATCAACCGGCGGCTCGACGCCGTCGAGTCGCTCCACGCCGACCCGCTCGTGCGCGGCGACGTGCGCGAGGCCCTGCGCGGCGTCGCCGACCTGGAGCGGCTGACGGCCCGCATCTCGACCGGGACGGCCAACGCGCGCGACCTCGCCCTGCTGCGTCAGTCCCTGCTGCGGGTGCCCGAGCTCGCCGATCGCGCCGCCGCCGTCGACTGCCCGCCCGTCCGCGCCCTGTGCGCCGAGCTGGACGGCCTCCCGGAGGTCGGCGGCCTGCTCGCCGAGGCCATCGTCGATGAGCCGCCCCTGGGGCTGCGCGAGGGCGGGCTGATCCGGGACGGCTTCGACGCCGACCTGGACGCCCTGCGCGAGATCGCGCGCGGCGGCAAGTCGTGGATCGCCGAGATGGAGGCGGGCGAGCGGGGGCGCACGGGCATCAAGAGCCTGAAGGTCGGGTACAACGCCGTGTTCGGCTACTACATCGAGGTGTCGCGCCCGAACCTGCCCCAGGTCCCGCCGGACTACATCCGCAAGCAGACGACGGCGGGCGGCGAGCGTTTCATCACGCCGGCGCTCAAGGAGATGGAGGCCAAAGTCCTCGGCGCGGAGGAGAAGATCGTCCAGCGCGAGTACGACCTGTTCTGCGGCGTGCGCGACGCCGTCGCCGCGCACGCCGCCCCCGTCCTCAAGGTGGCCCAGGCCGTCGCGCGGCTCGACGTCATCGCCGCCCTGGCCGAGGTGGCCGCCGCCAACCGCTACGTCCGGCCCGTGGTGGACGGCGGCGACGTGATCGAGATCAAGGCCGGGCGGCACCCCGTCGTCGAGAAGCTGGGCGGCGCGACCGTCTTCATCCCCAACGACGTGCTGCTCGACGCCGGACCCAACCAGGTGCACATCATCACCGGCCCCAACATGGCGGGCAAGAGCACCGTCCTGCGGCAGGTCGCCCTGATCGCCCTGTTGGCCCAGGTCGGGTCGTTCGTGCCCGCCGACCACGCCCGCATCGGGCTGGTGGACCGCATCTTCACCCGCGTCGGCGCGCACGACGACCTGGCGTCCGGCCAATCCACCTTCATGGTCGAGATGACCGAGGCGGCCAACATCCTGAACAACGCGACCGAGCGCTCGCTCGTCGTCCTGGACGAGATCGGGCGCGGCACCAGCACCTATGACGGCCTCTCGATCGCCTGGGCCGTCGCCGAGTACCTGGCGCAGCGCGGCTGCAAGACCCTGTTCGCCACGCACTACCACCACCTGAACGACCTGGAAAAATCCCTGCCCGGGGTGCGCAACTTCCGCATCGCGGTCAAGGAGACCGGCGAGCGCATCGTGTGGCTGCGCAAGATCGTCGCCGGCGGCACGGACAAGTCGTACGGCATCCAGGTCGCCCGCATGGCCGGCCTGCCCCCGGAGGTGATCACCCGCGCCCAGGAGGTGCTCCAGGACCTGGAGCGGACCGACCGCGCCACGCAGGCGACGCTCGCCCGGCGCGACGTCGTCGCCCCCGGCGAGCGCGCCGTCGCCGCCAAAGCCCCGCCGCAGGCGGCGGTCGCCCGGCTGCAGATGACCCTGTTCGAGGCCGAGCCGCACCCGGTGCTGGAGCAGATCCGCCGCCTGGACCTGTCCGCCCTCTCCCCCATCGAGGCGCTGAACCTGCTCTACCAGATGCAAAAAGACGCCAAGGAGAAGTAGCGCCGGCGGCTAGCCGCCGGCGTTGTTCCAGTAGACGAAGATGTTAGTCTGGACGACGGCGTTGTTGCCCGACAGCGTGACCCCGCCTTCCTGATCCGCCGTCCTTTCCGCCGCGCCCTTCTTCATCGCCTTGACGTGGCCGTCGGCGAAGGCGAAGTTGGCGATCTCGTTGTGGCGGTAGTGTACGGCGCGGCGACCTTCGTGTTCGTTGGCACCCCATACCTGCCCTTTCCAGGCGCTGCTGGGCCTGCCCGTGACCGGGTCGGCGGCGGCGGCCTTGACGATGTAGGCGCCATAGGCGTTGTTCGGGTCGAAATTCGGATAGTCGATGGAATCGGCCAGCATGATGGTCTCGGCAGGCTTGATGAGGGCGGCAAGGCTTCCCAATGCTCCGAAGCTGATGCTGATCCCGTAGGAGCCGTACTCCGAGTTCGCGGTGTTGAAGGGGTTCGAAGAGATCGTGCCGTACTTGGCTGTGGCGCTGGGGCAGGTGAAGATGTTGAAGTTCTTCATAAGGCTGGATCAGCGCCTGCCAGCGCGTCGACCCCGATGTGCCGCCCTCCGCTTTGGGACCCGGAGTGCTTACCCAATAGGGGATGGTCTTCTCATCGTAGTCCTGGGAGTACATCAGCGCGCCGAGGGACATCTGCTTGAGGTTGCTGGCGCAGGACGCCTGCCGTGCCTTCTCCCGGGCCTGGGCGAACACGGGAAAAAGGATGGCCGCCAGGATGGCTATGATGGCGATGACGACGAGAAGCTCGATGAGCGTGAAACCTGTGCGTTTCATAGGATAACTTCCTGTTATGTGGTCGGGGGAGAGGCGGGTGTCGCATCGCCATTATACCCTTTTGACGGCTGTCCGACAACGCCCGATCAACGTCTTCGAACGAACACGCTTGGGTGCAACGCAGGCGTGACCTACGCCTGGGAGGCTTGAGCCCGCCGCTTCACCGCGCGAGCAGATCTCTGCCGATACGTACGGCGTGGCGCAGGGCGGAGTCGCGCAGGGGGTCCGGTAGGGAGCGGACCGCGTTATGTCCCTCGGAGGTGAAATCGCCCGCGTAGCCGATGTCGCGCAGCGCCGCCAGCACGGCGGTCCAGTCGACCTTGCCGGAGAAGGGGAGCAGATGCTGGTCGCTGACGCCGTCGTTGTCCTGGATGTGCGTCGCCTTGAGCCGCCCGCCCAGCGCGCGCAGGGCCGCCCCCTGGTCAGCTTTGTATCTGCGCGTGGCCTGTGTCCCAGCAGTTGCCCACGAGCCGGTGGCCGAAGGCGTCCGGTGAACCGATCAGCTCGGCGGGTGTCGCCCCGTACCAGCGGGCGGAGCCGCGCGCCCAGGCGTGCATGTCGGTCGTGTTTTCCAGCGCGATCCCCACGCCGGTCTTCTCGGCGGTGGGCAGGGCCTTGCCCCGAACCAGTCGAGGTTGCGCTGCTTGACGTGGGTGGTGTGCGCCGCGTCCCATGCGCCCGCGAGCGTTTCCGGCTCGAAGACGACCACGGCGTTCGAGGGATCGCCGCGCCTTCCAGCGAGCGGTGACTGAAGTCGGTCAGCCGCTTGCCTTTGTCCGAATCGTCGAACTTATTGAAATGGGGCCATGCGCCTGACTGAAGCGGACGCCGAGCGCGTCGGCGCGGCGGCGGACCTCCCAAGCCAGCGATCCCAGCCCTCCCCCACAAATGGCGAGCCGTCGAAGAGCCAGTCCACGAAGTTGAAGTCCAGCGCGGAAGCCCGCGTCGGCGAGCCGTTCGACGGCCCGCACCGCCGGAACCGCTCCTGGTCGAAAACGTTGAGTGATGTTGATAATTCCATGGTGCCCTCACGACGAGAAGCTCGATCCGCGTACAGCCTTTGCACCTCATAGCATAGCTTCCTATCCGCAATGCAACGAAAGGGCGAGCGGTTCCGCTGTATCAGCCACGGTAAAGATCAGGGTAGTACCCGCGAGACATAAACGCACTCGCCGTAGTATCCACGGTGCGCGCCGCTTTTTCCTGCCTCACGAGGGCCTAATCAACATTCTTTAAACGAGCCGGTGTGGGTACAATAAAGGCGTGACCTACGCGCAGTTCCTCGTCGTCTTCCTGCTTTTGCCCATCGTCGCGCTCGCCTTCGTGCTGCGAACGCACCTCCGCCGCGCGCATCTTCTTGCCTGCGGGTTGGTGTGCCTGCTCGCCTTTGTCTACACCACGCCGTGGGACAACTACGCGGCGTACGCGCTGTGGACCTTCGACCCCGCCTTCGTCCTCGGCCCGCCGTTCTGGCTGGGCTACCTGCCCTGGAGGAGTACCTGTTACTTCGCCGAGGCCGTCTTCGTTTGTCTGGTGCTCGTCGCGCTTTCCCGCGTCCCGGCCCTCGCGCCGCCGGCCGGCGAGGAGACGCCCTAGCGTGCCGTTCGGGAAGTAATCGTACCTGCTCCTGCTGCTCGGCTGGGCGCTGCCCGTCATCCTTTTGCAATGGGCTGTGGCGGGCCGCACGCTGTGGCGGGCGCGCCGCCTGCTCGCTGTGACCGTCGCCCTCTGCTCGGTCTACCTGAGCCTGGCCGACCACTTCGCCATCGCGCGCGGCATCTGGCAGATCCAGGAGGCCGGCATCCTCGGCCTGCGCTTCCGGGGACACTTGCCGATCGAGGAGGCTTTGTTCTTCTTCTTGACCGTGGTCATGAGCGCGCAGGGCTTCGTGATGCTCGCCGGGCGCTTCGGCCGCCCTCACCCCGCCCCCATCCCCCAACCTCCTCCCCCACGCTGTGGGAGAGGGGGAGAAGGGTGACATGATGGCGCGGGTTCGCACGGGGATCGACGTTCTGGCGGGGCGGGGTTTTGCGCCGCTCCAGGGGAAGCGGGTCGGCCTGGTCACCAACCCGAGCGGGGTGCTCCCTGATCTGCGCTCGACGATCGATGTGCTTGCGGGCGCGCCGGGCGTGCGCCTCGCCGCCCTGTTCGGCCCGGAGCACGGCGTGCGCGGCGACGTGCCCGCGGGCAAGTACGTCCCCTCGGCGAAGGACCCGGCGACGGGCCTGCCGGCGTACTCCCTGTACGGCCGCACGCGCCGCCCCACGGGGGCGATGCTCCGCGGCCTCGACACGCTGGTCTTCGACATCCAGGACATCGGCGCGCGCTCGTACACGTACCTTTCGACCCTGGGCAACGTCATGGAAGCGGCGGCGGAGCACAAGATCCCGCTCCTGGTGCTGGACCGGCCCAACCCGCTCGGCGGGGAGCGCGTCGAGGGGAGCCCCGCCGAGGCCGCGTTCCGCTCGTTCGTCGGCAAGTATCCGGTCCCCTACCTCCACGGCTTGACCCTGGCCGAGATGGCGCGCCTGATCAACGGCCGCGGCTGGCTTCCCGGCGGCGCCCGGTGCGACCTGACCGTCCTGCCCTGCGAGAACTGGGCCCGCGGCATGGCGCGCTGGGAGGCCACCGGCCTGCCCTGGGTGCCCACCTCGCCGCACATCCCCCGGCCGGAGACCGCCCTGTACTACGCCGCGACGGGCATCGTCGGCGAGCTGCCCACCCTCTCGATCGGCGTCGGCTACACCCTGCCCTTCGAGCTGGCCGGCGCCCCGGGTCTGGGTGCGGCGCCCCTCGCGCGCGAGATGTCCCGCCGGGCGCTGGCCGGCACCGAGTTCCGCCCCATGACCTGGACCCCGTTCTACAACCGGTACGCCGGCAAAAGCTGCGGCGGCGTCCAGGTCTGCGTTCGCGACCCCGCGCGCGCCGACCTGACCCGCATCAACTTCGAGATCATGGACGCCGTGCGCCGCCTCGACCGCGACCGCGCCTTCTTCGCCTCCCCTTCCGCCACGCGCATGTTCGACCTGGTCTGCGGCACCGACCGCGTCCGCAAAGCCTTCCAGGCCGGCGCCTCCCCCGCCCGCCTGTGGGAAATCTGGAACCAGGGCCGCGCCGCCTTCCTCCAAACACGCAAGCCCTACCTGCTCTATCGATGACCTGGCAAGGGTTGTACCATGGGGGACACTTCAGGCCTCTCCCGACAGGCTCTATCTTCCCCGAGTTCTGGCGCGAGCGGCACTGACCATGAAGCCGCTATGGTAGCCCTTTGCTTTGCCGTAGCGCTGGCTGTCCATGCCGGTGCCGGTGCCGTCCCAAGTGGCGCGGGCGGACCGGAAGCGCGGGTCATCGCCGGACTTCCCCTCCTGCCAGGTCGCTGTCTCGATCAGCATGAGTTTACCGCCCGACTCGACCGTGGAAAGCACCCCTCCTTTCGAGGCGTCGCTGGAAAGGATGCAGTGGCGCAGTTCGACGCTGGCCTTGGCGCCATCCAGGTCCACGGCAATGCCATTGCTATGGAAGGTGCAGTTCTCGGCCCGAACGTTCCCCTGTGTCCACAGACCGGTCTCGGTCCCGGTGCCGCCAGGTTTGACGGAGAAGGCACCGACGCAGTTGGTCAGCGTCGCCACGCCTCGGGTGGTCCAGAAGCGGAAGTTGCGCTTGTTGCGCAGCGCGACGCAGCCCACCAGGACCGGGTTCCGGGACTTGTCGTCCCAGCCGCCGTCGGTGTTGTCGAAGGCGCGGCAGTCGACGTAGCGCAGGTTATACGTTGTGCCCTCCGCGTCGAAGCCGTCGGCGTTCCAGTACTTATCGCCGGCGTTGTTGTAGTTGTTCTTAGCGACACACCCTTCAAAGGTGATATCGTGGTCGGAGGCCGCGCCGGTAGGCTCCTTCCTGGCGGTCTCCGCCCCCTGGACGGCAAAGCCCATCTGGAACGGTTCGACCGCCCAGGGGGCGCCCCCCGCATCGGCGGTGCAGTCCACCACGCGGACGTTATAGTTGCCCCCCTGGAAGCGGATACCGCGCTTGGTGTAGCCGGTGAAAGCACAGTCCTGGATCAGAAGGTCGTGCGAGCCCAATTCCGGCTGCGCGGCGGGTGCGCCGCCGGTGAGCTCAATGCCGCTGCGTGCGCCCGTAACATCCACGTTGATGATCCGGACCCCGGTGTGGCGCCCGCCGGTGCTGACAATGCCGATCCGGTAGTTCCTGATCTCCAGGTTCTCCAGCGACCAGTAGCTGACGCCTTGCTTCGTGGTGATACCGTCCGGTCCCCTGGCAGGCTGCTCCTTTGTCCATGAGCCGGTGAATAGGGGACGCTGGCCGGCCCGATTGACGCCGACCAGCTTCTTGTATTTGCCTTCCGTCCCGCCGCTACTCAGGGACAGCGTGACGCCCGCGTACTGGCCGCCGCCGACGAAGCAGGTGTCGCCCGGCCCGAGGGCGTCCCAGCCCTTCTGCAGCCCGCCCGCCGAGGCGTCCAGCGCGTTTTCCCAGGAGGAGCCATCACGTGTTCCCGCGCCCTGGGGCAGGACGTACCGGTCGGCGGCCATCACCGACGTGCCGGCAAGACAATAGAGCAGTGCCAGACCTATGCCCAGTCCGTTTATCCTCATTTGGGTTGATCCCTGCTCCCCGTAGCGGGGACGGCACGAAGACTACTCCCGCATTACTTTCCTGTGCGCTAACGACGGGTTATTCGTTGTCCCAGATGTTGTTGGGGTCCCCGTACGGCCAGCCATCCCGGCGGGACGGGTTCACCCCGGTCAGCTGCTCGATCTTCATCCACTTGGAATGGCCGTCGCAGTACGCAACGTTGGCGCCACCCTGATGCCGCGGCGACGGCCAGCGAGCGTTAGAGTTGTTCGTGGTGGTGAAATACGAACCATTGGATGACAAGCGCAGACCCTTAACATCCCAATCCACCAACCCTGTGCCCTCGGCACTCAGCCAGGTAGTGGAATCGGTCCGGTTTACCGTGGCTAAGTCGACAGTCTGCGCATCGCAAAGGAGCAGGGTGCCCGCCGTGTTGTTGATCGCGGCCATGGAAAGCCCGCCGACAGGATTAGCACTAGTAACGTCACTAAACCGGGCGATATCGCTGTGAATGCCGTAGTTAGTCCCAAGGGTAGTGGCTGCTGTAACCTTTACCTTCGCGGACGGGCAGGCGCGGATCACGGTGTTTTTGGTGTACGGCGCGACTGCTTTATACCAGCGGTTCGAGGCTTCGGCCGGACCTACCCAGACGCTATAAGCCCCTATTGGATAGGTTTCATCGTAATCCTGGACGTACTGCATGATACCCAGACCTAACTGCTTGGTGTTGCTGAGGCAGCTTGCCGCACGCGCCTTCTCGCGGGCCTGGGCGAAGACGGGAAAAAGGATGGCAGCGAGGATCGCGATTATCGCGATCACGACGAGCAGTTCGATCAGCGTAAAGGCCGCCCCGGCCCGGGGCGCGGATCTGGTCTGGGTCAGGCCGACGGCTCTGCCCGGATACCTCTGAGAAAACGCTTTCATAGACGGCCTTCTTCCTTGTGATTGAGCTACCCACGCAAGCAGTTGCTACGTCTTGCATAGGGCTGTATCCCGAAAATGTTACCGATGCTGCTGAACAGAGCATCAAGCTGTTTCCAACCTGCCGTTGGCGCGCTCAGTCGTCCTCGACGGTGAAGGCAGTCAGGATCTGGACCCCGCCGATCAGTTTTGGTGCGGCTATCGTCTCCAGTTTGGCGGACTTCACGTGGCCGTCACACCACAAGACCGTAGTCGTGCCCGTGTGACGCTCCACAATCCCTAGCGGTGAAGGCGGTGTGGTCTGACTGCCGTTCGGCAGGACCCGGGGGCTCACGTTGTTGTTAATCGGCGCAGCCTTGGTGGCCCAGTACAAGTCGGCATTCTGGCCCATGCCCTGCAGTTCCGCGACCCAGATAGTGGTGGCCGGCACGGCCACCACCGCCATGCTCTTCCCGTTGGGCGGACTTGCCGGGACGCCGCTGACGCCGCTCCCACTATAATAGGCGTTGTTCATCCCGTAGCTCCCGTATTGGGTGTAATTGGTACGCAATGTGGGGGGAAACCGGTACCTCCCATTCGGGTCGAGCCGGTCACTGGGGCAGGTGAAGATGTCCGTGTTCTTGATATACGGATTGATCACGTCCATCCACTTGTTGTTTCTGTAGTCATTGCTGGCTGCGAAGTTCTGGTAGTTCATGCGCGGGATATTCTCGTCGTAGTCCTGTACATACTGAAGCAAGCCTAGGCCCATCTGCTTCAGGTTGGACAGACAAGTTGTCTGGCGCGCCTTCTCGCGGGCCTGGGCAAAGACAGGGAACAGGATGGCGGCGAGGATGGCTATTATCGCGATCACCACGAGCAGCTCTATCAGAGTAAATGCCGACCGCCGGCTCTCGTGCATACGTGGCATTCTTTTCCCCTCTATTCTGAGGTCTTTCAAGGAGAGTATTGCCCTGAGAGTAAGTCTATCAAACACCACCTTTCGAACGGATGCAGGGCGCGATCGGGGCAGCGTCAACAGGTCTCGTGCCGGCTTCTGCTAGCCTCGGCGCATGAAGATCAGAGGAGATGGGGAGCACCAAAGAGTGCGGGATCAGGCGGCCATCGGTTGAGCCGTCGTCGCCGGCCGGAAACCGGGGTACCAACGGCGCAACGTGTCTTACCGTTCGCCATTGAGCACCTTCACCCGCGTCCGCAAGAGCAGATGCGCTCCCCTGGGCGTCCACTGCATCTGCTGCTTCTTGACCACCCGGCAGCTTACCACCCCATTAACGGTAGACTCCACGAACGCCGCCGAGATCGTCTGGCCGTGGAGGGCAAGGTTCACACGAACGGGATTGAGAACTTCTGGAGCCTCACCGACCGGATGTTAGATGGCACGTACGTCAGCGTGGAACCGGAACACCTGCTGGCTTATCTTGACGAGCAGGCTTCAGATTCAACAACCGCAAGGCGGGCGGGGACAACCTGAAGGCGGGGGATTCGGCCCGGTTCGTTAAAGCGCTAGGGCAAGTCACCCGGGAAGCGACTCACGTACAAGAAACTGATTGGCAACCCGCAGGGGTTGACAGCCAGACCCACTTAGGGGTGGGCCGAGGGCGGATTAGCGGTTACTTGCTCCAATCATCAAACTTAACGCCCGGTATGCGTCCAAAATGATCTGTGTTTAGCGTTATCACTGTCGCGTTCACCTCTGCGGCGTGAGCAGCAAGCTTGCAATCTTCTCTGCCGACTCGCTTCGCATCGGCAGGCATGGCTTTGTACCTAGCTTCTGCCTTTTTGGTGGGGGCAAAGAGATTAAAACGGCTAAGCTCTTTGATGGATTTATGGAACTCGGAAAATGCCTGTTCCAGAGTCATCTCGGGTTTTGAGCCACGTGACCTGTTGATTTCAGCGTACCACCCCATGAATGAGGATCTCCTCTACGGTGATGCCGCTGAGGTAAATAAGATCATTTGGGGTATGCAAGATACGGTAGTTGACTGTTTCGTGGCCGTCCAAAGCTAGGCGCACGGTGTCGGAGTCGAGAAGATACACTGACTCACTCTGTTGTAACTTCTTCCTCTCGCGCGTTTGAATAACGTCTATGCTCTTCGATGTTGCGCTTCATTACATCAAGCATCGGATCTCCCTTTCGACTACCGAGCACCCTTGCCAGTGGGTGATTCTCCCCAAGCATTGAATTCGCTGCGACTTTAGCTTGTTCGGCTAATTGAATGATTGTGATACCTGCGGGGTCTTTTCGAGAAATCAGTTCCGTCATAGCTGCCACAAGCATTTCGACCTTATACTCCGTAGGCAGTCCTACAATTATTTCTTTCCGGTCTTCAGCGGACAACGATATAAGAGCATCCTGAAAGAGCAGACACTTGAAAGGCATCCTGAAGAGCAGACACTTGGTCGAACTTAAGAGGGCGGGCCGCTCCATGCCCGTCTCGAAGTAAATGGGTTCTGGTGGCTCCGGATCACTTATTATCTGCTGTACTTCCAGTACTCTGGAACCGTTAGAATCAAAAAGATGCTCTGCAAGTAGTGTTCTCATAAGTGTCAATCAGCCTCGGGGTCAAGGTAAGCTAGTTGGGCCGCGGAAAGGACTTCCGTAACTTTGCTGCTTTTTTATCGGCTCTATCCAAGAGTTCCCGCAACTCGTGAACATCGTTGTTATCCATGGCTACAAAGAATTCTTTGTGGTGCTCCCCCTCACGGTAGGCAATCTTCAAAGTATGAACAATCACAGCGGCTGAAAGTGGCTCTTCCAAGTTGTTAGGGAACACCGGTCTAACATCGGTGAGAACCCGTGTACCTATATTGCGATACACGTGTGGGTGTTCCGACATCCTCTGTAAGCTTTTGATGTAATCCTAATAACTGTTCAAATCGAAGAAGGCGATTAAGTCTCTCCTTAAACGGTTCCCAATTGCCGCCATCGGGTCTTAAATCATCCTTGTTTGTTGCTTTAGAAGCGCCTCACAAACCCCGCTCTATAAACTCCCGTTTTTCGGTTTTTGAATATGTCCATCCTACGTGTAAACTCAGTAGTGCGGTAATGATATTTCCGACATCGTCCTTATTAAGCTTCGTCCTCTCGGCAACAAATGATGCGAGTCGAAAGTCTGATAAAGTCGGTGTAGCCTCTTCTAAAAGATTGTTCGATTTCACGATATTCCTCATCGCTAATCTTCAGCAATCTACCGAGACCAGGATAGATTCCTTCGGGTATTCTCAGTTTCCCGGTTGTCGCCATGTCACGAGGCCCCTTGCTCAACATCCGGCTTGACGCTTCCGATCTTGCGGTCTTTCGCCTTCTCCCCAGCCATGGCGCGGTCTATCTCCGTTTTCGGGATAGCGAGCAAGCGTTTAGTGAGAATCTCGAATCTTTCAAACGGCGTGGCATCCTCCGGCGGGTCGAAACAACCACCTTCGCATCTCGCTTCCCTTTTTGACGGCATCCCCTGACTCCTTACCGGCAAAGCAGACAGTCTGCTGAATTCGTCTTTATAGCTGCCTATCAGACAACCGTTTTATATAAGATACTCACCTTACGCGGTTAGGATTTGATACAATGGGCTTGGCCCGATGACTACACACGTCTGCTCGACCTATACACCGATTATCTGCTCGTCTCCTTCGGACAAGCCAGCGCTACCGGAATGGCCCGCCTGTTGCCCGACATCAGCCACGATCAAGTCACGCGCTTCCTGTCACAGCAGGGGCTCTCTGACAAAGACCTCCCGGCAAGATCGTCAAACCCCACGTGCGCGAGGTCCAGTCCCCCAGACGCGGTGCTCATCATCGACGACACGGTCGAAGAAAGCCCTATACCGACGAGAGTGAACTCGTCACCTGGCACTGACCACACCCAAAACCGCACCGTTAAGGGCATCAACCTGCTGTCGGCTCTGTACCTTTGCCAGGACACCTCCTTGCCTGTCGCCTTCGAGTTGATCAAAAAGACCGAACTGGTTACCGACAAGAAGAGCGGCAAGGACAAGTGGCAAAGTCCCCACAAGAACGAGTATGCCCGCGACATGATCGGCTCGGCGGTGCATAAGCAGATCCTTTCCGTTACGTTCTGGCCGACGTCTGGTTCTCGTCTTGCGAGAACCTGGTTTTCATCAAGAATAAGGCCAAGAAAGACTTCATCATGCCCCTCAAGAGCAACCGCAAGGTCGCTCTGTGGGAACAAGACAAGAAGCGCGGGCAGTGGACAACTCTCTCATCGCTGTGCTTTGACACGGATGCTACATGGGCGCTGCATCTGGAAGGTTTGCCCTTCCCGGTGCTGGTGTCGCGTCAGGTCTTCACAAACGAGGACGGCAGTGAAAACATCCTGTATCTGTGCTCGAGTGATCTGTCGTTATCTGCTGGCTCCCTGAGGGACGATCTACCAGAGACGGTGGAAAGTCGAAGAGTACCACAAGTCGCTCAAGAGCAATGCCTGCTTTGCCAAGTCACCGACAAGCTGCCTCACACCCAGAGCAACCATTTCTTCGCCAGCGTGGTGGCCTTTATCAAACTGGAGGCGTACCGCATGTCAGCACGGCTGAACCATTTCGCCCTGAAGGGCCAAGCTGTACCAGGCAGCCCTTGCTAGCGCTTTGCAGCAACTTCAGCAGATCAAGGCGGCTTGTCCCAGCTGCCACTATCACATCGTGACCGCGTAACGTGAGTAAGATATAGTAGGTATATTATAATCCGTCACCCTGCATTAGTGCAATACTACAGGTAGCGGCAGCGGAAGGAAGACCCACAAGCGGTTGAGAAACAAGTAGTTTAAAGCGTGATAGGTGAGTCAAGTATATTATTACCATTAACAGAGATAAACTGGACTACGGTTCAGGAGCCTTCTTCGGAGAAGATCCGCTCGATGTACCGCGCTCCGTGAAGGACGCGCACGATCTGAACCCCATCCTTCACGGGGCGGTAGAAGATGACATAGTTCTCTTCGGGAAAACTGCGAAAGGCCGGGGGGGATTCCTCGCGCCCTGCGCCCGATGCCGGGCATGTCCGCGAGACCTGACACCGCTCGGTCGGGTTCTCGACGAACCGGCGGGCCACTTCCGGGCTCCGTTCCGTAGCAAGATAGGTGATGATCTCCTGCAGATCCTCGTTGGCAAGCGAGGTGAAGCAGAGCGGCTCATTTCGCCTTGGCCACTATCTCGTCAATGTGCCGGTGAAGGCCAACCATGACCTCCTCACTGTCGAGAAGCTCGCCGCGATCCGCCTGCTCGACGCCCTTAGCAACCTCGCGCCGGAGGCTCTGAAGGCGAAGCGCCTTGAGTTCGTCCTGCTCTTTGAGGAGTCGCAGGCCCTCACGGATCACCTCGCTTGCCGAGTGGTACATGCCGCTTCGGACCTTCTTGTTCACGAGGTCCTCAAGCTCAGGCGTTAGCGATATGTTCATAAAGCCTTTCCTATCCGGTGGTAACTTTCCTCAAGGATACCAGAAACAACACAGAATAACAATTCTTGTCATTGCCTTTTTCGGCAGGGAGAGCTTTTTTGTTCACAGCCAGGGCAATTTTCTAAGCTGCGAGCACGCCTTCGAGTTTCACTCGTATTGGGCTGATCGTCGCCCCAACCGTGCCCGTCTTTATCCCAAGCGTTGCACCGATCTCCGCATAACTGGCCTCATCCATAAGAAACTCAAAGACCTAGGGACAAAGCGAACGCTTGACCTGTAATGGGCTGGATAGGGAGTGAATGACAGGCACGCGTCGCCGGGTGTTGCCGAATCGAGCAGGCAGTCATGGCAGCACAGGAGCGACTCCGCCAGCAGTAACTTGCCAATTCTGTTGCAGAACCCGGCAGGCCCGTGCTATCATTCCCGCCTGGGCACGGCAGAGCCGCCGCTTTCTGCTTCGATTTGCAACACTTCCCGCAGGAAGTGTTGCAACAGGATAAGGGGTACCGACATGGCGGGAAAGCTGTTCGACGGCGCGCAGAAACCGTAAGCACCTGAACGAGCTGGACACCGCCATAGCCGAGCGGACAGTGGGTTTTTCCCGGATTGTTCAAGTCACCCGAAATAGATCCGATGAGGTACGCACGTGGATTCACGACCCCCCGATGACGGGGCCGCGCCGGAGCGCCGCAGCCTGGTTGCGTTGCTGCTGGTTTGCGTCACCTGCGCCGTGTTGTTCATTGTTTACCATCTCACGGCGCCCGCGGCGAAGCGTGATAATGCTTCCTACCGATCGCCTGTCCCGGGCTCCGGGGCGCCCGACGCCGGTCCGCCGGCGCGCCTGGACACTTCGCCCGCCCCCGTGAAGACGGCCGGGGCCGCCGCCCTGGGGCGGCCCCCGAAGCGCCACCGGAGGCGCGGGGGCGCCCGGCCACGCAGGGGCCCTTACCCTGATCAGCGTCACCCGCGCCCAGAACGGGTTTTTCCGTTCCCGAAACCGACGACCTGCCGGGGATCGCTGGCCCTGTTTTTCGGGACCCAGGACGGCACCGGGCTCTGGATCCGTGTCGCCGGCGGCATCGGGATCAAAGAGCTGCCGGTCCCGCCGGGCCGACAGGTCGTGCGTGTCGGCGGCTACACGCTGGCCACGACCTTCAGCACGCCGTCGCCGGGCGCGCGCAGCTACCAGATATCCCACGAGTGGTACAAGGCGGACGGCGGGATACGGCTGCCTTATGAGGAGCAGCCGTATCGTACCTCGGTGGTCTCGCATCAGCCGCGGGGGGCGGCCGAGACCCAACACACCCTGCGTCTCGTGCCGCGCGACCTGAGCCGGCGCTACCACGTCACCGCCCAGCCGCTCACGGGGGACGGCTCGCCCGCGGGAGGGCCCGCGGCATTGATCTGCCGGCCCGCCGGCAAGGACCTCCTGTTTGTCGAGATCCCGAGCGGCTACTCGGCGGAGACACAGGCTTTCGAGGTCCGCCTGGCGCGGCGGGACCAGGCGGGTCAGGCTGCCCGGTGGCGCCTTGTGGACCTGCCGCCCTCACAGCAGAACATCTCCGAACGTCCGCAGGTCGTCACGGACCAGAAGGTCGGCCCGCTCGTGGTCGAAGCCGCCGCCGCCGAGTCGCCCGATCTCTGGTCCTGGGGCGACACGTGGACGGAGCGCCGGCCGCACCCCCGCGGAGGGCCCGCGCCGGTCAACATCGACGGCCACCGCTGGACGGGCGTGCCGACCCTGCGCTGCCAGCTGCGGACCCGCATGCCGGAGGCCAAGACCCCGCAGACCTGGGACCTGCAGATGCGGGCCGTGACGCCGCAGTGGACGCCCGCCCCCCGGGTCCAGGGCGGCCGGGAAGGACCGGCCGCCTCGAACCCGGGGGTGCGCGTCTCTTCGCCCCTTCATCCCGTCGGTCTCTCGCGGCGGAATCCGGTCTGGGGCCTGCGGGACATGGTGTGCGGCGTGGCGTACCCGGGCCAGCAGCGCTTCGTGCGGATCGAGGCGGACGCCGTCCGGTACGCCTATGTCACCGAGCCCGTGGTGTTCCGCGACGCGGACGTGCGCTACGACGAGCGCGCCCGCCGCTGGCGCCTGGCCTGGAAAAAGGCGCAGACGCTCACCACCGCGTCCGGCGTCTCCCTCACGGCGCTGAACGCGCGCCCCCGGGCAGAGCCGGCAGACCCGCACGCGGTACCGCCGTGGGAGGCGTCCCTCGGGGCGGAGATGTGGCTGGCGTGGCGCCTGCCCGACGGGGTCGCCCCCCCGCACGTCGGGTCCTGGGAACAGCCGGTCCAGGTGCAGCCGCTCACGCTCCAGGCCCCCCTCCGCATCACGCACCCCTACTCCTACGCGTCCGGGAACACGCCCGGCTGGGGCGAGGTCTGGCTGCCCGGCACGCCGCCGCCCCCGCCGCCCGTATCGCCCGGCCCGGGCAGTCGCCGGCGGCACACGCCGCTTTCGGCGACGCCGCTCTACCCGCTCGTCCGCGGCCGGTACCAGCCGCTGCGGCTGTACGTGGCCTCGGCGGAGCCGCGGCCCGGAGGGGGAGTCAGACCGTTCGTGTCCTCATCCGGCACTTCCCGATCCGGCAACTCCACGAACATCGTGTCGTGGGCGGGCAAGGGAGCGACGGTCCACGTGGACAACGGAAGCCGCGTCACCGTCCGCCCCCGACCGGACGAGGGCCGCAGACTGTATGAGCGCCCGGCCCGGCCGGAGCCGCCGCTGCCCGGGCATCTGGCGGCGGTCACCGTGCTGGTCCGCACCCGGATCGAGAAAGAGCGCCACCCCTTGACCTTCGTCGTGCCCGTCACAGCCAGGCTGCCCGCGGGCTGGCAACAAGATCACGGGAGCCGGTGACCGCGCGCGCCTTGAAGGCCGAGCGGCGGCGTTCTGAGCGGTGACTGGCCCGCCGCGTCGCCGATCTCCACGGCTGCCAGGTGGTGGCCCCGCTGGGGGAGGGTAAGGGTGAAGTAGCCCGCTTCCGGCACGGCCTTGCCGAGATCGCGCCACCGTCCCTCGGCCCACACGCGCAAGCGGACGGCCCGGGCGTTCCCCGCGTGGATGCGGACGGCGCTGGTCTTCTTTTCGGCGGACGTGTTGTAGAACAGGACGTACCGGCGTCCGGCTTTTTCGATCGGAGCCGCGAGGATTCCGTCCGGCGCGACCACGGGCCGGACGATCCGGTGCTGCTCGAGGAGCCCATCCAGGAACCGCCGGAGCGGTTCCGCGCCGGCGAACGGCTCGCCGACGCGGACGACCGTTCCCCGGCCATGCTTCCACGTCGCGGCGGCGGAGCGGTCGGCGGCTTTCGCCCCCGCGCGGGCGTTCGGGGGCATCCCTTCCGGCCACGACGCGCCCGCTTTCCCGCCGAGCCGGCGCAGGAGCGGGTACTCGCTTCCGGGGTTGGCGTCTTCGAAGCGGCCCGACTCGGGGAAGAGGACCAGCGTGCCCCCCGAGCGGACGTAGTCGACCAGGGCGTCGATGGCCCGCCGGGGAAGAACGGGCGAGCCGGGCTCCACGATGATGCGGTGCTCGCGGAGGGAACGCAGGTCGGAGTAGTCGGACAACCATTCGATCTCTACGGCGCCCGTCTGCGCTACCGACAGGAGCTGGTCCACGGCGGCGGGGACCGCCTTGAGCCCCTTCCAGGTGGTCCACTGGAACGACTTCTGCCGCGCGTAGGTGTAGGAGAACAGGGCGGCGACGTCGCTCGACCAGGGCTGGGCGCCGCACAGCTCGTGGAAAAGGCCGCCGGCGGAGACGAACTGGTCCCAGACCTCCTTTTCGGGCACGGCGCTCAGGTTATACAGGAGCGCGCCGTTCGCAAGCGCGCCGAAGAGCGCGCGGTGGAATCGGGTGGCGTCGAGCGGCCGCGCGGTCAGCTCCGCCCGGAGCCCCACCCCTGGCGCCGCGCCAGGTCGGCGAACACGTCGCTCATCGGGCTGTCGATGGAGTTGAAGCCGAGCAGCACGTCGTGCTCCGCGCACTTGCGGATGACAAAGTCGAGCGCGCCGCTGCCGCCAACCCCCCAGAACGTTTGGGGGCGCTTGGAGTCGAACCGCCGGACGGTAGAGAAGGTCCGCTCCAACAGATGGTCGATGGTATGCTGTTTGAAATCGATAAAGTCCGCCCAGTACGGGCGCAGGTCGTACTCTTTACTGTATGCCGGATACGGCAGTTTCAGTTGCTCCCAAGCGGTCAGCTTCAGGCCGTAGCGCCGGTTGACCTCTTCCAGGGTGAATTTCCGCACGTCACGCAGGTACCGGATGAACTCCCGAAGGGCGTGAGGGGAGTAGTCGAAGACACGCTTCTCTTCCCAAACGTCATGGTAAAAGGTGTCCGCGTTACCCACCCGGAAGTGCCACATCTTGACGGCGTCGCTTTCGCCGAACCGGGTGACGATCTCCCCGACCACCTGCTCCCATTCGCGCAGGTAAAACGGGCTCCAATAGGAGGGCGTGTTCCCCTGGGTGTTCTTGATCGGCACGTTGCGCCCTTCGCTGTCGAGGATGCGATCCTGGGGGACGTCGAGCCAGGGGGGAAGGGTGAACCAGGTCATGCTGAGGACGAGCTCCAGCCCGATGCCGGCTTTCCGGGCACGTTCGACCGACTGCGTGATCGCGCCGAAATCGTACGTGTGCAGGTAAGGGGCGATGTGGCTGAGAGACAGCATCGTGCACAGCGTGTCGCAGTTCGCCTCGCGCGCCTGTTGCAGAACGGCGTTCCCGATGCCGTGTCCCGGCGCCGTCCAGGCGGGGATCGACCAGGCTCCCTTTGCCCACGTCGAAGGGCGTGACGCCGCTTAAATCCACGCGAGCGCTGCGCAGGTCGGTGGGCGCGCTTTCCACCCCGAATTCGGCGGATGCGGAGGCCAGCGTCCGCTCGCCGCGCCGCAGAACGACGTCGTAAAGGTACATGCCGCCGGGCAGCGGCCCCGGATCGATCCGGTCGTTCCACGGCTCGCCCGGCGCGAGCGTTCTCGCCCTTTCCCAGGTTTTCACCGGGTCGCCGCCGCGGGTCGTCAGGCGCGTGGTCACGGTAAACGGCGCTCCTGCCCGCCAGAGGGAGGTCACCTCCATGTTCAGTCCGGGGATCTCACCGCGCGAAAAATGGGGCCGCTTGCGGCTTCGCCCGTCGGGTGCCTCCGGAGCCCCGTCCAGCGTGACCCGCAACGAGCCCGCGCTCTGGATCCTGGCCCGGGCGGTTTGGGGCCCCCACGCCTCGACCTCGACCACCCCCGTGTCGCCGATGCCGGCAGCCAGGGACACCACGCGCAGCGCCTGCAGCGTCCGGGGCCGGGGGAGCTGGGCCGTCGCGACCACGCCGTCGTGGTCCCGCGCCGAAGGAGAGCGTGACCCACCGGCCCTGCTCCAGACCCAGGATGTCGAAGTCGCGCACCCGGTCACCGGGCAGGAAGCTGCCGTACGTGACGAGGTTCACGTGCTCGACGACGACCGGCTCGGGATACAGGAAATGCAGGCTCCACCCAGTCCGGAAAGTCCTGCGGCGTGCCGTCCTGCCAGCGCCTGCGGCCCAGCGCGCCATCCACGCGATCGCTCGGAGATTTCTACCGTCCTGCATCGCCGACGAAGCGCGCACCACGGCGTCCCGGGCGTAGTTGTGCTTGCCGGGGTGGAACGGCGGGCAGTCGAAGACGACGTTGCTGTCGTATAGGTCGCCGCCGGCAGCCCCCAGGGGGGCGCCGCTGTACGTGTACCGCTGCCCGGACAGCAGCATCCCCGCCGTCTGCTCGCCGCCCACCTCATAGCGCGCGTGTCTGTACTCGACGTGGTGCGGGGTCCGGTTCCCCCGGGAAGCGCCGAACGCTTCCCGGGCGGTGGCGATCAGCTCCCGTGATTGGCCCGCCGCAGTGACGACGATGCTGTCGATCCCCAGCTCATCGCCCGCCGCGGAAGCGCCGGGACTGACCTCCACGCGCAGCCGCAAAGGCTTGCCCGCCAGAACCTCAAAGTCTCCCTTGAGCTCTTGCCTCCCCTTTCGCGCGAGGGGCGCCTGCAGTATCTTTTCCTCACCCGCGGGGGTCTGTGCGTATACCTTGACGACAATACCATCGCTCCGGCCGACGGCACGATCCGGCAGGGCGGCCTTGACGGTAACGTTGGCGGATACAAGCGCGGAGGGAGCCCCCCCCGCCCCCAATAATGGGGGCGGGGGGGCTGTAGGAGACCGGCCAGAAGCAACGACAGCGCCACGCCCAGCCGCTTCGCCATGCCGGTCTCCTTACGCGCCGGCCGGGCCGCCTTGTTTCCACTCGCGCGCGGGATCCTTCGTCTGCTCCATCCACTTCTGCAGGCGGCCCATCAGATCGTCGCGCACCCCGCGCGCGGCGGGGTCGTCGATGAGGTTCTTCGCTTCGCGCGGGTCGGCCTTGAGGTCGTAGAGCTCATCGGGTTTCTTCGGATCCTCCCAGCGGATCAGCTTGTGCGTCGGCGTGCGCACCAGCCGGCAGGTCAGGTGCCCGTACGCACGGCTCTCCCCGCCCGCCCACTCGCTGTACGCCTCGTTGATGCCGTGGTTCTTGTCGCCCCGCAGGAGCGCGGTGAGGTCGCGCCCCGCCCACTCTTTCGGCGGCGTGGCGCCCGCCAGGGCGAGGAGCGTCGGCGGCAGGTCCAGGCTGGACACCGGCGCGTCACTCGCGCCGCGCGCGGAGGCGAGCATCGGCGCGCGCAGGAGGAACGGGACGCGCACCGAGCCCTCATACGGCATGACTTTGCCTTGCGCCCCGCGCACCCCCCAGCCCTTTTCGCCCATCATGTGCCCGTTGTCGCCCAGGAAGACGACGACCGTGTTCTGCGCCAGCTTACGCTCGTCCAGCGCTTCCAACACGCGCCCCACCTGCTCGTCCACATGGCTGACGGCTCCGTAGTACGCGGCGAAGTTGTTCGTGGGGGTGTCCTTGGGGAAGCCGGGCGGCAGGAGGTCGGCGCTGGTTTTGCCGGCATACAGCCGTTCGACGTTGGGGGGAACGGGCCGCCACGGCGTGTGCGGCGCGGTGGGCGCGAGCCACAGGAAGAAAGGCCTCTCCCGCGCCGCCGGACTGCTCAGGAAGTTGATCGCGTCGTCCGCAAACAGCGCGTTCGTGTAGCCCTTCCTGGCCTTCGCTTCGCGCGTGTTGCCATACGCCAGCTTGGGGTTGTCCAGGAAAGGCCCGGCGCCGTCCGGATGCCACAGGCGCACCTCGGAGAAGCCGCTGTCCCAGGGCTGCGTCTTGAGGTGCCACTTGCCGACGAGCACCGTGCGGTAGCTGGCCTGACGCAGCAGGCCCGGCAGGGTCGGCATCTCGAAACGATCGCGCTGCGTCGCGTTCTCGGTGAACCCGTTCTGGTGCGGCGGCAGCCCCGAAAGCAGATTCGCGCGGCTCGGCACGCACT
Organism: Armatimonadaceae bacterium; assembly: GCA_030446525.1. Next base: position 23,321 of record JAUJNC010000036.1, read on the forward strand.
GCGACACGTGGACCGTCCCCTGGCGGAAGTGCACGCCCTCCCGCGCCAGGCGATCGAGCGCGGGCGTGTGTATCGCCGGGTTGCCCGCCGCGCCCATCGAATCCGCGCGGTGATCGTCGGAGATAATGAAGACGATGTTGGGGCGGGCGGGCGTCTGCGCCGCCTCGGCTGCGGCCCCGGCGGCCAGGAGCAGCGCTCCGGCCATTAGCCAGATCGCCGCCAGGGTCGATGACTAGCGTCTCCGCTTAGTTTGCAGATATCTCTCCCGCGGTCTCTGCCTCGGCTCTCCGGCCGGCAGGACGGTTGCGTGGCGTTCCTTCTGGGCGTGGCAGCGGCAGGAAGTCGTTCGTCGCGTCCATCCAGATGCGCAGATGCCCCTGAAGCTGGCGCACGGTGGCGGCATGGGCGGGGTCGCCGGCCAGATTCCGGGACTCGCCCGGGTCGTTTTCGAGGTCGTACAGCTCGACCGCGGGGCGCGGCGCGCGGAAGTAGCGCTCCTGGAGCTTCGGACTCAGCTTCCCGGCCTGGCTCAGCGCCTCGATCGTCTTCCAGGTCGGCGACCGGGACAGGTCGGCGGTCGGTTTGTACTCCACCTCGGGGCGGTAGTTCTGTATCAGCTTGTACTGCCGGGTCCGCACGCAGCGCACCAGGTCCAGGTTGTCGTGGAAGTTGCGCTCGGAGAAGATCATCTCGCGCCCCTGGTGCGGCTTTCCGAGCAGCACGTTCAGGAAGCTCGTCGCCTGCATGGACGAAGGGGTCGGCAGCCCGGCAGCCTCCAGCCAGGTGGGGGCGAGGTCCATCAGGGAGACCAGTTCGTCGCTCACCCGGCCGGCGGGTATCTTTCCCGGCCAGCGCGCGATCAAGGGCGCCCGGATCCCGGCCTCGTACAAGGAGCCTTTCGCCCCGGGAAACGGCATGCCGTTGTCCGCGGTGAAGACGACGAGCGTGTTCTCTCGTAGCCCCTCCTTTTCCAGCAGCGCCAGCACCTCGCCACTTTCCTTGTCCAGGCGGGCGATCTCGTCGTAGTAGAGGGCGAGGTCCTCGCGCACCTCCGGCGTGTCCGGGAGAAACGCGGGCACCGCGACTTTCGCCGGGTCGTGCGGCGGCGAGAACGCGCCCTTCTCGTAATCGCGGTGGGGATCGATGAAGCCCATCCAGAGGAAGAACGGTTTATTCTTGGGCCGCTTCTCGAAGAACTGCGCAAACCTTCCCCCCGGGCCGGTCCGGAAATCGAACTTGCTTTCGAACTCTTTCCCCAGGTGAACCTTGCCATACGCGCCGGTATGGTAGCCCGCCCCTTTGAGCAGATCGACGATGTTGGTGTAATGCGCGCGCAGGGGCGCGGCCAGGCGCGAGGTGCCCGTGGTATGCGGCACCTGCCCGGTGAAGATCGAGGAGCGGCTCGGGCTGCACTGGGGCGAGGTGACGAAGGCGCTGGTGAAGCGCATGCCCTCGCGGCCCAGGCGGTCCAGGTTCGGCGTCTGCACGACCGGATCCCCGTAGCAGCCCATGCTGGACTGGCTATGGTCATCCGAGATGATAAGCAAAATGTTCGGCGGCGACGAGCCGGGTTGTGCGCCGGTTTGCTGCGCCGCCGCAGGGTTGATTACCCCGAGGAATACGAAGGGAACCACCAACAGACGGATAAGAAAACGCATCATCTCTCCAAAGGACGTGAAATGTGATCTCCGGGTTCAGGGGCGGATGGTGACCGAGGCGGGAGACGGCGCGAACCGTCCCGGCAAGAACGGTTCGCGCCGAACGGAGCCCGGCCTCAGTGGATGTTCCACAGCACGTACTCGGTGTTGGGGTTGGGGGGCGGATTGGCGCCGCCGGCGCTGCCTGCCTCTCCGTCCGTCAGCGTCTGGCCGTCCTCCACCCGGTTGGGCGCCTTTTCAAAGGCCGTCCCCCGGCCCAGCGCCTTGGCGTGGCCGTCCAGAAACACGAAGCTGCACAAGCCCTCCAGCGGCATCTGGCGCGTGACATTGTTCTGCGAGTCCTGGACCGGCTTGGTCCGGGTCGCGTGATGCCGGAACTGGGGCCAGTAGCCGGGTGCTATGTGGCTTGCCGGCGCGAACTGCGGGTCACGGGCGAACATCTTGAAGCCGTGGACCTTATCGAAGCCCGTGTCGCCGATGATGATGGTGGCGGCCGGTTTCGCAATCCTGGCCAGGGCGTAACCCTGCGCGTTGGGACCACACTGGTTGCTTGACTCAAGCCCTGCGGCACAGTTCAAGTTAAGGTTCCAGCCATATCCGGTGGCGGTGCTGCCGGGTCTGCCGGGTATGACCGCCGCGGCGTATCTCGTCCCGTTAAAGGTGTTGTTCGGGAGGTTCGGGCAGGTGTACACGTCCAGGTTCTTGACGTAGGGCAGGATCTGCCACATCCAGCGCCCTCTTTCCTCGCCGAGGTCTCCGATAGTGGGCAGTGTCTCGTCGTAGTCGTTGGCGTACTGCATGACGGCCAGCGCCATCTGCTTGTTGTTGGACACGCAGGCGATCTGCCGGGCCTTCTCGCGGGCCTGGGCGAAGACGGGAAAAAGGATGGCGGCGAGGATCGCAATTATGGCGATCACCACGAGAAGCTCGATCAGCGTGAACCCCGCTCCGGGGGGCGGGGGGCGCGCCGAGCGCCTTTTATTACGTCATCGTACTTTGAACACATCTTGGTTTCCTTTCTTCCCCTTTGGATTCGGGGCGCACGCTCGGCGCCCGCCGCTCCAGCACGTTCGCGTCCACCTTGTCCCGAACCAGCAGATGCTTCACCAGAGTCTTCGCCCTGGGATATGGGCCAACTATATAATAGGGGGAGCGGCGCTGTCAAGAGGAAGTTCCCGGCGCGGTGGCGATTTACAGCGAGTTATGCTATACTCAAGGTGTGCTTTTCGCGGGTGCGACCCTCCACCCGCTGGTATCCAACAAACAGTGTCAGTGCCTTCTGCCGGGCTTACCCCCGTTTCCAGATCCTGCTCTTCTGTTGTTTGTGTGCTGCACGTACTCTCGCACGAGCGCGAGAGAGTTATCACTTAGAGGGGCGACGCGAAGCGTGCGCTACAACGTCGGCGCACACACGAGGAGACGGTTATGAGGATCTACGTGGGGGGAATCTCCTACAACACGAGCTCGCAGGGGCTGCGCGATCTGTTCGCGCAGGCGGGCGAGGTCACCGACGCGAGCATCGTCGAAGACAGGTATTCGGGGCAGTCGAAGGGCTTCGGCTTCGTGGAGATGCCCAACGCCCAGGAGGCGCAGGCGGCGATCACCCGGTTCAACGGCTACAATCTGGATGGCCGGCCGCTTACGGTCAACGAGGCCCGGCCTCGTGAGGATCGCGGTGGCGGTGGCGGCGGCGGTCGCAGCGGCGGCGGCGGTTACGGTGGAGGCGGCGGTCGCAGCGGCGGCGGTGGCGGCGGTTACGGTGGCGGCGGCGGTGGCAGCCGCGGCGGCCGCTACTAGCGAACCGGGCGCTGCGTGAGCGCACCCTCGAAGTAACAGACAATTGATAGCGTGCGAGCCCGGGTGCTCGCGAGCGGCAGGGGCTACGGCAAGTGTGTTGTCTGTGGCCCCTGCTTTTTATTGCGGTGGCTCCTGCCCTGCCGGCGTGCGGGGCGGAAAGCAAGGAGAAAAAGCGGATGCGACCCTTCACACCCGGCGGGCGGCGCGAGATTTCGATCGCCTGCCCGTCCTGCGGCTCCCGGTCCTCGGTGCCCCCGGCAGCCGTGGCGCGCAACAACTACTTCTGTTCCGGCTGCGGCAAAGCACTCGACCTGTCGCAGGCGCTCCGGGCCCCGGCCCCCGGCGATGAGAGCGGCGCCCCGCCTCCCCCGCGCCGCGATCGCGGCAGCTCCCGTTACAAGAGCGCACGCACGGGGCGGCGGTAGGGGCGGTATCGTTCTATAAACTTGGGAGGACAGGAGAAAAAGTCGGTGGTTAAGCTATATCTCCCCTACGGGAACATGAAGAACTTCAAGGGGCACGGTCAGGTGACGCTTCACTGGTTCATCAAAGACCGGTCGGCGCCGGTCGCTCCCTATGAACAGCTGATACAAAGCTACAAGCAGTTGAACCAGGAAGAACAGCACCGGGCCCAGCGCATGGTGAATGAGCTTCGCCGGCGAGGAGTTCCTGGCCCTGCGCCGGTACCTTTACGACGAGCATAAAGAAGACCTGCGGACGGAGGTGCTGGTGGCGCCCATCGCGGCGGGCAAACAGAACAACACCAAGAACCGGGGACTCGTCCGCCCCTTCGCGGACTGTTCCGAGGCGGTCCCCGAGGGCGGGGGCTTCTGCAAGCTCTCCGAAGAGGCAGGGTACCCCTGCCTTTCCTGGTGTGGGGGTACTGGGCTCCCCCGAGGGTGCTGCTGCCGCGCCACGTGGAGGCCGCCGCGAGTTTATGAACAAGCGGCCGGCGGGCGGCCGAGCTTCGGCCCGAGGAGCCGGGAAGCGGCGGCGACCTTTTCCGCGCTGATGCCGGTCTCGAGGCCCATGCCGTGGAGCAGCGCCACCAGAGCTTCCGTGGCCAGGTTGCCCGGGGCCCCCGGAGCGAACGGGCAGCCGCCCAGGCCGCCGGCCGCCGCGTCGAAGACCGCGACGCCGTGCCGCAGGGCTGTCCGCACGTTCGCGAGCGCGGCGCCGCGCGTGTCGTGGAAGTGGTACGCGGTGCGCTCCCGGGGCAGCACGGGCGCCAGCGCCTCGGCCAGCCGCGCGACGGCGTCCGGAGTGGCCTGCCCGATGGTGTCCCCCAGGCAGACCTCGTCGACCCCCAGGGCGTGCAGCTCCCCGGCGACGGGGACGACGCGTCCGGGTGGGATGGGACCCTCGTACGGGCAGACGAACGCGGTCGAGACGTAGGCGCGCACCCACAGGCCGTGCGCGCGGGCCGTGGGGAGGAGCGCGCGGAAGCCGCGGAGCGACTCGGCGATGGTCATGCCGATGTTCCTTTGCGTGAACGTCTCGCTCGCGGCGGTGAACAGGGCGATGGCCCGGACCCCGGCGGCCAGGGCGCGTTCCAGCCCCTTCGCGTTGGGCACCAGCGCCGAGTAGCGCACCGCGGGGCGGGGGGCGAGGCGGGCGAAGACGTCGGCGGCGTCCGCGAGCTGCGGCACACGCTCCGGGCTGACGAACGAAGACACCTCGATGTCGGCGAACCCCGCATCGGCGAGCATCTCCACGAACCGCACCTTATCCTCGGTGGGCACCAGGGTCGCCTCGTTCTGCAGCCCGTCGCGGGGGCCGACCTCCACCACCCGCACCCGCCGCACGTCGGTCATCCCTCGCCCCCCTTCCTTTCTTCGATCTCCACCACCGGCGCGCCGTGTTCGACCCGCTGGCGCTGGTGAACATGGACCGCCTTGACCGTCCCCGCGAAGGGGGCCTCGACCGTCGCCATGACCTTCATCGCTTCGATGACGGCCAGCGGCTGGTAGGCTTCCACCGCCTGTCCCTGCTGCACCATTACGTCCACCACGACGCCGACCATGGGGGCGGTGAGCACGCCCGCGGCGCCCCCGCGCGCAACGCCCGCCCGGCGCGCCGCGGGGGCGCCGAACGAGTACGCCTCCCCCGCGAGCGAGAAATGCGCGCCGCGCTCCGTGCGCGCGAACGGCACACGAAAGATGCGCGCCTCCGGCGCCTGGCGTCCGGATTCGCTGATCTGCAAAACGTCGCCCGGCAGGCGGCGGGCCGTGATGCGATGCTCCGTTCCGTCGGGCAGGCGCACGCGCCAGCCGTCCCCGTCCGGCTCGACGTGCAGCGCGATCCTGTTGTCGTTGTGTTGAAAGGTCAGCTGCATCTGGCAGGGCCTAGCCTTTGCGTCACTTCGTGTTTCGCCACGCGTCGCCGGTGCGCCAGGGGCTGTGCGGATCGGCGCCGGGATCGGCGGCGGCCGCGACGGGGCGCGTGTCGCTGCGGGTCAACGCCTCGGCGGCCAGGGCCAGCAGCACGTCGTTCGGGACGGCCCCTTCGGGCTTCCAGGGGGCGAAGTGCTCGTCGAGAAAGCGCGTCGAAGTCTCGCCCGCCTGGAAGGCCGGGTGGCGGACGATCGCCAGCAGATAGGCGACGTTGGTCTGCACACCGAGCGCGTGGAAATTCATCAAAGCCTGCTCCATGCGGGCCAGCGCCTGGGCGCGCGTCGCCCCGCGCACGATCAGCTTCGCCAGGAGCGGGTCGTAGTGGGGCGAAACGTCGCTCCCCCGCTCGACCCCGGAGTCCACCCGCACGCCCGGCCCGGCCGGCTCGATCCACTGCGCCAGTTGTCCGACCGAGGGCAGGAAGCCGGCCGCGGCGTCCTCGGCGTAGATCCGGGCCTCGATCACGTGGCCGGAGGCGCACACCGCGTCCTGCGCGAACGGCAGCGGCTCGCCGTCGGCGATCCGCAGCTGCAGCTGCACGAGGTCGATGCCCGTGAGGGTTTCCGTCACCGGGTGCTCGACCTGGAGGCGGGTGTTGACCTCCAGGAAGTAGAACCGGTGGTCGCCGCCCTCCCGCTCCTCCAGCAGGAACTCGACCGTGCCCGCGTTCACGTAGCCCGCCGCCGCGGCCGCGCGCCCAGGGCCGCCCCGGCCATGCGCGCCCGCAGCGCGCCATCCAGGGCGGGCGAGGGCTTTCCTCGACGATCTTCTGGTGCCGCCGCTGGATCGAGCACTCGCGCTCGAACAGGTGGACCAGGCTGCCCTGCGCGTCCCCGACGATCTGGAACTCGACGTGGCGGGGCCGATCGAGGTAGCGCTCCAGCAGCACGCGGTCATCGCCGAACGCCGCCCGCGCCTCCCGCCGGGCCTCCTGTAGCAGCCCCAGGAACTCCCCGGGGCGCGCACCACGCATCCCGCGGCCGCCGCCCCCGCCGCCGCCTTGATCAGGAGCGGCGTCCCGACCCGCTCCGCTTCCGCGCGGAGCCGCTCGTCGCCCTGGTCGTCGCCCGCGTAGCCCGGCACCACCGGCACGCCCGCGGCCTCCATCAGGCGCTTGGCCGCGCTCTTGTCGCCGAGCAGGCGGATGACGCCCGCCGGCGGCCCGACCCAGGTGATCCCCGCCTCTTCGCACGCCTGGGCGAAGGCGGCGTTTTCCGACAGGAACCCGTACCCGGGGTGGATGGCATCCGCCCCTGCGTGCCGGGCGGCATCAAGTATCGATCCGCAGGTAGCTTTCCGATGCCGGGCCGGGGCCGATCGGGTAGGCCGCGTCCGCCAGGGCGACGTGCAAAGCGTCCTTATCCGCTTCTGAGTAGACCGCGACAGGGAGATCCCGCTCTCCCGGCAGGCCCGGATGATGCGGACCGCGATCTCGCCGCGGTTGGCGATCAGGGAGTCGTCTCATGGTGCCAGCGATTATTGAATCACCCGCGCCGGCGGCTCCTTTCAGCGCCGGCGCGAGAGTTCGTAGTCCGGGTACACATCGATGACGTGGGCGCGCATGTACTGGCCCTTCGAACCGGCAGCCAGCAGCCCGTCGTACACCTCCCGCGGTACCCTTGTAGCGGTAGATCCGGCCGCTGTTGAACACCGCCTCAAGCTCCTTGCTTCCCGGGTCGTAACCGACGGCGTGGATCATGCTGGACTCGACGGTGACCAGATCCATCAGAGTATTCCCCCTTTGTTGTACGCTCAGTCGCTTTCCAGCGTCACCCAGAAATCGCGCGGATACAGCCGGTGGAGCCGTGCGTCCCGGCCTCCGACAGACTTGAGGTACTCTTCGTACAGTCCGAACTGTTTTTCCGGGCCGATGACAAAGTATACCGCGCCCGCGACGTCTTTCGATCCCACCGCGTAGCCCGGCAGGACTCTGGCGTAAACGTCCCCATCCGGTCGTAAAGCTCGTCCGACAGGTCTGGCAGCGGGCGCAGTGCAAGGATGGCCCGGCGGAAGCGGCGCACTTTCTCCGGGGTTATCCTGTCCGCCAGGTCCGCCGCCATCGCCTCGCCGCGCGCTTCGTAGCCGGAAGCGGAGCGGGACTCGCCCAGCGCCTGCGCCACCGCGTATTCCACCAGGCCGGGATCGCGCGGCGCTTTAAGCTCTTCGATCACGAACCGCAGGGTCTGTGGCAGTTCCGGCGTGCGCTCCGCATAGTACCCCATCCGTCCGGTGGCGGCGGAGCCGCGGAGGCCGTTGCTGTAGGCCAGCCCCGCGCCCCACGTCTTCATGAAGATGCCGTGCCCCCCGCCGCCCGCGTAGAGCTTCGATGCGAGGAACTGCAGGAGCGCTTCGCGCGATCCGTATCCTCATAGGTCACACCGGGAGCGGAGTTCAAAAAGACCCCGCTCTGGCTGTTCGGGTGGATCAGGCCGACAAAGACCGGCGCCCCGTCGGCTCCCCGGCGCGCGGGCGCGCAGGCGTTCGTCGATCGACCGGGTGCGGGCGTGGGTGGCAGCGCTCACCGGCGCTCTCTCCAGACCGGCCAGCAGATCACGAAGGCCGCCCTGCAGCTTTGCTGGCTGGCGCGCGAGCCGATCAGGGAACATCCGCGCGTTTCCCGTCCTTAGCAATCGGCGCCGTACCGCGTTCAGATCGGCCAGCGCCTTCTCCGGCGGGACCAGGAGATCCTGTCGCATCTGACGGCAGAGGTAGGCCCAGTCGGCCGCCAGGGTCGCGTCGGGGATGTCCGTCAAAAGCTGCTCGAGGTCTTCGGCCGCTTCGACCGCCAGCGTCCCGGCTTCCCGGGGCAGGCGCGCGAAATCGTCCGCATAGGGCCTCAGGCCGGCCGGCACTTTCTCCGCCGCAGACCCCTGCGCCTGCAGGGCGCCGAGCAGCGTCCCCAGTTCCGTGCGCCCTGCCTGCGCGCCGGCGTCGGCGAGCTTGCTCAGGAAAGCGGCGATCGCCTCGCGGTTTGGGGGCGGTCCGGCATCTTTGAGCATCCAGCGCAGGCGGTGGACGTTGTGCGCCTGCGTCAGAAAAGACGCGGTGGTCAAGAGCAGCGGGTTGTCCTGCCGCCAGTACGCGTCGGCCGGGTTGTTCACCCATGACTCTTCCGATCCCTGCATCCGGTTACGCAGGCCGCTGAGCGCCTGGTCCACCACGTCGCGGATGCGCGCGAGGTTCTCCGGCCGCCAGTCGGGATGGAGCAAGACCCGCTTCATCCACTGCACCGCCCTTTGCGCCTCCGCCGCGTCGTTGCCCGCCCCGCGCACCACCAGTTCGGCGCGGCCCGTGCGGAAGTTGGTGCTGAAATAGGCGCTGAGGCCCAGGATCTCCCCTGCGGAGCATCTCGCTCATCTCTTCGTGAGACACCGGCTCGCCGTTGTGGATGACCCCCACTCGGGTCAGAAGAGCCGGAAAAATCGACAGGTATGCCAGGCTCGTTTTGGGGCACGCCGTCGAGGCGCAGCGCAAGTCCGGTCGCCGCGCTCGTCATGTTATCGAAGGTCGAGGCGACCATGGGTACGTCACCGGGCAGCGCGGAGATTTTGTAATCGGTTCGGTCATCAAGTGTCAGCGGCGGCGTATCGACGAAGCGAAGCGCGGCATCCTGCCGGGCAAGTCTTTCAAGCTGGGCGGTGGCCGCGTCGTAATCGGCCCGGTAGCGGCGGATCGCTTCCGCCCGTCACGGACGCCGTACCGCGCTTTCAAACGGGCGACCTCCGCTCGGCGCGCGCCTGCCGGTCGCGCTCTCTTCTTGCCGGATCAGGGCGGGGTCCGGGCGCGCCGCCCCGGCATACGGCGTCGTCTGGGAGAGCTTCCATTTGGCGAGGTAGCCGCGCCAGAAATTCTTCTTGCTTGCCAGGAGCTTCTCGACAAAAGCCCTTTCCGGTTTCATGGTGACGGACTTGCGAAAGCCGTTCGATTCGCCCAGCCGGTGGAGATGCGACATCCAGCCGGAGGAGGTGCCGCGAAATCCGAACCCCGGCGGCGAGTTGACGAACTTGCTCAGGTCGCGCCGGTTCTGGATGACGCGGTTTTTGAGGCGCGCGTTGAACTCCGCCATGTTCGGGGCGAGCCGTCCTTGAAGGAGGCGATGCGGGCGATCTCCTCGCTCACCTTTTGCCGCACGGCCGCGATCTCTCCTCGGTCATGTGAACGGGCGCGACGTCGTTCACGATGACATACACCGGGTGGCCCTGGTCCTCGCTCACAAAACCAGAAACGCCCTTCGCGCCCAGATCCATCACGCGCGTCCTGGTGTCGACAAAGCGCTTGTAAAGATTGGTGGTCGCGTCGCCGGCCAGGTTTTGCAGGAACAAGCCCAGCAGCAGCTCCTCCCGCGCATCCAGCTCCCGGGTCGCGGGCCAGGCGAAGAGCATCTGACCGGGCTGCTGGTCGTTCTTGTGAGGGTATGTGACGATCTCGATCTTGCCCCGCCGGGGCCATCCGCGGGGCGGGAAGGTCGGCCTCGGTCTTGACCGCCCGCTTGGGCGCGTCTGGCTGAAGCCGGTTCAGGATGGCGTTCATCCTGCCGAGGATATGGCCGAGCGACATCTCCTTGGGAAAGGAGCCGATCATCCCCATGTTGCCCAGATGATAGTTCTCGCGATGGAACTTCCGGATGTGTTCCGGCCGCATCTCGCGGATCGCCGAGGGCAGACCGCCGGAAGAATAGGAGAGCGGATGGTCCTTGCCGTACAGGGCGATATCGATCGCGCGGAAAGCCGGGTCACTGGCCGGTCAAACGAGCCTGACCATCTCGTTGTAGACCGTACTTCTTCTTCCAGCCGCAGCGCCTGGTTGCCGGGATTCTCCGTCACGCCGAAGTGGCGCACCTCACGGCGGATCTCCTCGTCCGTGTAATCGGGGTGGAGCAGGGCGTCCACCTGTCGTTCGAACAGTTTATAGAACACCTCGGGCCCGGCGGCGGTGTGGAAGTGGTACGCAGTGCGCCACTGCTGCGTGAAGGCGCCGGAACGGGCGAGGGACATGTCTTCCAGGCCCGACACGGCGCGGCCCACGTTGCCCTTGCCCAGCAGGAGGTGCTCCTGGGTGTGTGGCTCTCCCCGATCCGAGGTGGGGAAAGAGTTGACCCAGAGGAAGCCCTGCGGGACGGACTGAATCTGCAGCAGATCGAACGTGAACCCGGTGCGCGCGTGCAGGAAGCGCCCGCCCATGGGCTGGTCGGCGTCATTCAAATAAAGCGCCGCCGTGCGAAAGCCGTTGACCATCTTCCCGGCAGACACCTTCGGAAAGGAAACGTTGTTCCCCTGCGCCGCGGCGACCGGAGGGCTGCCCCAAAGAACAGAAAGGCAGCCCAGTATCACCACAAGAAAGGGCCGGCATCCGGCGTTCATCTTGAATCTCCTATCCGGCCAGGTTACGGCAGACGGGTGAGGCTTCCCGTCGCCCACATCCAGGGCATGCTGCCCAGGGCCACGCCGTTCAGGCCGAACGCAAAAAGGCGTATCTGGCCCTGCGTATACAGTCGTTCTTTCCAGATCAAGCCGACGTCCAGGAGAAACCAGACGGCGGCGAGCCCCAAAAACGCGCCGATCGCCGCGTTCTTGAACAACACCGCCACGAGTGCGCTTTCGGCGACCAGGAAGAGAACCAGCAGCAGCTTGGAGGCGCGGACCCCCAGCAGCGTTGCCGTGGTCCGGCGCCCGGCCTCGCGGTCCGGCAGGATGTCCATGATCTGCCCGAACAGATGCGCGTGCATGGCAAAGAGCGCCCCGAACAGGAAGGTGGCCCACGGGAGCTGCGGCAGATCGTTCAGCCAGCTGCTGAGCAAGAAAACGAGCAGGTAGCCGATCTGATTCACCAGGTCCAGCGGCGGGCGGCTCTTCCAGCGAACCAGATAAAACCAGGCCGCCGTGGACCAGAGGCCGGGCCGGGAGACTTTGAGCCAGAACCGGAACCACGCCGCCCGCGAGTGCGCGCTTGCGCCCGGTTGCCGGTCGTTTCGGCGCGGCTGCACGGCAGCGGCAGACGGCTTCACAGAGCCTCCGGTTCCGCGAAGCGTGGCTTCCGCTTCGCCACGAACGCACGGATGCCCTCCTGCCCTTCCGGACTGACGCGCAGCGCCGCGATACATTCCACGGTCGCGTCGGCCGCTTCCTCCGGCGTCTTACCCGCGATGCCGCGCAGCAGCCGCTTCGCGGCCGCGATAGCCTCCGGTCCGGCCTGCAGCACGGCCTCGACGGTTTTTTGTACTGCCGCATCGAGCCCTCCGGGAGCGGCGAGCTGCTGCACCAGACCAAGATGATACGCCTCAGACGCCGTGAACCGCTCGCCGGTCACAAACAGCGCCCGGGCCGCGCCCATCCCGATCTTTTCCGCGACGTAGGGCGCGATCACCGCCGGGGCCAGGCCGAGCCGCACCTCGCTGAACGCGAAGGTCGCCTCCGGGGCCGCGATGGCAATGTCGCACACGGCTGCCAATCCCGCGCCGCCGCCGATGGCCGCGCCGTGCACCCGCGCGACGGTCACCCTGGGACAGCGCGCGATGACGGCAAACATCCGCTGCAGCGCACGCGCGTCCGCCACGTTCTGCGCGCGCGTGTACCCCGCCATGCGCCCCATCCAGGCCAGATCCGCCCCCGCGCAGAACGACGGGCCCGCCCCCTGCAGCACCACCGCCCGCACCGCCGGGTCCTCACTCAGGCGCGCGAAGCAGTCGCTCAGCTCCGCGATCAACGTCTCGTCGAAGGCGTTGTGCACGTCGGGCCGGTTCAGCGTCACCTGGGCGGCCGGCGGGCGGCTATCTACCAGTATTCGGGTGTAGTCCATGCACTTGCCCTAGAGCCAGGTTGGAGGCAGGTGAAATTCCGTGTCCCCGTACAGGGTCTGGATATAGTTGACCTGGCCTGCGTGGTAGGCCATACCCCGGTATGCGATCTCGAGGAGGAGCTCACCGGACACACGCCCTTTCCACCGCGGGTAGATGCGCGTCAGACCCTCTCCGCCCACGGCGCGGACGGCCGCCGCAAGTTCCCGACCGCTTTCGACCAGCTGAATCTGGGCGTCCTTCCCGTCGACAAAAGGGAGGGCGGGCTGCTCGCGCCCGGGTCCGGGTGAGACCGGGTTTTCGCCCCGCAAAAGGGCGGCATAGTGACGGTTGTCCCGGATGCACTCGCTGGCTAATTCCAAAACCGAGCGGGTTCGAGACGCCGGGTCCGCCGCCGGACGCCAGTGTAACCGGTCTTCCTGGGTCGTCGCAATAAAGTGGCCGAACGCCTCGGCAATACGCTCTATTTTGCGTGCCATGTTTTGCGAAACCGTCATGGGTCAGGCTCCTTTTTTCTTCACATCCGGAAGACGCCGAACCTGGTTTCCGGGATGGGCGCGTTGTAGGCGGCGGAGAGGCCCAGGCCGATGGCCATGCGGGTGTCCACGGGGTCGAGGATGCCGTCGTCCCACAGGCGGGCGGTGCTGTAGTAGGGGCTGCCCTCACGCTCATAGGTCTCCAGGGTCGGGCGCTTGAACTCGGCCTGCTCCTCGGGGGTCATCGTCTGGCCGCGCGCGGCGAGCTGGTCGAGCTTGACGGTCAAAAGGACGCTGGCGGCCTGCTCGCCGCCCATCACCGAGATGCGCGCGTTGGGCCACATCCAGAGCTGCCGGGGGCCGAAGGCGCGCCCACACATGCCGTAGTTGCCCGCGCCGAACGACCCGCCGAGGATGACCGTGAACTTGGGCACCTCGGCGCTCGCGACGGCCGTCACCAGCTTCGCGCCGTGCTTGGCGATCCCCTCCTGCTCGTACTCGCGGCCGACCATGAAGCCGGTGACGTTCTGCAGAAAGACGAGCGGGATGCGCCGCTGGCAGCAGAGCTCGATGAAGTGCGCCCCCTTGAGCGCGCTCGGGGAGAACAGCACGCCGTTGTTGGCCAGGATGCCGACCGGGTAGCCCATCCAGCGCGCCCACCCGCAGACCAGGGTCGGGCCGAACCGGGGCTTGAACTCGTGGAAGCGGCTGCCGTCCACCAGGCGGGCGATCACCTCGCGCACCTCGAACGGCTCCCGGAGCTCGCGCGGCAGGATGCCGTAGATCTCCGCCGGGTCGTAAAGCGGGTCCTCGGGCGGGGCGAGGTCGGCGCCGACCTGCTTGCGCCGGTTGAGCCCCCCCACGATCTCGCGCACGAGCCGCAGGGCATCCGCCTCGTCCTCGGCCTCGTAGTCGGCGACGCCGCTCAGCCGCGTATGTACGTCCGCGCCGCCCAGCTCTTCGGCCGTCACCACCTCGCCTGTGGCGGCCTTGACGAGCGGCGGGCCGCCCAGGAAGATCGTCCCGTTGCCCTTGACGATGACCGCCTGATCGCTCATGGCGGGCACATACGCGCCGCCCGCCGTGCAGCTGCCCAGAACGGCGGCGATCTGGGGGATGCCCCGCGCGGACATGCGCGCCTGGTTGTAGAAGATGCGCCCGAAGTGATCGCGGTCGGGGAAGACCTCCGCCTGCAAGGGCAGGTACGCGCCGCCCGAATCGACCAGATAGATGCAGGGCAAACGGTTCTGCTCGGCGATCTCCTGCGCGCGCAGGTGCTTTTTGACGGTGAGCGGGAAGTAGGTCCCGCCCTTGACGGTCGCGTCGTTGGCGACCACGACGCACTCCTGCCCGGCGACCGGCCCGATGCCGGCGACGATGCCGGCGCCCGGCGCCTCGCCGCGGTACATCTCATAGGCCGCCAGCGCCGAAAGCTCCAGGAAGGGCGCGCCGGGGTCGAGCAGGCCGTCGATCCGCTCGCGGGCCAGCAGCTTGCCGCGCGCGCGGTGCCTGGCGACCGCCTCCTCCCCGCCGCCCTTCTTCACCAGCGCCAGCGCCTCCCGCAGCCCGGCCGCGAGCGCCGCATGGTGCGCGGCGTTCTCCCGGAAGCCGGGGGCCCCGGTGTCTACTCGGGTTTCGAGGGTTTCCAAACGATATGCTCCGTCGCAGGGTATCGATCTACCTCTAATTTCGCTCTCGCTACGCCGGTTCCTGCTCCGCGGCAGCCTGCGCAGGCCCGTGTTATAATCAAACCAGCGAGCCTAGCCTGGAGGGAGCCTTTTGCTCCCTTGCTTCAAAGAGTAGGCAGATGTTGGTGCATGGACAAGGCCCCACCGGGGGGGCTTACCTCCTCGAGAATACCGACACGCGCGGCGTGTTTGTGCCGGAAGATTTCAGCCCGGAGGACCGGCTGATCAAGCAGACCGCCGACGACTTCCTCCGGGATGAGGTCCTGCCGCACACCGAGCGCATCGAGCGCGGCGACCACGAACTCATGCACGGCCCGATGCGCAAGGCGGGCGAGCTTGGCCTGCTCGGCGCGGACGTGCGCCGGAGGTGTACGGCGGCCTGGGCTCAAACACACGACGTCGGCCCTGATCGCCGAAAAGCCGAACTGGCAGCAGTCCTTCGCGCTCACCCACGAGGCGCACACCGTGATCGCGACCCTGCTCTTCTTCGGCAGCCACGACCAGAAAGCCGCTACCTGGCCGAAGCTGCCCAGCGGCGAGTGGGATCAACATATTCGCACCCAGCGAGGCGAACCTGCTCCGACGCCCTGGCGCTGCAGACCAGGCCGCCCTTTCGCCCGACGGGAAGCATTACCTTGAACGGCGTCAAGATGTGGATCACCAACACCGCCTTCGCGCGCGCCTTCTTCACCGTGTTCGCGAAGGTGGACGGTGACCGAGACAAGGTCACGGCGTTCCTGGTGGAGCGCGACTTTGGTTGCCCTGTTCGGCAAGGAGGAGCACAAGCTGGGGATGCACGGGACGTCGACGCGCCGCGTGATCCTGGAAAACGTCCCCGTGCCGGTCGAGAACGCCCTGCCCGTGGGCGCGGGCACTACGCGCGGCCTTCTGCGCGCTGAACCTGGGCCGGTTCAAGCTGGAGGCCGGCGCGACCGGCGGGCTCAAGGCGCCGGCGGTCAGCGCGGCCTACGCCAAGCAGCGCCGGGCGTTCGGCAGGCCGCTCGGCGATTTCGGCCTGATCCGGCACAAGCTGGCCGAGATGGCCGCGCGACCTTCGGCCTGGAGAGCATGGTCTGCCGGCTGGCGGGCAGCCTGACCGGGCGTTCGAAGGATGGGTCCTGATGCGCCGGACGCCGCGGCGCGCTACCACCCCGCCGCCGAGGAGTTCGCCGTCGAGTGCAGCATCGTCAAGGTCGTCGGCTCGGAGACCTACAGCCGCATGACCGACGAGGCCATCCAGATCCACGGCGGCTACGGCTACACCGAGAACTTCCCGGCCGCGCGCGCGCCGGGCGCGCCCAGCGGCTGCCGCGCATCGGCGAGGGGGCCAACGAGCTCGTGCGGCGGGCGATCGTGAACACCCTGCTGCGCCGGGACAAGCAGGGCCGCCTGCCGCTGCGGGACGCCGGCCTGCGCGCCACCGACGCGCTCACGCGCGCGCAGATCCCGAACCCGCCCTTCTTCGACGACCCGCTCGACGCCATCGCCGCGGCGGGCGAGGACACGAAGCGCCTGGCGCTGTTCCTGCTTTACCAGGCAACCGAGCGGCTGGGCGACGCGTTCGGCGAGACGCAGGAGATCGTCGCCGCCATCGCCGACGTGATCTGCGCGGCCTACGCCCTGGAAAGCGTCTCCCTGCGCTGCCGGAAGCTGCAAACGCGCGGCGCGGCCCACTACGACACCGCGCTGCTCGCCGCGCAGGTCGCCGCCCGCGATTACGCCGACGAGGCGCTCGCCGGCGCCCGCTACGCCCTGGACGCCCTGCCCTCCCTGGATGACGTCGTGGACTGGCGCGACGAGCCGTTCACCGGCATCGCCGCCCTGCTCGACCGCCTGGGCCGCTGGGAAGCCAGCCCCCTGCAGCTGCGCCGCGACCTCGCCGCCGAGGTTATCGAGAAGGAAGGCTACCCGTTATAACCGCGCCCTGAGCCTTGCCCGACATCCGCGGCCTATTTCTTGTCTTCCGGGACCAGCGTGAGGAACCGCGCGACCGCTTCCTGCCAGGTCGGCATGTCGTCCATGCCGCGCATCTCCAGGGCGAGCCGGCGCAGGGGGGAGTGGGCGGGGCGCTCGGCGGGCGGGCTGAACCGCTCGACGTACTGGGCGAGGGTGATCGGCACGACGGGCGTTGGGGAGCCGACGCCCTCGATCACGGCTTTGGCGAAGTCGAACAGGGAGCACTGGCCGGCGTTGCAGACGTGGTAGGTGCCCGGCAGCGGGTCCTCGATCAGGTCGATCAGCTTACGCGAAAGGTCTTTTGTGAAGGTCGGGCTGACGATCTGGTCCGTGACGAAGGGCACCTCCGGCTGGGTCTTGGCCAGCCGCATCGCCACATAGGCCAGGTTATTGCCGTGCGCGCCGAAAAGCCAGGACGCGCGCGCGATGATGTGCCTGCCGGGGAGGGTCTGGCGCACCAGTCGCTCGCCCGCCTCTTTAGACGCCCCGTACTGCCCCAGCGGGTTGGGCGCATCGAACTCCGTGTACGGCGCGCCCTTCCTGCCGTCGAAGACGAAGTCGGTGGAGACGTAGACCAGGAGCGCGTCCGCGGCGGCGGCGGCGGCGGCGACGTTCCACGAGCCCAGGGCGTTCACCTTGTACGCCCCGTCCGGGTCGCGCTCCGCGCCGTCCACATTCGTCCACGCCGCGCAGTGGATGATGGCGTCGGGCTTCTGCTCGCGGATCGCGGCAAGCGTGCCCCTGGTGTCGGTGATGTCGAGCGGGACGAACCCTTCCCGCAGGTCGGTCGCCACCACCTCATGCTCCCGCGCCGCCAGATCCGCGCAAAGGTCCGTCCCCAGCATCCCGCCCGCGCCCGTCACCAGAACTTTCATGTCTCAGCCACCCCCGTGTCTCGCCTGCTTTCGAGGTCATTATAACGGAGGATGAGGGCGCAGGTCAAATCACGGTTTTGTCCGCCGGTATCGCCGAGACAGAGAAGACAGAGGCCCCTTTTGCCTGCGTTCGAGGCCGAAAGCCCCCCTTGTTCGGGAAAACAGATCGGGTATAATGCGGAAGGAGGCGACCGCAGATGAGCCAGGCGACTGCCGAAAAAGTTTACCTGACGGGGCGGAGCGCTGAGGAGCGCAAGTGGCGGTGGAGCCGCGAGGACTTCACGCGCCTGGGCGAATTGGGCTTCTTCCCCTCCGACCAGAAGTTCGAACTGATCAACGGGGAGATACTGCCGATGAGCCCACCCAATCCACCGCATTCGGGCACGATCAACCTGGGTTACGAGGTTATCAAAGCGGCGTTCGGCGAGGGGTTTTGCGTCCGTACGGAACAGCCGCTGGTCCTCGCCTCTCATTCCCAACCGCAGCCCGATCTCGCCGTGTGCGTGGGCAAGTTGGTGGACTACCTTTCGCGTTTCCCAACCGCCGCCGAGGCACGTTTGGTCGTCGAGATCTCTGACAGCACCTTGGACGAGGACCGCGCCGAGAAAGGGCCGCTCTACGCCGCGGCGGGGATCGTCGAGTACTGGATCTTAAACCTGCGCGACCGGTACCTTGAGGTTTACCGTGAGCCAGACGGGGCGGAGTACCGGGCGCGGCGCATCTACCGCCGCGGCGAAAGGGTATCCCCACTGGCCGCTCCGGCAGCCGCCGTCTCCGTTTCCGCGTTGTTCGGCGAAGACGCATAATGAGCGTTGATGCGCTCACCGGGGCACCTCGATGCTTTCGAGGAGCGAGTCGATGACGCGGTCGGGGCCGACGCCCTCGATCTCGGCCTCGGGGCGCAGGAGTACGCGGTGGCGGAGGACGGGGAGGGCCATCGCTTTGACGTCGTCGGGGATGACGAACGAGCGGCCGCGGATCAGGGCGAGCGTTTTGGCGGACTGGAGCAGGGCGACGGCGGCGCGGGGCGAGGCGCCCAGGGTGAGCTGGCGGTGCTCGCGCGTGCGGCGCACCAGGGCGGTGATGTAGCCGAGGATCTTCGGCTCGACCGTGACGCCGGGCAGGGACGCGCGGGCGCGCAGCAGGTCCTCCACGGCGGCGACCGGGCGGATGCCGGCGGTGGCCAGGTCGGCGGCGCGGAAGCCCCGGTCCCAGGCGGCGAGCATCCGCTGCTCGGCGTCCTCGCCGGGGTAGGGGACGATCACCTTGACCAGGAAGCGGTCGAGCTGGGCCTCGGGGAGCGGGTACGTGCCCTCGTACTCGACCGGGTTCTGCGTGGCGAACACGGTGAAGACGGGCGGCAAGGGGTTGGGCACGCCGTCCACGCTGACGCGCCGCTCTTCCATCGCCTCCAGCAGCGCGGCCTGCGTTTTGGGCGGGGTGCGGTTGATCTCGTCGGCGAGCACGATTTCGCCGAACAGGGGGCCGCGCCGCAGGTGGAACGCCCCGGTCGCCATCTCGTAGACGTTGGTGCCCAGGATGTCGGAGGGCATCAGGTCGGGCGTGAACTGGATGCGCTTGAAGTCGGCCCGGCACGCCTGGGCGATCGCCCGGACCAGCAGGGTCTTGGCCGTGCCGGGTACCCCCTCGAAGAGGGCGTGCCCGCCCGCCAGGAGGGCCACCAGGGCGGCCTCGACGACCTCCTCCTGGCCCTGCACCGCCTTGTGGACTTCGCCCCCGATCCGCCCGGCCAGGCCCGCCACGAATGCCGGCGCGTCCGCGTCGCCGTTAGCGCCGGGCGCGAAGGCCGCCGGCGCGGCCAGATCCTCGCCGGCGGCGCCGGCGGCCTCAGTGATGCGCGGCAAGTTCTCGGTCGTCTCGCCCAATTCCCAGTTCCTTTCTGAGCGCTTCCAGGTCACGGGCCAGCGGCACGAGGTCGCGCTCCGCCACCTTTCCCGCCTCTATCTTCGCCTCGCATTCGTTCACCACCCGGCGCAGACGCTCCTCCAAACCCTGCCGGTCGCCGGCGCCGCCGGCGCGGGCGGCGCGGCGCACCACCTCGTCGGCGGGCGCGTCGTAGGGCAGCGCGAGCGCCCGGCACAGGTCGCGCCAGAACGACAGATACACTCACTCAAGGGCCGCGACGGCGGCGCGCGCCCGCCCGATCAAGAAAGCAACCCACCACACAAAAAAAGCAAACAAC
>JAUJNC010000420.1 GCA_030446525.1 Armatimonadaceae bacterium
GAAGGGGTTCACCTACACCACGCCGGAGGGGCTGTACTTCGACACGTCCAAGGACCCCGACTACGGCAAACTGGCGCGGCTGGACCTGGCCGGCCAGATCGTCGGGGCGCGCGACGACGTGAACGTGGACGTCGACAAGCGCCACCCGGCCGACTTCGTGCTCTGGTTCAGCAATAAGCCCAACCACGTCATGAAGTGGGAGTCGCCCTGGGGGGTAGGATACCCGGGCTGGCACATCGAGTGCTCGGCGATGAGCATGAAGTACCTGGGCGAGACGTTCGACATCCACTGCGGCGGCATCGACCACATCCCGGTCCACAACACCAACGAGATCGCGCAGAGCGAGTCGGCCACCGGCAAGCCGTTCGCGCGCCACTGGATGCACGCGGCGTTTTTGAACATGGGCGGCAAGAAGGTCAGCAAGTCGGCGGGGGGCTTCATCACGCTGCAAACGCTGATCGATTCGGGGTACGACCCGCTCGCCTACCGCTACCTGTGCCTGACGGCGCACTACCGCTCGCCGCTCGACTTCGCCTGGGAGTGGGACGAAACGCAAGGGGAGGGCGCCTTCCGTACGGGCCGTGCCGAATCACTGGACGCCGCGCAGTCCGCCCTGAACAAACTGTACGACCGCCTGGCCCAGGGCGGGGACGACCCGCTCCAATCGGATAATGTCTTCAACGAGGCGTATAACGAAGTGCTGACGCACCTGAACGACGACCTCGGGTTGCCCAAGGTGGTGGCCAGGCTGCACATTTACGACTCGCCGCGCTTGTGGAAGGCGTTCGACCCCGTCCTGGGTCTGGACCTGGAAAAGCGCGCCTCCGAGCGCGCGGCGAAGCGCAACGCCGCCTCCACGGAGGTGGCCCCCGCCGAGGTGCTTGAAGCCGTAGCCGAGCGTGAAGCCGCGCGCAAAGCGCGCGACTTCGCCCGCGCGGACGCCCTGCGCGCGCGGATCGCCGAACTCGGCTGGGAGGTCGTTGACACCCCGGAAGGCCCGAAGCTCAAGCGGCGCGACACGGGCCGCCAGTAGCCGGGCCGGTGAACGACGAGGAACCGTCAGCTAACGTGTGGGGGGTTGATATCCGCTGAATCCGTGGTATGCTAGCGTCAGGGAGCAACACGGATGTACGATGCCCTTATTCTTGGCGGCGGGCCGGCCGGACTTTCCGCGGCGGTGTACCTGGGGCGTTTCACGCGGCGGGTGCTCGTGCTCGACGCGGCGCAAGGTCGCTCGTCGTTCGCGCAGGTGAACGAGAACTACCTGGGCTTTCCCGACGGCATTACCACGCGCGAGCTGCGCGATCTGGGCCGCAAGCAGGCGGAGCGGTTCGGTGTGGAGTTTCGCGAGTGCCGGGTGCAGCGCGTCGAGCAGATCGAGAAGGGCTTCCGCGCATACACCACCGACGGTGACTTCGAAGGGCGCACCCTCCTCTTCGCGACGGGCGTCACGGACATCTGGCCGGACGTGCCGGGCATCCGCGAGTGGATCGGCCGCCAGGTCTTCTGGTGCATCACCTGTGACGGCCACCGCACGCCGGGCAAAACGCTCGTCTGTATCGGCAACACTGACGAAGCCGCCGTGACCACGCTCCAGTTCCTGCTCTTCACCAGAAATGTCACCCTGGTCGCCGACCGGGAAAAGGCGCGCTTCTCTCCCGAGAAGTGCGCGGACCTCGCGGCGCAGCGTGTCCCGGTCCTTTACGCCCGACCGCGCAATCTGGAGCTGACGCCGGAAGGGGACCGCATCACGGCCGTCTGTCTGGACGACGGCACGCGTCTGCCCTGCGACATGATCTTCTCCCTGCTCGGCGTCCGTCCCAACACGCAGCTTGCCCGCGAGATGGGGGTGGCGCTGGACCCCGACGGCTACATCGAGATCGATGAGGAGGGGTATACGAACATCCCCGGCATGTTCGCCGCCGGCGACCTGACGCGGATGTACACCCAGCAGGTCGCCTCCGCGGTCCACGCGGGCGCCGAGGCCGCCCAGACGATGAACTACTACCTTTACGCCGACTACCAGAAGAACCCCGAGGACGTCTCGGGGCTATAACGTCAGACCGGGCAGGGCGATGGTGAGGCCGATCTGTTGGCCCAGCCGGCCGTAGGTCAGGCGCGGCTCGATGCTGCGCAGGCGCAGGGCCAGGGCGATCTGGAAATCGAAGAACTGGCTCTGGTCCACGTCATAACGGAGGAGCGTGCCAATGGTGTACCTGCCGCCGCCGAAGGAGACCTGGCCGCGGACCTGGGCCTCGTTTGTGGTGTCCACGACGTCGAAGAAGAAAGGCGTCCGGCCCGACGCGAAGCGGCGGATATAGGCGGCGCCCAGAGCGGTGCGCGGGCCGAAGACGTAGCTCCCGGCGAGGTTCGCCTCGGCCACCCGGTAAGAGGCTCCCCCGTCGTACCCCTGGTAGGTCAGCAGGAGCTGCGGGCGCACCAGGATGCGGTCGGCCAGGAGCAGGGGGAGGGTGCCGATGCC
>JAUJNC010000037.1 GCA_030446525.1 Armatimonadaceae bacterium
GCCGGGCCGGACACGGGCGCCGTGGAGCAACCCGGCTCGCAGACGTCGGTCGAGTTTTTCGTGGTGACGGGCGAGCGGTCGCTGGTAGAGGGGCGCGCCGCCCTGGCGTTGGCGGACCCGCTCCTGCAGGCGCTGGGCCGGCCCAACCGTGAGCAGGTGGTCACGCAGCGGACGAGCGTCGCGACGACCCTGCAGGCGATGGAGCTGACCAACGGCCAGACGCTGGCCGCCCGGCTCGAGCGGGGCGCCCGGCGGTGGGCCGGGGACACCCGGATGCCGGCCGCAGATCTCGTCACGGCCCTTTACGAGCACGCCCTCGGCCGGCCGCCGACCAGGGCCGAGCGGCAGGCCGCCGCGGAGATGCTCGGGCAGCCCGCGCGCAAGGAAGGCATGGAAGACCTGCTCTGGGCGCTGACGATGCTGCCGGATTTCCAGCTGATCTATTGAGACAGGATGCCATGAGCCTACACCATAACCTGAGTCGTCGAGACTTCCTGAAGGGCGCCAGTGCGGCGACGCTTTCCGCGCTCGCCGCGGGCTATCCGCGCCCGCTGCTGGCAGAGGAGGCGCGCAAGGAGGCCGGAAAGGCCACCGCCGACACGGTGATCGTGCTCTGGATGGCCGGCGGGATGGCGCACACCGAGACGTTCGACCCGAAGCGCCACACCCCGTATGCCGCCGGCACGCCTTCCGGCGCCGTGCTGAGCACCTTCCCCGCGATCCCCACGGCCGTGGACGGCATCCAATTCTCGCAGGGGCTGGAGAAACTCGCCGCCGTCATGGACCGCGGCACGCTCGTCCGCTCCTACACGGCCGCCGACCTGGGCTTCATCCTCCATTCGCGGCACCAATACCACTGGCACACCGGCTACGCGCCCCCGCAGACGGTGGCCGCGCCGCACATCGGGGCGGTGATCGCGCGCACGCTCGGCCCGCTGGGCGACGCCGTGCCCGCCTTCATCAACATCGGCCAGCGCTTCGACGTGGGCGAGGGCGAGGAGCTCAAGGCCTTCCACACCGCCGGCTTCCTCGGAAGCGAGTTCGGCCCCTTCAACCTGCCCTTCCCGGACCAAGCCATGGAGGCCGTGCGCCCGCCCCGCGGCATGAGCCCGTCCCGGTTCGAGAACCGCCAGAAGTTCCTGAAAAGGCTGGCGGCGAACAGCCCGATCAGCCGGCACGGCAGCGACTACCAGAAGGAGTCGCTGCTCCGCTCTCTCGACAACGCCTACCGCCTGCTCAGCTCGCCGGCCGCCCGGGCGTTCGACCTGCAGGGGGAGCCGAAGCCGTCGTACGACAAATACAACACCGGCCGGTTCGGCCTTGGGTGCCTGCTCGCGCGGCGGCTGACCGAGGCCGGCGCGCGCTTCATCGAGGTGACGACCGAGTACGTCCCGTTTCTGGGCTGGGACACGCACGATAACGGTTACACCCGCCTGGTCGACATGAAAAAGGCGATCGACGCGCCGGTCGCGCAGCTGGTCCTGGACCTGGAAGAGCGCGGCCTGCTCGACCGCACCCTGATCGTCCTGGCGAGCGAGTTCAGCCGCGACATGATGACCGAGGGCAAGCCGGACAAGAAGGTGAAGGACCAGGTGGAGGTCCCCGAGGTGATCACCGAGCCCAAGCACTACGGCATGCACCGCCACTTCACCGACGCCGGCTGCGTGCTCCTTTTCGGCGGCGGGGTGAAGAAGGGCTTTCTCTACGGCAAGACGGCGGACGAGCGCCCGTGCAAGACCGTGGAGAACCCCGTCGTGATCCAGGACCTGCACGCGACCATCTACCACGCGCTGGGCATCTCGCCCAAGCTGAGCTACGAGGTCGAGAAGCGCCCCTTCTACGTGACGCACGACGGCAAGGGACAGCCGATCGGCGACCTGCTCGCGCGCGGCGCCTAAGCACGCCTTCACTCGCCCGCTCTGTGGCCGCCGGGGAAAAAGCCCTCTTGGCGGGGGGTCTCGGTGCCGATAATCCCACAGAGCACCACGAGATGAAGAACACATCGTTGAGGAAACCGCTCCGGGTATTGGTCATCGAAGATCCCGAACAGGACATGGCGCTGCTCCTGCGGGAACTGCGGGGCTGCGGCTTTGACCCCGTCGTCACGAAAGGGAAACAGACCGAAGAGCTCCTGTGGGGGTCGAGCGAGCGCATCCGGAACATCCTGGACAGCATCACCGACGCGTTCCTCATCCTCGACCACGAGGGACGGTTCACGTACCTGAACCCGCAGGCGGAATTCTTGCTGCAAAGTCCCTGCAGCGAGCTGCTCGGCCGCAACCTGTGGGACGAGTTCCCCGAACCCGCCCGCCCGCCCTTTGCCGGGCGCTACCAGGCGGCGATGGACGAGCAGGTAAGCGTCAGCTTCGAGGAGTTCTGCCCGCCGCTCCACACCTGGTTCGAGGTGCACGCCTACCCCTCGCCGGGGGGACTGTCGATCTATTTGCGCGACATCACGTCCCGCAAGCTGACCGAGGACACCGTCCGCTGGCAGGCGTGCACCACGACGCTCTGACCGGGCTGCCCAACCGCACGCTCTTCCTGGACCGGCGCTGGACTCTCCTCGCCGCCGCCCAGCGCAAGGAGAGCACGGCGGCCGTGCTGTTCGTGGACCTGGACCGCTTCAAGCAGATCAACGACACGCTGGGGCATTCCGCCGGGGACCGCCTCCCGCAGGAGATCGCGGACCGGCTGTCGGGCTGCCTGCGGGCCCAGGACACGATCGCGCGCATGGGCGGCGACGAGTTCACCCTGCTGCTGCCGGATCTGGACCTGCCCGAGGACGCCGCCAAGGTCGCCCAGAAGCTGCTCGCGGCCCTGAAGCTGCCGCTGACCCTGGAAGGGCAGGAGCCACCATCACCGCCAGCATCGGCGTCAGCGTCGTCCCCTACGACGGCCGGGGCGCGCAGACCCTGCTCAAACACGCCGACGTGGCGATGTACTGACAAGGAGCAGGGCGGCGACGGCTATCGCCTGTACACCGAGGCGATGAACGCCACCGCTTTCGAGCGGCCTGTCCTGGAGAACCATCTGCGCAAGGCGATCACGCTCGACGAGCCTGACCCTCCTGTACCAGCCGCAGGTCGAGCCTTCGCCACCGGCCGGGTCACCGGGGTGGAGGCGCTCGTGCGGTGGCGTCACCCTGACCCGGGGATCGTGCTGCCGACCAAGTTCATCCCGCTGGCCGAGGAGATGGGCCTGATCGTGCCGATCGGGGAGTGGGTGCTCCGGGAAGCTCGCCGGCAGGCGGCCCGCTGGCACACGCACCCGCAGAACGCCGGGCAGCCGCTGCGCGTCTCGGTCAACCTGTCGGCGCGCCAGTTCGGGCAGCACAACCTGGCCCAGACGGTGGCGGCCATACTGGCAGAGACCGGCCTGGACCCCGGGTGGCTCGACTGAGCCTGACCGAAACGGCGCTGATGGACAACAGCGACGCGCCGTGGAGACGCTGCGGGCGCTGAAGCGGCTGGGCGTTTGTGTGTCGGTGGACGATTTTCGGGACGGGCTACTCGTCGCTGTCCTACCTGCGCCGCTTCCCCCTCGACGCGCTCAAGGTGGACCGGTCGTTCGTGCGCGACCTCGAAGGAGACAGGACGAACCAGGAGGTCGTTCGTGCGGTGATCGACCTGGCGCACGCCCTGGGACTGAAGGTGGTCGCCGAGGGCGTCGAGACCCAGTCGCAGCGCGACTGCCTCCGCGCGCTGGGCTGCGACACCATGCAAGGGTACTTCTTCAGCCCGGCCGTCTCCGCCGAGAAGCTCGAAGCGCTCCTGGAAACCACCCTGGCGGCGCCCGACAAGCTGCCCTGCTAGCCGTAGCGCCCCCTGCGGAACCTCCCGCCACCCCCGTTCTGGTATGGATAAATGACTGCCCCACCTCCCCTGCGCTGGCGCACACTCCTTGCGGGCAGGAAGGTTACACCGCTGTTTCCCTCCATACGCTGGGAAGAAAGACCGCCATGAACCAGGAGTACGTGAAGTTGTCCCAGGTCATCCAGACGGCCTCCGGGAGCGCGCGGCTGGACGACGTCAGGGAAGTCGAGGGGCCGAACAAGCCGGGGCGGCTTCCGCTTAACGGACGGCAAGCACTGCGTCAGCCTGTCCCGCGTGCCGGAGGGCGACCTCTGGTGCGTGTCCGCCTGGTTCGACGTCTCCGACGACATCGATCCGGGCATCATCGAGGGCACGTTCCGGCCGCGCCGGCGGGAGGGAGTGTCGTCGGCGCGACCGCCAGCATCAAGGACGCCGTTATGACCGTGATCGAGATCCTCATCGAAGGCCGCATGGAGGACGCGCTCAAGGCGAGGCCTGCGACGGGCGCGGCGAGGGAGCGGAAGCAGCCCGCCGGGGCGAACGGCCGCCGCGCCGTCTTCCGCACCGCACGGGCGTTCCGTTCCCGCTCCCTGCGGCCCCGGTAGGCAGCCCGGGCGCCCGCCCCCGGCTAGGGGCCGCCGGGCGAGCAGCAGGCAGGCGTCGTCCTGGAGCGCGCCCCCCGTAAAGGCGCGGGTCCCGTCCAGGATGGCCTGGCCCCATCGCACGGGCCGACCCGAGGGAAGAGGCCTCTTGGCGAGCCGCGCCGTGCTCCTCGTAGCCGAAGGCCCTGCTGCGCCGCGCCTCCGTCAGCCCGTCGGTGACCAGAAGCGCGTCGCCGGGCCCCAGGCACACGGCCGCGGCGGTGTACGTTTCCTCGGGCTCCACCCCCAGCGGGAGGTCGCCGGTTTGCACCGCCTCCGGCTCGCCGCCGGCGCGCAGGACGAGCGGCGGCTCCGCGCCGGCCACCGCGAGCCGCCCCTTCCCCGTCGCGGGGTCCACGAGGGCCAGTGCGAGGGCGACGAAGCCGGGGAACCCCTGGCCGTCGAGCCTGTGCGCGTCGCAAAGGACACGGTTCAGGCGCTCGAGCGCCTGCGCGGGATCCTGGTACTCGCGCAGCAGGGCGCGCAGGGCATACTTCACCTCCGCCGTGCGGGTCGCCGCCCTCAGCCCCTTCCCGGACACGTCCCCGACCACGAGCGCCACCTCGCCCCCGGGGAGCGCAAAGGCGTCATAGAAGTCGCCACACACGGCGGCCTCGTCCCACGCCGGCACGTAGAACGGCTCCACGTCCAGGCCCGCCAGCGCTTCCTTCGGGGCCGTGACCAGCAGGGAGCGCTGCAGGGTTTCGGCGATGCGGTGTTCCCGCTCGTAGGCGGCCTGAAGCTCCCGCTGGCTTCGCGTCAAGTCCGCCGCCGCTTCCTCGGCCCGCTGCCGCGCCCCGCGCAGCGCATCGCTGAGGCAGCTGATCGAAACGCCGATCAGCACGAACAGCCCCAACCGCACCGCGTCGCTCGCCCGGGTGAACAGCACGGAGTGGACAACCGGCAGGAAGAGGAGCTTGCCGCTCAGGGCGCCCAGCGCCGTGGCGAACAGCCCCGGCCTCAGGCCGCCGTACCAGGCCGCGAGCATCACGGCCAGGGTGAAGACCAGCAAGGGAGCGTCGCTGCCCAGGACGGGCCCGAGCAGCAGCCGCACCAACACCGCCGCCCCCGTCGCCAGAACGGCAACGCTGTAGCCCAGCCATGGCGCGCTTTTGCTTTGCCGCATCCCCTTGCCCCCAAGCCTCCGAAAAACCGTCACCGGCCAAGGTATTCTACCTGATGCGCTCCCTTTATGGTTACCGGAGCAACCAGTCTGTTTTCTGCGAGGGAGTTACCGTTGATGTCCGGCCGTACGGTAGCCTGATCATCAAACGGTGTGGTATCATGATATCACACCGTTCAGAGAAAGTGTTTCGTATGGAAGTGCAAGCAATGACCATCCGTATCCCGCGCCGGCTGAAGGAGCAGATGGCAGTGGTGGCCCAGCGCCAGGGCAAAAGCGTCAACGTCCTGGTTCAAGAGGCGATAACCAACGTCGTGCATGCCGACGCCGAGCGTGAGCAGGAAGAACTGCGCCGCGCCGCGGACATACTCGCGGGCGACCCCGAGGAGAACAGCGCGGAGTACCTGCTCGCGGCCCAAGCAGAGGTGATCCTCAGCGATGGGTGACGAGACAGGCAGCGATATGCGGCGCGGCGAGTTGTGGTGGGCCGAGCTGCCGCAGGGGGTAGGATCCGAACAGATGGGCAGGCGTCCCGTCCTGGTGCTGCAGGTTGACGCTTTCAACGAGAATACGCGTTATGGTAACACCATCATCGTCCCGCTCACCACCAAGGGGCGCCCCGTCTTCACGAACATCGAGGTAGAACCCTCCAAAGAGAACGGCCTTACGTCCCGCTCCTGGATAAAGTGCGAGCATGTCGCCACGATCAGCAAGGCGCGCTTTCGAGGGCGCCTAGGGACTCTCTCGGATGAGCACTTGGAGCAGGTGCGCCAGGCCGTGCTGCGCGTGATGGGCTTCTAAACAGTAGGCCCCGGTCTGCCGTTCCTGTACTTTGACCGCCGGGGGATTGTATAATGTAAGCACCCATTTCATTGCAGTCGGAGGTAACGGCTATGAGACGCAGGTCATGGCGCTGGCTGGGCGCCCTGGTGGCGGCCACGGTTGCCGCGGGCGTGCGCGCGGCGGACTGGACGGCCTGGCAGCCCGTGCCCGATAAGCACCAGAACGGCATCGACATCCGGTTCAAGCAGGGCCGCTCCAAAAACAACGGCGAGTACGAATGGAGCTACCAGTTCCGGAACCGTTACAACCGGAGGCTGACCGGCAAGATCGAGCTGGTGGAGGAGCACGCGGACGGCCCTAAGAGGGTCACCCAAACCGTCACGCTGGGGCCGAACGAGCAGGAAACGAAGCAGGAGCACCGCGCCGTCGGCCGCAAGATCACCCAGGCGCAGGCGGTCGACGTGCAGTTCGAGGGCGGCGCGGCGGGCCCCGCGCCCGTTGCCGACACACCCGCCGTCCAGCAGCTGCGGGAATCCGTCCAGAAGATGCGCCAAGAGGTGGAACGGGCGGAGGAAGAGCGGCACCAGGCCGAGCTCAACGCCGCCCGCGTGCGCGCTCTGGCCACGTCGCGCACCCCCCAGCCTTCGTACAGCGGGACGGCGCGGGTCTTAGGCTCGACGGACCAGCAGATGGCGGAGCAAATGGTGCGCGCAAGCGCGCTCCGGGTCGAGCAGGCGCGGCGTGAGCTCCGGCGCCTGGAAGACGCGCTCAAGGCGGCCACGGGCCAGCAGACGCAGGGAGGCGACGCCCTGGCCGCCGCGCAGAAGGCCGCGTCCGACGGCAAGTGGGCCGAGGCGGAAGCCGCCTACCGCCAGGTCCTCAAGCAGGACTCGAACAACGCCCTGCACCTGGCGAACCTGGCCGTGACCCTGCGCAACCAGGGCAAGCTGGACGACGCCGTGACCACGTTCCGCCAGGCCGTGCAGATCGAACCGGACAACGCCGCCTATCAGGCCGGCCTGGGCCGCCTGTACCTGGAGCAGGGCAAGCCGCAGCAGGCCCAGGCTGCCTTTGCCGAAGCCGCCCGTCTCGCTCCGGGCGAGGCGAGCTATCACCACGGCCTGAGCGTCGCCCTGATCAACCAGAACAGGCCGGCCGAGGCGGAAGCGTCGGCGCGGGAGGCGCTGCGCCTGAACGCCGGCGAGGCGAAGCACTATTTCGCCCTGGGCGCTGCGCTCGTCAAGCAGAACAAGCCGGCCGAGGCCGAAAAGGCGCTGCGCGAAGCCGCGCGGACCGAGCCGGGCGCCGTGAACCACCACGCCTACCTGGGCCTCGCGCTCAGCCAGCAGGGCAAGTGGGCTGAGGCCGAGAAGGCGCTGCGCGAGGCGGCGAAGCTCGCGCCCGGCGTGGCGCGCCACCAGGCCAACCTCGGGCTCGCCCTCGTGAATCAGGAGAAGTGGGCCGACGCGGAGGCCGCGTACCGCGAAGCGGCGCGGCTCGACCCCAAGAACGAGAGCTACGGGCAGCAGCTGCGCTCGGTGCAGGAAAAGCAGGGCAAAACGCCGCAGTGAAACAGGGCCGCCGCATGCGGAGGCGAAGCTGCGCGAAGGCGCGGCCCGTCACGACGCCGAAACGGTGCGCCGCCTGAACCGATGCTTCTCAGGCGGAAAACAGCCCCGGCAGACATCTCTGCCGGGGCTGTTTTGTTGTAGCGATACGACTACCGGCGGGTTACGGTGCCTGAAGTGTGATCGTGAGGGGTGCCTGCGTGGCGCCGGTGCCGCTGGAGTTAAGCGTTTGGCCGGCGGCGAGGTTGACGTCGAGGGTTGCGCTTCGCGGGGCGGTAACGGCGTTCGCGCCGGTGCCGGTCCGTACCTGGCCAGTGACGGTGATGGTCTGTTGGCCCGGCTGGGCGAAAAGAACAACGACGCGTCCCGGATCGTTGGGGTCCGTGGTGTCTTTTTGCCGCGCGCCGGGCACCGGGTTGGTGATCGTGGCCGTGGCGGCGCGCACGTTGGCCGACGCTCCGGTTCCCGGCAGGACGCGGAGAACGACCATCGCGTGCTCGGGCTGAAGCACGGCGACATCGAAGAAGGTGGTGCTGGAGCCGAGCGGGCTCGCCGGCGCGCGCGCGTCCGTCGCCGTGACCGCCATGCTGTGCAGACCGGTCGTGGCGAACGGGAGGGCGAAGGGAGCGGTCCGGTAGGTCGCGTTGGCGAGCGGCCCGGTCGTGTTCGGACTAAAGGTGAGCGGCTGTGCGAAGCCGGGCGCCTCTTCGCTGCCGTCGGCCCGCCGGGTGGTGAGTGTAACGCCGTTGGGGTTGACCGGGATCACGTCACCATTGGCGGCGTTACCATTGGCGATGGAGGCGCCGAAGATGGCCGGACCCCCTGGGGGGGCGCCCTGGACGTTGAAGCCGAGGTCGATGTAGCGCCCGCCCGCCGAGAACCCGAGCGGGATCTTTTCGGTGGTGCCGAACGCCTCGGTGGCTATGGGCGTCCCCACATAGTCCACGGCCCCGGTGACATACCCCACCGTGTTGCCGGGGTTTGCCAGGCCGCTAGTCATCAGGAACTGCGGTGTGGCGGCGAAGATCGCCTGCGTCTGCAGGCCGTAGACCGTCGGGGAGGTGTCACGGGTCGGAGTCAGCTGTTCCGTGGTGGCGGTAGTCCCGCCGCAGCCGCTCAGAAACGCGGCGGTGACCGCCATAAGGGTGAAGGGCGCTGTCCTTCTGCGAAGTGTTATGCGATTCATGGTGATCGTAAAGAGTTCCTTTTGATTCCTTCTTGCTTCGGCTGCCGCCCCGAGGGGCGGGACGAAAGGCATGCGGGAAGGGGCGCCTCGCGGCACCCCTCCTGGCGGAAACCGGTTTTTAGAACCGGGTGCGGATTCCGAACGACAGGAAGATCGGCGTGACCACCGTTGTCGGGCCGTAGTAGATCGAGCCCTGCGGGAACTCGGGTGACGGCTCGTTGTAGTAGATCGTGCCGGCGTTGCTCTGGGTGCCGAAGTTCGTGACGAACTTCCGGTTGAACACGTTGTCGACGTTCAGGAACAGCCACGAGTTGTCGTTCAGATAGAAGTTGTTGTTGATGCTGATCTTGTAGTGCCAGCCCGAACGGCCGACCACGGGGTTCTGCGGCTGGAGCGTCCGCCCGTTCGGCAGGATCACGGGGACCTGGCCGAAGTCCGCATCGCCCAGGAGGACACTGCCGTACTGGGCGCCAGCGCTGCCGAACGACCCGGGCTCGTTGGGAGCGCCGCCTGCAAACGGGAAGCCGCTGCCCGCGTCCAGGATGAGCGTGGTCTCGAAGTTCCGGTGCAGCCGCTTGTTGGCGACGACGGCGACGGTATGCCGCTGGTCGTAGTCGGGGGCGAACTCCCTCCGGTTCAGCTGGCGGTACTCTTCGTCCGACAGGAACGGGTCGGACACGTAGTTGACGAAGAACGGGAACAGGCTCCGTGGACCGCCCGACGCTCGCGCGGACTACCTGGTTGGTGTAGCTGATGAACCCGTTCAGGTCTGACTCCCGGATGCGGCGCTTGTTCTGCCCGGAACTCCACGCCCGAGGCATGGCTGGTCCCCGCGTTGATGTAGCTGGTGGGAGCCGTTCCGGATGATAGCCGCCCTCGAAGCTCGTCCGGTCGACCCAGCATGTCCCACTGGCGGCGCCGGTAGCCCGTCAGATCGCCTGGTAGTTCCCGCTCAGGAAACCCTGCCGGAAGTTGAAACCTTGCTCAACGCCGAGGTCGTACCCCTCGGATTTGATGGTTCCCAGCCGGTTGTCCTGCCGGAACAGGCCGTTCAAACGCGCATACTGCGACCCAACGTTCGCCGGGTCCGTCAGGGGCAGGTTCGGGTTACCGGGAACTCGCGCGGTCTGGATGCCCAGATCGGCGGGGAACAGGACTTCAGTGCGCCACGAATCCGGGAACTGGGTGTTGCGGTACAGGGAGCCGCGGTAGACCGTGTTGCGCGTCGGGTTGATGGTGATACCCAGGCGCGGGTCCGTGTAGCTGTTGGTGAAGTCCTCGAACTTGACCCGGTCCATTCGCTGGCGGGCGTATCGCAGACCGGCGTCGACGGTCAATCGGTTATCGAACAAACGGAACTGGTTGTTGATGTAAGTCGCGGTCTGCGTGGGCTTGGCGCGACTGATACGGTGCGCATAGCCGGACTGAGCAAAGGCAGGGTCACCATCGACCGAGGCGGGCTGGGTGTCAGTCCATTCAACACCAGTGGCCGGACCGAATCCCGAAAGGAGCTCGAAGTTGCCCGACGAGTTCCGGATATGGTGCAGCCCCAGCTGGAGCCTGTACTGCGGGCTGATCTGGTTCTCGTAGTCGAGCTGGTTGCCGAGCTGCGTCGACGTGCGCCGCTGGAACTGAGTGCCCGTGTTTTCCAGATGGAAGTTCACAAACGTGTAGAACCGGTAGTTGCGGAAGGTCGCGAATGAGGTCGGGCTGAAGTTGCGCCGCCACTGCAGGTACGTGATCCGGTTGCCCTGCGTGTTGTGGTCCTGCTGATACTCGCCCGTCCTGGTCGCCAGGTAGTTATCCGGCTCGAATTTTACCGGCGCGTCCTTTACGTCCGGGTATTCGTCCCGCGGCTGGAAGTAGTCGTACTGCTCGAAGCCGCCGCTGTAGTACCCCGTTAGGGTGTTGTTTGGATCAGCGTAATAGTTGACCTTGAACAGCCCGTCCGCCGAGTCGTTGAGCGATTGGACCGAGGTGTTTTCCGGGAAATCGTTCCGGAACCCGATGAACGCGCCGTAGAAGTCGACCTTGCCGAAAATGTTGCCATACTGGATGTTCGTGCCCTGGTAGTTGTTGTCGTACGAGGGGCCGCCCGTGTACTCGAAGACGCCACCTCTCAGGTCGCGCCCGTTCTGCGTGACCTGGTTGATAAAGCCCGCCGTCTTGCCGCCGTACGAGGCGTTCGCGCCGCCGGTGTAGACGTTGGCGTTTTTCAGGCCGACCGTAACGAGGTTGGTGCCGAACGTGTTGGTCTGCGGGTCGGTGATGTCGATGCCGTCGACCTGGAAGCCGACCTGATCCACGTCGCCGCCGCGGATGTGGGTGTAGCCTTCGGGGTCCGGCGTGACGCCCGGCGTTCCGAAGATCAGGCCCGGGAACTGGTACAGGTTGTACGCGTTGGCCTTGGTCAGCTGCTCGGTGCGCGCCGAGATCTCCGTCGTGGTCGTCGTCTGATTGGGCCGGACCGTCTCGATCTCGATCTCGGCTTCGACCTCGACGGCGCGCTGTGTCAGCACGAAGTTGGTCGTGCTGATCAGGTCCTGTGAGACCTCGACCCGGTTGGTGGCGTCCTCAAACGTGACGAGCGAGACGACGACGTTGTAGCTGCCGGGCTGCACGCCCGTGAAGGTGTAGCGGCCGTCCGGGCCGGTAACGGTCGACCGGGCGGCGCCGCCGCCGATCGGGACGAGGCGCACGTTGGCGCCGCGCTGCGGGGCGCCCGGCGCCAGGTTGCCCTGGGCGTCAACGGCGGGCTGGTTGTTCGCGCCCGGCCGGGCGGCGGTGACGACGCCCGTGACGGTGCCGGTGGTGGCCGCGTGCGAGATCGCCGGGGCGAGCATCGCCGCGCCGGCGACGGGCACGGACAGGGACAGCATCCGCATGAACGCCCCCTGCCGGCGCTTCAGCATGTTCCTTTTCTTCTTGGACATGGATCCTCCTGAACCTTTCTAGAGGGGAAAGAGATGTGAAGAGACAACCTGAACGACCGGGTACGACAAGATCCTGTGGATTTTTGCGCCCTGGGATAGGAATACCATTGCCACACAATGCCGGGTAGATTACGTCTTTGAGGAGTGGAATTTGCAAGCACTGTTCGGGACGGACGGCGCAGCCCTGCACGAACAATGTCAGCTAATTATAACAGGAGAACGCTAAATTCCCACTGCATCAGGGCACAAAAAGAAAAAAATTTCCGTATCTGTAGCGCGGTAATAGGGCGGCCCGCTCCGCTGGCGCGGAGCGGGCCCTGACCTAACGTATGCGGAAGCGGAACACGTAGGGCGCCTCGCGCGCCAGCCCGTCCTGGACAGCCGGGCGGAACCGCTTCGCGCGTATCGCCGCTACCGCCGCCTGGTCTATGGCACCGTCGCCCGATCCCTGCTGCACGCGGATGTGCTTGGGCACGCCGCTCTCGTCGACCACGCACGCGATCACGATCGTGGCCGAGGCCAGGCTCGACACGTCCGCGCCGCTCGTGAGCCGGAGCCGTGGCGCGCCCCCGATGGGCTCCGGGGTTTGCCGTTCCGCTTCCCGGTTGGCCGGCGGCGGGGGCTCCGGCGCCGGGGGTGTCGGCACCGGTTGGGGCGGTGGCGGCGCGGGCGTCGGCACGGGTATCGGCGGTGGCGGTGGTAAGGCCGCGGCGGGCGGGGGCGGAGGTGCCGGCGTCCGCACGATCGGGCCCGGCGCCGGGTCCTGGGTGTCCGACTGGAAGCCCGTCTCGCCGCCGCTGATGTTGGAAGCGATCTGACCCCGGGTGCTGCCCGAGCCGGTGGGGGTCGGCGCGACCGGCCCCGGGTCGCCGCCCACCTGCGGCGCGGACGAGCGCGTCTGCTCATTACGCGCCGGCCGGCTGGAACGCACCGGCTGCCGGATGTTCACCCGGGGACGCGGCTGCGGCTGGCGCACCACCTGCCGCGGCTGGGGCGGCGCTTGCCGGGGTTTGGGTTCAGGCCTGGGTTCGGGCTTGGGCGGCGGGGGCGGCGTCTTGGGCTTGGGCCTGGGCCTTTCCGGGACGGGCGGCTTGTAGTCGGTGATCTCGCGCGCCCGGAGCGTGTTGACCACATCCTCCGTGGCGAAAATGCGACTGTTGCCGACCAGCAGCACGAACACGGCGTTGATGAGGATGGAGGCCAGAAAGCAGTAGGTCAGGAGTCTGTCGCGGAACATCGGTTTACCTGGTGATCCCTTCCGACTCGGCCGGCGCCAGCGCCTCACCGCGCGCGTTGATGGGCTGCGTCGCGATCATCACCCCGGCATCCTCGCCGTTGGGTTTTTTGATCCCGTTCACCACGTCCATCACCGAGATCAGCGTCTGCACGTTGTGCGTCTTGTCCACGTTCACCACGATCACCGTATCGGGCTTGGCGGTGACGCGTCCCTGCAGCCTGCTCCCGAGCGTGGCCGGGGTGACAGGATCGAAGTTCAGGAAATAATCGCCGGCCCGGTCGACGGTCACGATCACGCGGGGCGGCGGCCGGTCGTTGGCGGCGGCGGCCTTGGGCAGGCCCACCCCCATGCCGCTCATCTTCACCATCGACAGGCTCGACATCATGAAAAAGACGAGCAGGAAGAAGATCGCGTCGATCATGGGGATGATCTCGACGCGCGCCTTCTTTATCTCCCGTCCCCGGACATTGACAAAGCGTCTCATTGCCTTAGCTCCGTTACCTCGCGGGGCGCGGTCGCGATCATCAGCTTGCCGGGGTTCGCCTGCTTGGCGACGTCCATGACGCCCTGCAGCTGGCCGACCTGCTGGTCCCGGTCGACGTTAAGCACCACGACGACTTCGGGGTTCTCCTTGACGCGCCCCGCGAGCAGCGGCAGCAGCTCCCGGTAGCTGACCTGCCGGCGGTCGATGTAGTAGCCGCCCTCTTTGGAGACGCTGAGCACGATCTTCTCCACCGGCCGCGCCTGCGCCGTGTCGCTCTCGGGCAGGTTGACTTTGTAGGCCGACATCGGCGTCATCTGCAGGCTCGACATCATGAAGAAGACGAGCAGGAAGAAGATGGTGTCGATCATCGGGATGATCTCGATGCGCGCTTTTTTAAGCTCGGCTCGCCGCAACTTCACGGACTCGCTCCTCCCCGCCGCGCAGGCTCGCCAGGATGTTCATCAGCTGCGTCGCCCGGATCTCCATCTCGGCGATGATCTCTTTGACCTTCTCGGTCAGGTAGTTATAGCCGACCAGGGTCACGATGGCGATGGCAAGACCCGTCGCCGTCGCTATCAGGGCCTCGGCGATGCCGCCGGTGATCGCGTTGGGGTTGTTCTGGCCCGCCGACTGGACCACGTTGAACGTGCTCATCATGCCCGTAACGGTGCCCAGAAGTCCCAGCAGGGGCGCGATCGTGATGATGGTGTCGAGGACGCCCAGCCGCTTGTAGAGCAGGGGCGACTCGCGCAGCGCCAGCTCTTCCATGGCACGCTCGATCGAGTCGGAGTCCAGATCCCGGTTGCGGATGCCGTTGGCGAGCAGCGCGGGAACCGGGCCGGGCGTCTCCTCGCAGAGCCGGAGCGCCTCGTTGACGCGGCCTTTGTTGAGGAGATCGCGCACCTGTTCCGTAAGGCCCTCGTTGTCGGCGGCGGCGCGGTTGATCGAGATGAAGCGCTCCAGCATCACGGCCACCGAGAGGATCGCGCACACAAGCAGCGGCCACATGACGGGTCCGCCCTCGATGAAAAAGTCAAGTGCTCTCGCGAACATAGTTCCTACCCATCTCCTTCTTGTGTTTCGAAATGATTGCCAGCACCACGATGCAAAAAATCCCCTGAACCCTGCCGGCCAACGCTGACCGAGAGATAGGGGACCTTCAAAAACGTCCACCAGCATCGGCGTCCGTCAAAAGCACAAAGGCTGTTTGCAGCAGATAGGAAGCTATACCCATGCGCTTGAGCAAACAAACCCCATTGTACCAAAGATTCGGCCTGTGCTCAAGGTGAGGGAGAAAATAGTATAGGTCCATTCGGTGTGGCCCCCTCTGCCCCCAGTCAGCCGCAAGCGGGTAACCCGGGGGGAGCTGTGCACACGCCGGCAATGTAGCATGACCCGTATCCAGCACACCAGGGCGCGCCGATACGCCGCGCGCCGGGAACCGGACCCGCTTCAGGGACTTCCCCGTCACCGGCAACGCCTTCGCCACCACCATGGATGGCACCGAAGACGCCTTCGCGGCGAAGTCGGACGCTTTATCGGCCATAGACTCACTCAAGAAGTGACGCCCAGCTGCTGGCGCAGTCCCCACAGGTCCAGCGTGGCCCGGCGCTCGGCTATCTTGCCGTCGCGGATGCGCCACAGAACAAACCCGGTCAGCGTGAAGGGCTTGCCCGTGGTCGGTATCCCGAAGAGCGGGCCGGTGTGCGTGCCGTGCCAGGTGTTTCGCACCACGACGGTATCGCCCTCGGCCACGATGTCCTCGATGGTGGCGTGCAGGTCCGGGGCCACGCTGTACAAGTGGGTCATCCACTGCCGGACCCCCTCCGGGCCTTGGGGCGCGCCGGGCGGGGCGCTGTGGTCCACGAAGTCGGGGGCCATGTCCTCGTCAATTACGGACAGGTTCTTCCGGTTGAGCAGCTCCTCGAACTGCCGGCGCACGAGCGCCTTGTTGGTTTCCAGGCTGGTCTCCAAAGACACGGGCCGTCTCCTCCTGTGAGGTGCTAAGTTTGGACAGTATAGCACGTCTATTATGGTGGAAGGTTGCCTGCACCTTCCAGGCCGGCCAGCCGAAGTGGGCGGCGGTCTTCTCGGCATCCATGCCGTAGCCCTTAGCCACCTCGATCACCTGCCAGATCTGGAGCTGTCCCTGGACCGCACCGCTATCCCCGGTGAGGCAGTAGGGGAGCCGGTCGCCGCGCCGGGCGACCCATGACTGAGACGCTCCCGTTGACCGCTATTAGACAGGCTATACATATTTATATATGTTATCAATTACTTGCGAAGATCAGCATTATTCCTCTTTTTTTTTCGCTCCATTGGAAGGAGATGCGCCGGGCGTCTAGAACTATATGTCGGGCCGGCGAGGCCGCTCCCCCTAGGGACGCCCCGGGGACGCGGGGCTAGCGCGGCGCCCGGGTGACGCACCCGCCGGCGTCGCGCATCGCCCTGACGACGCCGTGCGGGCGCGCAGCAAGCAGGGAGGAATCATGCGGCCCATGAAGCACGTCAGCCAGAGTCACCTGACCCCGTGTACAGACTGCGGGCACCACTGCTCTTCAGCCGCCCAGTCGTGCCCGAACTGCGGCAAGCCCTTCGACCACGCGTCTGGCGACGATCCTAGGGCTTCGGACAACGTTTGCACCCAGGTATTGAGCCATTCTTCCCTCAAGGTAGGCATGTGCTTAACGCTGTTAGGGCTGATCCGCGTTGTCGAGGGCGTCAAGAGCGTGAGCAGCTTCGTGGATGAGCTTTGCGGCTCTCAACGCGGTCCTGTTTTTAGTGTCGGGGCATTACTCGTACAGCGCTCTGAAGGAGACGGAGGGTAACAAGAAGCTGATGCTGGGCAAGAACGGCGACCGGTTGTTCACGGCATCGGTATATCTGTTGGTGGTGATCTGCGCGATCCTAAGCTTCGAGCTGCTATGATCCTATGGTGGCCTTCCTCCGCTTTGATGGAGGGTAAGATACGGTACAGGCCGGCTCTCCTTTAGCCAAGGGAGCCGGCCCTGGTTCGTTGCCTCCGGATCCACCCGGGCGCAAGCGGCGGATCAGTCCACCACGACGGCGCTCTGGACGGAGATCGGGCGGTTGAGCGTTATGGTGAGCTCCGTGCCCGCCTTGAGCTTGACGTCCTTGTAGTCCGTCTTGGGCTTCGACAGCGCCGCGGCGACCGCCCCCGCCCCCGCACCCAGGATGCCGCCCCGGAGAAACGAGCGGCCGTTATGACGCAGCAGCGAGCCGAGCAGCGCGCCGGCGCCCGCGCCGTAGCCGATGATCTTGGTGTCCGGCTGCTGCGTCGTCTGGCCGGCGATCCCCAGGTCGGCCGTCTGGTCCATCTTGGGCTGGTTGCCGACCGCCAGGTCCAGCGAGACGCCCTGCCAATCACCGGCGCGCTCCAGCGCGCCGAAGTGGACGTCGATCACGCCCGGCGCGCTCCTGCTCGCCGGCGCCGCCTCGGTGACCCGGCCCACGAAGATGCAGTCGTCGGGCAGGCCGCTGGGGTCGTCGGGCGCCACGCGCACGCGCACCTTGTCGCCCACGTCCATGGTCGTGGAGTCGAGGTCGCGCAGCAGCACGACGCGCACCAGGGTCCCCTTGGGGATCGTGGTCATCTTCGCGCTCGCCTGGACGTTCTGTGCCCGCGCCGGCGCGCCCGAGGCGCCCAGACACAGCAGGCCCAGCGCCGCGGCCGCGGGCGCGAGGGAACGGAACCTACGAAAAACTGCCATACTCCACCCTCCTGCGATCATCGCGCCGTCGTTGCCCCGGCGGCCGCGCGGCGCGTGTGCAATGCCGCCAGGTGTGCGTGGGCCATGCGCCGCGCACC
The DNA here is from genome assembly GCA_030446525.1 of Armatimonadaceae bacterium. The sequence goes on from JAUJNC010000037.1 coordinate 17,597, forward strand.
CACGAAGCCGTTTTGCAGGGAGGGAGCGGTCGCCCAAACACCTTGCCGTGGCTTGGTTTCATAGCCCCAGCGGTTGGCATCGCCTGTACACACGTTAGACAAGCTCGACGCGATTTCCTCGCTAGACACGCGCGCCTTTTACGTCGTTCCACGCGTCAACCCGGACGGCGCCGGGGTGTCAAACGGCCTGCCGCTCCCGGGCGTCGCGGGCCCGGGCGCGGCGCTGCTGGGCGCGGGCGGCGTAGCGGTAGGCGAGCGCCAGCGGGACCCAGAGCGGCGCGTAGGCGGCGATCCAGATCAGCAGCACGACGGGGACGCGGGCGGCCTGCAGGAACGTGTTGAAGGCCAGGCGGCCGGTGTCGCCCATCTCGCCGAGGAAGCCGCCGCTCGGGGCAGGGGTCCGCGGCTTTTCGCGGAGCTGCACCGTGATCGTGGACAGCGCCGCCATCTTCCTCAGCAGGTCGAGCCGGGCGCGCGCCTGCGCCAGCTCGATCCGCAGGCTGCGCGCCGCCTCCTGCTCGGACAGCGTGTCCGTCCGCGGGCCGCGGCTTTGCAGGCGGGCCTCTTTGTAGCGGATCTCGTTGGCGAGGACGTGGTTCTCCTGCTCGGCGTCGCTCGTCTGCTCGGTGATGTCCTCGCCCGTCACGTCCTTCGCCTTGACCTCGCCCAGCTTGGCGATCTGGCGCAGGGTCGCGTCGAACTGCGGCTGGGGGACGCGGACGGTCAGCGACGCCGACTTGATGTTGTCCTCGCCGGTGCTCAGCTGGTTGCCGGCGATGAACCCGCCCGCCGCCTTGACGATCTGCTCGACCGCCTCGCTCTTGGGCTCGATCTTATCGACGGCGACAGTGATCTCCGCCTCCTGGTGCACCCGCCGCGAGAAAGGCGCCGCCGGGAGAGCCACGTCGGCGCCACGCCGCGGTTCCATCCCAGACTCGGTCTCCGCCATGCCATTCGCGGCCGGTGTGGGCGCCGGTACTCGTTCTGTCGGTATCTGTCTCCGTGCGGCCTTGGGGGCGCCCGAGGAAGGCGCCGGGTCAAACCCGGGTTTGTTTGCTCGGCCGTAGTCCCGAGCGTACGACTCCGACAAAGCGGCGCCCGGCTGTCGTGCCTTTTCCCTTGTCTGCATGAACACGGGAGAGAGGACAAACCACACGAGCAGGACCGTCGCCGCCGCGCCCCAAACGGCGAGCGGCTGGCGCCGCCAGAGGGGCGGCGGGGCCGGTTCCGCTTCGGGCTCCGCCGGGGCGGCACCCTCCGGCTCGGCGCCGGACGTGTTGCCGAGAATCTTCGCGCGCAGCGCGGGGGCCAGATCGCAGGCGTCCCCGGCGCGCAGGTCGTTCGTGATCCGTTCCATGGTCTTTACCTCCTCGCGACAGGATGCGCACCGCGCGAGGTGGAGGCGAACGGCCAGATGCCGGGCGAGCGGCAGCTCCCCGTCCCGGTAGGCCTTCAGGTCGTCCCGCAGCGTTTCGCAGCCCGTCATCACAACGTCTCCCCCAGCGTGTCGGGGCGCAGGGCGCCGCCTCGCTCAGCACGTAGCCGCCCAGGCTGGCGCGCAGCCGGCGTAACGCGTTGGAAAGCCGCGACTTCACCGTCCCGACCGGCACCTCCAGCAGGGCGGCGCACTCCACGTAGGTCAGGCCGTGCAGGCTCGTGCAGGATGACCACGTCGCGGTGCGGGCCGACAGGCCGTCCAGGGCGCAGCGCACCTGATCGGAAAGCTCGCGCTTCTGGGCGCAGCGGGCCGGGTCGGCCTGCCAGTCCTCCTGCCCGCGGAGGGCGTCGTCGTAGGAGACGGTGTCGGGCCGCGCCGCCCGCGGTGCTTCAGGCAGTGGTTGACGGCCACCCGGTACACCCAGGTCGATAAGGCGGACTCGCCCCCGGAAGCCGCCGATGCCGCGATACAAATCCACGAAGATCTCCTGGGTCACGTCCTCGGCGTCGGCCTCGCTCCCGGCGTAGCGCCGGACGAGCCGGTGCACGCGCGCGCCGTAGGCGTCCACGAACTCCTCGAACGCCCGCCGGTCGCCCCCCGGATACGCTGCGCCAACCGCTTGTCGTCCTGCACCGTGTCATCCTCCGGCCGCTCCGCGCCGGCTGCCGAGTCTCGGCTTTCCGTCCTTTGGTTCCGTCCCCCGCGCAAAAGGTTCACGCGGGCCAAAATCTCTCCCTATGTTTAAACACGCAACCGCCGTTGTTATAAGGGTTGTAGGAACCCTTCCCCAATTTTGGAGGCTACAAGATGACGACCAGACGCCATGGCGGCCCTGCCGGCGGCCGCGGGGCATCCGCCGCCGGCACCCTCGTTCGGGCAAAGACCGCCCGGGTGTTCGTCCCGGCGGCGTTAGCCCTGCTCCTCACCTCCTGCGCCGAGAACGTCGCGCGCGTCCCCGGGCGGCGCCCCGGAAACCTCCACCGCCGCGAACGCGGGCGCCGCGGTGAGCGAAGTCCCCGCCGCGCCAGCGACCCGGGAGGCCGACGCGCCGGCGGCATCGCCCCCGGCGGTGCAGACGCCGGCCACGCGCGATGCGACGGCGGTGCAGAACGCGTTCGCCCAGGTGGCCAAGGCCGCCGAGCCGGCCGTCGTGACCATCACGACAGAGCGCCGCGCGCCGCGCTCGGCCCCGGGGCGCCGCGGCCCCTTCGGCGACCCCGGCGGGCAGGACCCGTTCGAGGAGTTCTTTCGCCGCTTCCGCGAGTTCGGTCTTGAACCCAGCGCCGCCGAGCGCGAAGAGATGCGCGCCCGGTTCCGCCAGATCCAGGAAGGGCGCGGCGGCGGGCTCGGGTCGGGCCTGATCTACGACGCGGATGGCCTCATCCTGACCAACGCGCACGTGGTGCAGGGCGCCGACCGGGTGACCGTGCGGCTGGCCGACGGGCGCGAGTTCCGCAACGCCCGCGTGCTGGGCGCCGACGAGCGGACGGATGTGGCCGTGGTCAAGATCAACGCCGCCAAGCTGCCGACGCTGCCGCTGGGCGACTCCTCGGGCGTGCGCGTGGGCGACTGGGCGATCGCGATGGGCAACCCGTTCGGGCTGGAGCAGACGCTGACGGTCGGCGTGATCTCGGCCAAGGTGCGCGAGGTGCCCCTGAGCGTCAGCGGCCCCGGCGACTACCTGCAGACCGACGCCTCGATCAACCCGGGCAACAGCGGCGGCCCCTGCTCGACATCTACGGCCGCGTGATCGGCGTCAACAACGCCATCTACAGCCGCACCGGCGGCAACGTGGGCATCGGCTTCGCCATCCCGATCAACACGGCCCGCGAGATCGCCCAGATCCTGGCCCAGGAGGACGGGTGCGGCGCGCCCAGCCTGGGGGTCGGCATCAGCAACGTCGAAGACCAGGCGGCGGCCTTCGGGCTCGACCCCAAGATCCGCGGCGTGCTGGTCGAGAGCGTGGAGCCCAACAGCCCTGCCTCTCGCGCCGGCCTGCAGCCGGGGGACGTCATTACGCAGTTCAACGGCCAGCCGGTCACGCGCGGCGCGGAGCCTGCAGCGCCTGGCGAGCCGCGCGCCCGTCGGCTCTGACGCACGCCTGACGGTCCTGCGCGGCGGCAGGACGCTCACCGTCACGGCCCGGCTGCAGAGCCTTGAGGGAGGAGGGCGACAACGCCCGGCCCGGCGCGGAGCCCGCGCCGGATGCCGCGCCGACCGCGCTCGGCCTGCGTCTGGCCCCGCTCACGCCCGAGCCGACCCGGCGTCAGGGCATCAAGGCCAACGGCGGCGCCGTCGTCGCTGGCGTCGAGGACGGCTCGCCGGCCGCCGCGGCCGGATTGCGGGCCGGCGACGTGATCGAGCGCGTCGGCCAGACCGCGGTCGCCGGGCCCCAGGACGTGCAGGCGGCGGTCAAGTCCATACTGGGCAAGCAGAGCGGCGACGACCGGAGCGTCGCACTCTACGTCAACCGCGGGGCGAGCGCCAGTTCGTGATCGTCAACGCGGGCAGATAGGCCGAAAACCCGGAGGTGGGGGGGGGGGGTCCGCCCGCCCCCACGCGCTACTTCCCGATCTTCTCATGCGCAACGCGGCGCTTGCGGATCGCGAGCGGCACGTCCAGGTCGGCGTCCGGGTCGTGGTCCAGGCCGGTGTCGCGGTCCAGGTACAGGGGGAAGTCCGCGGTGGGCGGCTTGGTGCGATCATAGGGATCCTTGTACGAGCGCATGATGATGCGCTGCTCGCGCGTCAAGGTTGCCAGCCACGCCTCATCGCAGGATAGCCGGTCCGCCTCGCACACCCACGACGGGCAGTAGGTATAGAAGAAGTTGTAGCGCGTGACGTCGCTGTCGTTTTCCTGCACCGTGTGGAAGATGTTGCCGTTGATGAACATCATCGTCCCCGCGGGCACGCAGACGGCCTTCTGGCCGGGGACGTCCACGGGCTTGGTGTAGGCATCGAAATGTTGGCTCTTGTGGCTGCCGGGGGCGATGACCAGGTTGCCCATCTTCTCGCGCGGCAGGTCGGTGAGCCAGTAGGCGACCTTGAACTGGAGCGGGACGGTCGGGGCGTAGACGGTGTACGGCACGGCCCGGGCGCCGTCGTTGTGCCACTTCGTGTTCGACTTGCCCGGCGGGCGCAGGAAGAATTGCGAGTTGTGCAGCTTCAGCAGCTCGCCATATAGATCGTAGGCGTAGCCGATGTGGCGCGGGTGGTCGATCAGCTCGGCCAGCACGGGATGCAGGTGGGCGACCCCGCTCCACGGGGCGAACGTCTTGCCCGGCGTGTACGCCGGGTGCTTCGAGGCGACCTCGTCGACGACCTCTATGTAGCGCCGCACCTCGTCGGGCGTGAGTGCGTTCTCGAGGATCAGGTAGCCATCGCGGTCGAAGGCTTCCCGCTGTTCGGGGGTGAAGCCGGGCGGGGCTGTCTTGTAGGTCGTCTCGGACATTGACGTCTTCTCCTTCGGGAGGGTAAGTTATCCTTCCCTTCGCTGCGGGGCGGCGAAGTTCCTGCCCCGCGGCTTCGCGGACGCGTTTGTCTACGCCGCCCCGCGCCCCTGCAGCAAGCCCTCCAAACGGTCCACCATGCGCGCCAGAACGGCGAAGGCGCGCTCCACCGGTTCGGGCGTGGACAGGTCCACCCCGGCCTGCCGGAGGGCGTCCAGCGGGTAGAGCGAGCCGCCCGCCTTCAGGAACGACAGGTAGCGCTCCGCCGCCCCGGGCTCGCCCACCAGCACGCGCTCCGCCAGCGCGTGCGCCCCGGAGATGCCGGTCGCGTACTGGAACACGTAGAAGTTGGCGTACAGATGGGTGGAGAACTGCATCCAGGTGCTGCCGGTCCGCTCGGCGTCGACCGCCACCTCGCCGCCGTAACCTTCGCCGAGCAGGTCGGCCATGAGCGCGACGAGGCCGTCGGCGGTCAGGGCGTCGCCCTGCTCGACCCGATGGTGGATCGCCCGCTCGAAGCGCGCCAGCGCCGGCATGAGGAAAAAGTAGCGGTGGAAGTTCGACATCGCCTCCTCGATCAGGGCGATCTGGAAGTCGGGGTCGGCGTGCGTTTCGAGGAGGTGCGCCCGCACGAGGGCCTGGTTGAAGTTTGACGCCACCTCGGCCACGAACAGCGAGTAGCGGCTATAAACGAAGGGCTGCGTCTGCCACGCGTAGTACGAATGGAGCGAGTGGCCCAGCTCGTGCGCGAGGGTGGAGAGCCCGAACAGGTCGTCGTTGTAGCTCAGGAGGATGAACGGGTGCGTGCCCGGCACGCCGGACGAGAACGCGCCCTGCCGCTTGCCCTGGTTCGGGTACCTGTCCACCCAGCGCGCGTCGGTCGCGCCCCGGCGCAGGGCCGAAACGTATTCGTCGCCCAGCGGCCGCATCCCCTCGGCGATCCACGCCACGGCCTGCTCGTAGGGGACCGCGGGCGTACGCGCGGTCAGCGGCGCCTTGATGTCGTAGGGGTGGAGCGTGTCGTAGCCGAGTGCGCGCCGCCGCAGCTTCCAGTAGCGGTGCCACGTCGGCAGTGGCGGCGGTAGGTGTCGAGCAGGTTGTGGAAGACCGCGACCGGAATCTGGTTGGGCGAAAGCGCGGCCTCGAGCGCCGACGCGTAACCCCGTGCGCGTGCCAGGAACACGTTCTGTTTGACGCCGGCGGCAAGGCGTTCTCGCCAGGGGTGTTCCTCAGGGCGAGGTGGGAGTCGGCGTAGCCTTCCCAGGCGGTGCGGCGGACCTGTCGGTCCGCGTGCGAGCAGCGTGCCGACGTTTCCCTGCGCGACCTCTACCTCCCCTCCGACGCTGTCGCGCGCGGGGCGGAAGGCAAGGTCGGCGTTGGCAAGAACGCCGTGGGTCGCCGCCGCGGTCCCGAACGGCTCCTGGACCTGCCGCAACAGTCCTCGACCTCGGCGGAGCGCGTGCTCGGCCCGGCGCAGGAGGCGGTCGACGTAGTGCGTACGCGGCGAGGCGCGGCTCGTCGCGGGTCCACCGGCGCAGCGTCTCTGCGCCCACGGCGAGCATCTCCGGTTCGGCGAAGGCGAGGGCGGCCAGCGCGCGGGCGTGGAGCGAAGGAGGCCCGGTCGCTCTGGGCCGCGGCGGCCTGGTCTTTGGTGTCCACCGCATAGCCCAGTGCCGTAAACGAGCACCTTCCCCGCGCGGCGCAGCACCCGCTCCGGCCTCGGGCAGTCCGGCCGGAGCGTCGCCGCGCCGTCGCCCAGGCGCCCCCGGAAGGGAGAGCCCCGGCGTATCCGCCTTCACCGCCTCCAGTTCCGCCTCCCACTCGGCGGGGGAGGCGAAGATGCTCTCAACGTCCCAGGTGTGTTCGCGCGCGACCTCGGCGCGCGGCGGTACCGCTCGTGCCATATGTTCTCCTTTACGAGGGCTATTTCGCTTCGATCGCGAGGGTGAAGCGCGCCACCGTGCGGCCCCGTTCCCGGTCCCACAGGTAGAGCGCCATCGGCACCTGTTTGCCCCGGTTGGGCTCCCCCGTGACCTGCAGCGTGAAGCCCCGGCGGACAGGGCAGAGCCGGTATTCGGACAGCACCACGACCGACGGATCCTCGCTCACGAGCACCGCGTAGTCACACCGCCCCGTGATAACGGGTTTCCAGGAGACGAGGGCGCCGGGCGCGATGCGGGCGTCCGCCACGCCCCCGGTACACGGCGCTGCCTTTCCTGGGCAGTGGCAGGGCGGCGGACGCCTCGAGGAAATACAAGAGCGGCTCGCGGACGTTGGTCCGGTACTCCTTCTCGATCTCCTCGGGATCGGGGTAGCGCCGCCCCCAGGCCGATCTCGAAGTTGAAGCCGTAGATGCCGTGCGTGTGTAGTAGCTCCAGTGGTAGGTCAGCCCCGTGTCGCCGCCGCGCCGCCCCGGGCGGCGGCTCCAAATCGGGTCGCGTCTGGGTGATCGGGTACGGCTCCCCTTTGCAGCGCGCATCCGCCGGGCAAGGCTGTGGTAGCGTATGTACTCCGGCCCGACCAGGTTCGGGGGGAAGTAAATGATCCGCAGGGGGCTGTGGATGTCCATGAAGGCGCGCAGGGCCGCTCGGCGATGAAGTGGGCGAGCGCGCCGTTTCCGGCTCCGACATGGGCGCCGGCCCCTCGAAGATGTTGCCGTCCTCGCGGTCGGTGGCGCTCTTCCACCCCTCGCTGTAGGCCCGGTTGCCGCCCCAGCGCACGGCGAAGTTGCGGTTCAGATCCACCCCGTAGCTGCCGCCGGGGTTTGCGCCGGTTCTTGCGCCGTCGGCCCCCTTGTCCGTGCCGTTACCGTGCCGCATGTCATACACTTTGCCGTCCACGTTGAACACGGGCGATCCAGATGTACGCTCGTCCACCAGCCGGGTCATGCGCGGGTCTTTGCCGTAGCCGTTCAGGAGGTCGTCCACCAGGCGCACGATACAGTTCTGCGGCTGCTGCTCGGCGCGGGTGGATGCCGGACACCAGCAGCACCTCGGGCTCGCCTTCATCGGCTTTGGCGTTGTCGGAGATCTTCAGCAGGGGGATGTCGCGGCCCTCCCGCGTCCCGCCCAGCAGCCCTGATGGACGAGGTCCCGGGTGCGCCTTTCGCCACTCGGCGATCTTGTCTTGCATCTCCCATCCAGGTATAGAATCCCCCGTAATCGCCGTTGGGTGCGTCACCATGGGCGGTGAGCCGGAGAGGAAGAAACAGAAGGGCACACAGCTTGGAGCAACGTTTTGCGTGGTTTTAATCATCGCCTCTAGTTTTGCCGCAGCCCCCGGCTCTCCTCCCAGGGTATTACCCCCGTATCACGGCTGCTTGAGATCATCGGAACTGGGCGGCAAGCCGGCCCGGACGCCGCTGCGCGGCGGGACTACGGCGGAACCGCTGCCCGGCTGCCCGATGCGGGAACCGGGCCCAGGAGCGCGCCTTGCGCGCCGCCCTGGAGGCGGCACAAGCCAGGCCCCTGCCTGGAGGATACGTCTCTCCCCGCGGGAAAGTCCCGGTTTCTGGGATGCCCTGTGATGGCGTCACCGCGCCTTCTGGCGGCGGCTCGGGGTGCGACCGGGTCCACAACCAGTACCCGCCCCTGCCGGGAACCGAGTGTTCTGGCCGGAAGAGCGAGAGCGGACAGGGCGCCTCCGCTGCGTGCGCCGGCCCGGGCCGAGCGGGCCACGGGCGACCCGGTAACTTTATGCTTTTTTGCTACGGATAAGATTCTTTGCCGTGGGAACAGTCTAAAAAAGTAATGAAGGTGAGGGTATTTCCCGAGAATAAGATTGAGGATATTTCCGAGGAGGCGGGAGACTTTGCCAGGGGCCGGAGCCCCTGGCTGTCAGTGGGCTTACGCCCCGTCATCTTCGTCATCGCCCTTCCAGGGTTCCCGGCGGTGGCTGGGGTCGTCGAGCATACCCTGGTCCCTGAACCAGGTTTTGATGAGGGTCAGGGTGAACAAGAACACCGTGACCGCGACGGGAATGAGCAGCAACCACTGCTCAAACACTCTAGGAGTCATAAAACAGCCTCTCTTGAGGAGGCGCGCCGGTTCCCCAACACGAAGCGCCTCCTCGGGTTAGGTATGGACAAGCTGGATTACTTGTACGCTCACCTTATCGGCGGTTTTTTCGCGAAATCGCAGATTCCTTATCGCAACTTATTTTTCCCGGCCTCTATTGACATGCCTGCTTGCCAAAAAAACGCTCCCGCTAGTCCGGGACGTTTTTTGCTATATTGACACCGGCTTGCCGCTTGCCGTTTACTGGAAGTACTGCTAATGGATAGCTGTCTGGGCGGGCAGGCATGACCCCCCGGCACTCGGAGCCTGCCCCCCATGGGGGGCGGAACACCCCACACCACGCCATATATGTTAGCTCCTCGGGGCGGATTCAAAAACCGGTTGATTTAGGCCACTGCATCTCCTGGGGGCGCACGCACCCCCGCGAGTGTCCTTGGATGGCGCTATGATTGCGGAACGAGGAATCATACGAAAGCCAGCTTTTCAAACGCGGGAGGGCCGTCGCGCCCTCCTACCAAAGGGGAACCGGCCGGGAAAGTGGCCGGGGTACGTCAAACTCCTTCCCCTTTGAAAGCGCGAAGGCTTTGATTCCCGGCCTGGAGCCGGGTGGGGGGCGCTGTCGCGCCCTGCCATGAAGCGTCTCCTGCCGGCCCCGGCTCGTGGCAGGCGTCCGGCGCGGCCAAGCGGGGGCGTCGCTCGCGAGGAGCGTGGCCAGCCGTGCGGTCCCACCGGCGCCGATGTTCCCGGCCAGAGCGCGGCGCTCGCCCTCGCTTTCACGGCCGCGCGGTGCCTCGTCACACCCGCCGCGGTCGCCGCCCCCGCCCCCGAAGCGCCAGCGCGCCGGCTAAGAGCAGTGCCAGACTCCCCGGCTCGGGCACAACGTTGTCGAAGGCCGGGAAGGGCCCGCTCTCGAAGGGCAGCGGCCTTTCCCGCTTCTTCAGCGCACCGGCCTACGCCGCCTTGCGGCGCGCGTGGCTCCTTCTGCTCTTGAACCGCCCCGCCGCCGTCACGCCCGCGCCGATCAGGATCAGACTGAGGGTCGCAGGCTCCGGAATGGGGCTTGCGGCTCTCGGGTCGAGATTCAGGTTGTTGAAGTTGCTCACCTCGGCATTGGCCAGGATATCGGCCGCAGTTGGGAGCTTTCGCACGCTGGTGCCTATGGACGGATACATCAGCGTGCTGCTGATGTTGATGTGGGCGCCCGAGATCGTAGGTATCCGCGTGCCGGCGAAGGGGCGCGCTCCGACCACATCCACATCGAGGTCCGTGTTTTCCTGCCGGAAGCTCGTCAAGGCGCTGCTAAGCCCGAGTGTGTGCCCGATCTCGTGCAGGGCGACGGAATACAGGTCCGTCCGGCCGGCAGCGGCGCTGCCCGGGACCGGACTGGTCAAGACACGCCCGGTGTTGATGACGCCCCCTCCCAGGTTTGCCGAACTCTGCGTATAGGTCCGGTACTCCTCATCCGTCAAGGGGGTGGGATCCGCAAACCAGACGCTGGACCCGTCGTTGTCGAAGCGGATGCTGCCCTGGGTCTCGCGCGTGGGAACCCCGGGTACCGGGACCTGGGTGACGAGGTTGTGAACCCCCAGAAAGCCCGCTTGCGGGGCCCATCCGAAGTTGATGGTTACCGTCCACTGGTCCAGGATGGCCGCCTCCCAGGTGTCCGCGGCGGCGTTGAAGATGTCGAATAAGTTACCGCCCCCCATCATATTCCCGGGAGCCATACCGGCAATCTGGCCCGTCCCCGGGATCATCGCGCCGGGGGCAATAAAATTGCGAGCGATCGTGAGCTGGGCCGACGCGTTCGGCACGGCGGCCAAAACAACGGCCACGCTCAGGAGCGTGCTCGATGCCAAGGCTTTCCAGCGCGAGCATACGGACCGACATGGGAAATGCGAACTGTTCATAACACGTCCTCCTCGTTGACTCGTCTTCCCTGTTAGTGTCGATGGCGCGATGGGTGCACATCCCGTTCTGAAAAAGGCATCCGGATGACCCCCCGAGCCATGCAAAGCTACGTGCGCGCTATCTGCTTGATCCCCACCTCCTTTGTGCTATGGGGGTGGGAGACCCACCCCTTAGCGAACACCGGCTACCGCGTCGGGTCCCTGGGCGCTCGACCGTATCGGCGAGCCAGCGTTTGCACCGTTTCCAGCAACTGGGAGCAGGGGGGCTGATCCGGCGTGGAAAAGGTCTTGGATTGCGCTCGCCCCTGGGCGTCCAGCCAGTGAAAGGTCACCATCCCGGCGTCGTCGGCAGCGAGGCCCGGCCCGGTCCGTGCAACCTGGCCGATCAGGCGAGCGACGGTATCCTTGCTCAGTCGCCCAGTCCGCGTTTCGGGTTTGCGCTCCACCCGTTGCCCCGTTTGCAGCCCCTGTCGCCATTCGAACGCGCCATCCGCGGTGACAAAGAACTCGGCGATCGGTCCCGTTCCCCAGCCGCCGGTGTGCTTCATGGAAAGCACCCGCTTCGCAAGGACGCTCCCCCCCTGCGCGGTCACCTCCCTGGCAGCGGCGGCGATGTTGGCCGTCGTGGCCGCGATGGGTTGCCCCGGGACGGCCTCGACCCAGTCGCCCTCCCTGCGCTTCAGCAGGAGGACGTACGACTTTCCGGCCTCCCACCACTGCCCGTTGGGCTGCGCGCGAAGGCGTTGGCCGGTCTCGTCACTGCCCTTTAAAGTGCGCCGCACATGGATCCAGCTCGCTTCCAGGTGCCTGCGCGTGTGGGCAACGGGTTTGGTGTCGATGAGACCAACCACGCGAGCCACCACGATCAGGTCGGCTTCCCTGACCGCCAGGGGACGTGGCGGATTTTGCTTGTCTGCTTCCAGGAAAGAGGACGGGCTGCCGTACGCGGATATCAGGATACCGGCAAACAGTACGATCTGCCCAGGCGGACGCCTTCGGAACATAAGCCACCCCAATATGTGCACCTTGTGCCGCTGCGCAATGTGCAGCGGCTTCCCACGAGCGGGAACCTTGTGTTTGCTTGGCGCGGACAACAAAGGGCCGGGGAAAGTACCTCCCGGCCCTTGTGCGTGAGTGACGGGCGCTTGCCCGTGTTAGGCCGCCCGCCTGCGCCGTCGCCGGCCGCGGCCCAGCAGGGTGAGGGCGCCCGTGCCCAAGAGGGCAAGGGTGGAGGGTTCGGGGATCACCGGGGTCGGCGCGTTACGGATGTCGGCGACGCGCAGCGATTCCAGCTCGCCCGCGCCCAGCGCCCCGCTGTAGATGCGCATGCTGTCCAGAAGACCGTCGAACGGGCGGTTGATGCCCCCAAACGGCCCCGCGTTGCCGATGTTGAAGGAGCTGACGCTGTCGCCCACGGCGCCCAGCGGCTCGCCGAAGGTCACGGCGCTCAGCAGGCTCACCCCCGAACCCTGCGTGCCCTGGTAGAAGCGCACCGTGGACTCGCCGTCATAGGTGACACCGAAGAACACCCAGCCGCCCACCTGGCCGTAGCTGCCCGGCAGGCTGGTGGCGGCCCGCTCGCTCGCCTGCCTCCGCAGCACGAGCTGCAGGGTGCCCGGGGCGCTGCCGCTCGGGGCGCCCCAGAGCACGAACCCGTTGTTGGTATCGAGCTTCTCGAAGAGCCGCGCGATGTTGGCGACCGGCGCTTCGGCGTTGAACCAGCCCTGCATCGTGAAGGCGCCCAGGTTGTCCAGCGCGCCGATGTCGCCCCCGAAGGCGACGCCGCCGACGCCGGCGCTGCCCATGGCGGTGGAGGCGCGGTTGTCGAAGGCGCGGTCGGCGGCCAGGCCGGAGACGCCGCCCCCGGGCGCGCTGTGCAGGTCCGCCAGCGCCCCGCCGACCGGGTTGCTGGTCATCGTCAGGTCCGCCCCGGGCACGGCCCCGGTGTTGAGCGCGGTGCTGCCGGTCCCGTCGAAGCGGTACTCGACCAACAGCGTCTGCGCCCGCGCCGCGCCGCCGGCGAGCAGCAGGCCGGCGGCCAGAAGCGACCGGGTGGGCTTTGACAGTTGCATGGCTCTCTCCTCCTTGGCAGAAAAGGCGTGGCGGGTGCCGCCGCCGCGCCCGGCAGGCCCCGGCCGGGACCTCGCCCCGGCCGGGCTGCCGAACGTCGGGCGGGTGCCAGATGTTAGCATGACGCGCCCCCCGATGTCAAACGCGCCGGCGAAAACCGGTGAAAACCTGGGGGCGGTCGCCCTCCCGACGAGCGGGCGTCGCCCTCACCCTACCTCAATCCCGAGCTGCGCCCAGCGGACCCGCCCCGTCGCTTCCTGGCAGTCGGGCGCGTGTCTCCCCCACAGGAAGCCGCAGTCGGGGCAGTGCCGCCGCTCCCAGTCCTGGAGGCTACTCTGCCAGGCCCGGGCCTGCCGCGCCCGGTGCTCCTGGAACTCCTCGCACAGCGCGCAGGCGTGCGGCCGGTGCCCTGCCGCGCTCTGTCGGGCTGCCCCTACCCTATCCGGCACCGGCACCCCTCACCTCCCGTCCTGACCCTTCTGCCCCTTCCACCCCCGCCCGCAGCCGCAGACCGCGCCTGGCGAGCGCGTCTCGCGCCTACCGCACGACCCACGGCCCGACGCCGGGCACCCGCAGCAGCGCCCCGGCGCTCCAGCACGCCAGCCCCTCGCAGGTGCTCACGCCCGCCGCGCGCAGGCGGTTGAAGGCGCGCGTGGCGCCCCCGGCGCGATCGGCCTCCCGGCGCTCGGCGGCGGCTCATCGCACACGGGCGGCGCGTCGCCAACCGGCAAGACCCGTGTTTAGGAACCTCTGCTCCCCTGGTACGTCACCACGGGGACGCTCAGGAAGCTCGCCATCCTGCCCGCCGCGTCGTAGGCATCTCGTTCAACGCCGCAGAAGCCGACCCGTACGCGCCGCTCGTCAGGCAGGAGCGCCAGCACGTCCCAGCGCGATGCCTCGCCCTCCACCTCCCTCACTGCGATGGCGCTCACGCCGCCCACATCCACGACCTGCCTGCCACGCCACAGCTGCCCCGCAGCTCGGTCCCAGACGGCCGGGCAGCCCGGCCGTAGCGCCAGGTTAAGGAAGCCGATGCCGAACGCGGCACACGCCAGGGCGAAGTACGAGGCCTCCGGGAACGTCGTTCCCCCTGCCCCGCCTGGCGGGATGCGGGTCGGGGCCCCCAGGGATTGCAGCAGGTGCACAGCGGGAGGGGTCACGACGAGTGCGAACACCCCGAAGAAGGTGAGCGCGAGCACCCCGGAGAAGACAGCCCGCGCCCCCCGAAAGGGCGATTCCAGAAGGAGCAGCGGAACGGGCAGCAGGACGGTGCAGGGACGGATCTTCACGACGGCAGTATCTCTTCCGGGGGCGATCCCCCTGCTAACAGGTATTCGCCACCGCCCTGGGAAACCCTGCCGCAGCAGACACTCACCGGAAGAAGACGGCGGGGCACTCGCGCCAGAGCTCACGATGGTAAGGGCGGGCAGCCAAAGGTGGGGCCGGCTGCCAGCTGCGGGCGCTGCGGGACACGGGTTGCTACGCGCCCGGTGGTCGTACAGAACGCGGGCCAGGTGAACGTGGGGCAGCAGCAGGTGAACGTGGCCGCCGTGCCTGTGGACAGGCACGAATCACGGGCGTGAGCGATGGAACCGTTCTTCCTCTTTGTAAACGTCGCGTCAAGCGGGGCGAAGCGCGAGGACAGGAAGAGGCTGCATTGGCGTCCCTTGCAGCGCGAGACTGTGTGAAAATCGTATTTGTTTAGCGTCTAAGCAGGCAAGCTTATGGCACAGTCAGGGCGTTACGGTGGTTACGCCACTGACGCCACATCGGCAAGAAAGGGCACTTTGGCAGCATCGACCAGCAGTTTGGCCAGATACACCACCGGATTGACCGCTGACGGGCGGTGACCAGGATCGAAGCCAGGATTCCATGAACCCGAGCGCCTTCCTCGGTCTTGTTGCACCCGCCCGTCTTGCGAACTATCACCGCCGGGCGGAGCGCCCGCTCCGCCCGGTTATTAGTGGCATCGACTCCGTCGTGCATCAGGAACGTCAACAGACGAGAACGCTGCTTGCCAAGGCGCTTCGCCAGGCGCCGATTGTCCACGTCGCTGAAGCGCCGACGCTCACAAATCAGCGCGTCCAGACGGCTTCGCAGAGCCGCCACCTGCACCAGGTACTCCGACTCCGGCACAGAGGGCTTCTCTTTCTTGAGCGCTATGGCGTCGCGAAGCACTGAAGCCACTTCCAAAGAGAAGCGCTGTGCCACGCCCGTCTTTCTTTGGCAAGGGCCGAGAAATCCTTCAGAAGATGCGCCAAGCACTTCTGCTGCAGCCACGCACAGAGCGCCTGATCGTAGGCGGCGAAGCAGTCACAAACCAGCGTGCCGAGAACTCCGCCAGCACGCGCAGGATCGCCGCGTGGGAGCGATCCTGCTCGACCGTGTAAACAGTGATCTTCTGGCTCGTGAAGGTCCACAGCCACGACGAGAGCGCCCACGCGCCAGCCGGTCTCATCGGCGTGCACCGCCTGGCAGGTGCGCAGTGCCTCCTGCATCTCGCGATAGATCGGCGCTGCCAGATCGGCAAGGCGTTCCCCGCTCTGGCACAGCGCGCTGGCGCTGACCTTGAGGCCAAAGGCACTCCCGAAGAGGCGGCGATCTTGGCAAAGGGCACGCCGAGGCCATGATGCAGGTCCGCGGCAAGAGCCCGGGCGTGTGGACCTGAACTGACCCCGGCAGCGGTGGAAGTCTGCTCGTGGTGGCGCGAGTGTACGCTCTTACAGCAGCGACAATAACCGCTGTGGGGACGGAAGCGGGTGGTGACGGGCGCAGGCAGCGGAAGATCGGTCTGGAAGTGCTCGTAGTTCCTTAGATCGCTGACCGGCCCGAAGCACTCGGGACACCGGCAGCGCCACTTCCTGGGTGTGGTCGATCTTCTCAGGCGCCGGGCGGAAACTGAAGCGACCCTCGCCTTTTCGCCGTCCGGGTGGCTTGGGATCGGCTTTGTTCTGGTCCCGACCGAAGGGAGCGGCTTGGCGCTTGTCTCGTCGCTGCGCCGCTTCAAATCGCTGAGTCGCTGCTGCAACTCTTCGTTCTGGTGACGCAGATCAGCGACCTCCTTCTGGAGGCGCTGGCATTCAGGGCAGGGATTGTTGGAATCGCTCGTGACCCGGGTCCATCGTCAGGTATATGCACTAATTTCTGCGGGATCAAACCGAGCAGGCTTGAACGCTAGACGGTGTTATGAACTCGGTTTTTGCATTTTGTCACAACGACGCAGAAAAGGCAGAAAACAGCGTTGCGAAACGATTTCTGCTGTTCCGATTCGTTAAATGACAAGATAATCAGCGTCGCGTAAGCGTAGAGCGTAGAACCAGAATTGTACAATTGCTCAGCCTAGCGATCAGGATAAAAGAAAATGCTAGCTGCTAACAGCAGATGAGGCAGAAAAGTTCATAACACCCTCTAAACAAATACTGAAAATCGAATGTTCAGCGCGCCAGCTTGGCTCTTGTTGTATTTTCACTTGCACAGATCCACAAGATATTGTGGCAAACATTAGTAAATGTTTGATTTTCACACAGTCTCCGTTGCATTAAGCTGGGTCTTGGAAAAGTAAAACATTCCGCCGTGCCGCAAAAGGTAGCTCTTCTTTGGGCTTTGTTGCATAAAAATGCTGGTCCGAGGCAAGCGTAGCCACCCTGGCCTATCCGCTTGCCCGCTACACGGCGTAGCTATCCGGCATTCCCAACCCCGTCAGCTTGTTCAAGGCCGCGCAGCCAAGCAGCGCCTCGCACTGCTGCGACCCCAAAAGACGCGCCGACAGAGCGCCGCCAAAGAGCGTCTTCATCCGAAACATCCCCGTCTCGGCCAGGCTGCGCCGGTGATAGCCCGATGCCTGTTTCCACGCCGTGCGGCCCTGCTTACGGATCGCCCGCAGGTTCTCTCTTGGCAGTGGCTCCGCTTGACAGTTGCCGTGCTGCCAGATCACCGCTCCCTGACGCGGCGGGATCGCCGCTCTGGCTCCCCCGCCCCGCGATCGCGTCATAGCAGCTTCCCCAGTCGTAGCTGCCGTCCGCCGACACCTGCCCCACCGGGCCTTGCACCTGCCCCAGCAGCTCCGGTAGCATCGTCCCATCGGCCGTGCTACTGTCGGTCAGCGCCGCCGCTACGATCTGGCCGGTGGCTTCATCGATGGCCAGGTGCAGCTTGCGCCACGTTCGGCGCTTGCTGTAGCCGTGTTGACGCACCTTCCATTCGCCCTCGCCAAAGACCTTCAGGCCGGTCGAGTCGATCACCACATGGATTGGCTCACTCTTCTTGGTCTGCGGCAGCGAGACCGACAGGCTCTGGCGTCTTCGGCACAGCGTCGTGTAGTCGGGTACCGGCAGCGACAGCCCCAGCATCCGCGCCACCGAGGCGAGCAGGCCTTGCGTGGCCTCGCAGTGGCAGGTGATACACTGCAGCCAGCGTCAGCCCGCAGACAACGGCCGTGTCGCTGTAGGTCCTGGGTGCGCCCCGCTGACCGGTCCTTTCCTGGCTTTGCCAAGCGGCGATGGCTTCTTCGTCAAACCAGAGGGTCAGGCTACCCCGGTGGACCAGAGCCGTGTTATACTCTTTCCAGTTGCGGACGCGGTAGGAGCGCCTGGCGGCGCTTTGCTTGTTTTTGCTTGTTCTTCACACCTCAAGTATACAAGCAGGCCGCGTCCGCAGCTTCCCTCCTCAAGCGACCAAGCACCGCCTCAGACGATTTCTGCAACAAAAGCCTCTTCTTTGCAGAGTACGTATGTCTAATTCGCCCTGATTCAGCAAAACTGTGCCGCGAACGGTGGCATATTGTTTCGCCCAGTACGTACGTCTACATGCACCACAGCCCGGGAGTGATGGAGAGTCGGAAACCCGCCCACGAAACCATTGCGAACAGCGTAGTCCTGTGTAGCCCTGAACCGCGCCTCAAAATCATCCAATGCAGGATTGCCTAACTCCGATAAAGGAATGTCGCGGAGTTCTGCACCGTCCGATTTGATGAGAATTGTGCCGCACACGACTCCACTTCCATAGTCAGCGTGGAAAAACGTAGGGAAGCCTCCTATGAAACCATGTTGGCTGGCCCAGGTGTTGGTTACGCGCATTCGTTCTGCGAAGTCTTCCAATGCGACGTTGCCCAACTCGGCTAAGGGAACATCGCGCCACTCTGCAGCGGCTTGTTTCACGAAGACGGTGCCGCCGAGATGATTGCGTCCATCGACCGCTTCATAAAGTTCGGGAAGCCGCCCAGGAAGCGGCTCTGAGGAGGATCCCCGTTCGATGCCGAAAACCCTGCATCGCCATCTGTTGCCGACTTGGCACCATGTTCGGGAAAGTCAGGCGGCTTTGTGCTTGGGTTACCTGCCTGCCGCCGCACAATGAAATGAACGCGTAGTGCGTCAAAATACGGGGCTAAGGAAAGGACCAAGGAACAGAGTCCACGGGACGAAAAGAGTGGTAGGGGCTTTGTTGCAGAAATAGCTGAGTCAGCGCCTGGCCGCTAAGGAGAGTAGTTACGGACGCGGTCTGCTTGTATACTTGAGGGGTAGCTCCACGTTAAAGCGTGCATAGCATGTCCCCTTGCTTGACCTGCCGGGAACGCCTGCGCCGCTTGGGCGCCGACCACGGCGGCGGGGCCACCCGATAGCCCAGCAACTCGGCCACACTCCAGCAGTGATCCGTCAGACCCGATGCCTGCGCGGGCGTCTGCCCCTTCAGGCTCTGGTGCGGCGTGCAGAAGTTATACAGCGTCCCTACCAGATACATGCCCACGTGCAGCGTCTCTTCCTGGCGCAGCAGCGAGCGGGAACGGCGCACCAGAGCCGCAAGACGTGCCCGGAACGTGCCGTTGAGGCGCTCGATGTAAACGGTATTGAGTCCCTGCTGCCCGGGAAGTAGGGCCAGCAACCGCTCCAGGCTCCCCACAACCACGCTCTGCACAACGCCGATCACGTGTCCTTTGTCTTTGACCTTGATCACCTGGCCGATGACCACTTCCGGCCAAGCCAGCAGGGCCGGGCGGCCTGGCTGGCCCGTGCGTAGCGGCGTGCGAAACGCCTTCTTCCAGGCCGACGCGTAAGCCGAGAAGCCGTCGCTCACCAGAAGCAGCGGCTCAAAGCGCGCACAGGCTTTGACCTTGGCCGCCAGTGCCCCGATCAGCCAGCGGTCGCGACGAGGGCTCACCACCCCGCCCAGCCACAGGCGCGTGGGAACACAGATAGCCAGCGCCATCCACGACACCAGCCGACGCTGGAGCTTGACACGCACCTCGTCGGCCTGCACGTGCCTCAAGTCCTGCGGCACCGACAGCACCCGCGCGTCATGTACCCGCTCGCAGTGCGCTCCGGCACGCCTCTGCCAGGCGGCCACGGTGCGCGCATCCAGGTCGAAGGCAGCTACAATGGCCCGGGTACCCACTTGTGGGTGTGGGCAGCCCAAAGCCAGCAGGGTCACCACGCGGGCCACGGTCTCTTCGTCACTACGGAGCCGGTAGAGCGGCGTTCCTTTCGTGGCGGCGAAGGTCTTCTTACAGCTCGTGCAACGGTAGCGTCTGTGCGGATAGCTGTGGACGCGGATGTTGCCCTGACCGAGCGCCCCTCTTGACGGGCACTGCAAATTGGGACAGAATACTTCTTGCGGGTTCATGGCAGGATGAATGGAATTGGTTGCGAGCCGAATCCATTGTCCCGGCCTGAACCCGTTTAGGCAAGAGCCCGCCTTTCACACTTTAATGTAGAGCTACCACTGCGTCGGCCACTTTCGGCAACTCAGATGTAGCGGGCCACCCAGGCCGTGGGCGGCTGGGCCAGGGCGGGCAGGTTCAGCCCCACCAGCGTAACCAAAACCCACCCCAGAACCAAGCAGAAGCGCTTACCTGGCTGCATGCCGTGACCCCTTTCGCGCCTCCCCCGGCACCCCTTGGCGCTGCCCCGGAAAACCGCTCCGCCGCACCCGGGCACAACGGGCACCCAGCAGGAGCGCCCGGCACGGTCGGTGGACAGTAAGGCACTCATTCGCCAGACGAGCGCCTTCTCCTCCTGCCGGCGCGAAAAAGAAGCCCCGGCGCCGCGAGGGGGCTCCTGCGCCTCGTCAGCTCGGAGAGGGTTCCTCCAGAGGTTTGCCCCATCACCGGTGCTGGCGGTGCTGGCTGCTAAGGGCGCCCGCGAGAGCGCCCTTGGGCGTCCCGTCAGCCATAATGGAATGTTGATTGTGGTACAGGCTCTGGTACAAAAAAGGCGCGAAACCCGACCTGTTTTCGCCCCGCCTGCCTTCGGGCCTGTTGCCGTCCCAGAAACGAACGTTTATGGCATGGGGGCTGCCCGCCATAAGCGCACCTGGTTACCCACTCCCGCCGCCAGCCACTGCCCGTCGGGGGAGAAGGCGACGCTGAAGCAGTCCTCGGCATGTCGGTAGGCGGCGACCTCGCGCCCGGTGACGGTGTTCCAAAGCCGCACCGTGTCGTCGGCGCTGGCGGTAGCCAGGGTCTTGCCATCCGGGGAGAACGCGACGCCGTAGACGAAATCGCTGTGGCCGCGCAGGAGGACGGCGGGCCGCTCGCCGCGCACGTCAAAGAGCCGCACCGCGCTGTCGAAATAGCCCGCCGCCACCGTCCTGCCGTCCGGAGAGAAGGCGAACGCCGTCGCGCCATCAGGAGGCGCCTGCAGCCGGCGCTTCAGCGACTGCGCGGCGGTGTCCCAGAGAAACACGGGATCAGGGAAACCCGCGAAAGCCAGCAGCCGCCCGTCCGGGGAGAAGACCATCTGGGGAATGTCGTCGGTATACCCTCCCACGGCCGCGATGGGGGCGCCCGTCTTGGCGTCCAGGAACCGGATGCGTCGCCCCTCCGTCGCCGCCAGGGTTTTGCCGTCGGGGGAGAAGGCGACCCGGACGGTGCGATGCGCCATCTCCCGCAGCCGCCTCGTCGTGCCGGATGCCGCGTCGCGCAGGATCACGGCCCCGGCGACGCCAGCGGCCAGACTCTTGCCATCCGGGGAGAAGGCGACGCTGTCCAGGCGCGTGCCCGACAGGATCGGCGCGGAGGGCTGCCAGGAACCCACCACCCAGAGTCGCGCGCTTCCCGCCCGACTGCCGGCGGTCGTGATGCTCGCGGAGGCCAGCGTCCGGCTGTCGGGGGAGAAGGCGACATCCTTGACAAAGCCCGCGTGCCCTGTCAGCACGTCCCGCTCGGGCGCCGGATCCCAGAACTTCAGCGTTCGATCGTCGCTGCCGGAGACCAGGGTCTTGCCGTCGGGGGAGAAGGCGACCGCAGTCACGGAGTAGCGGTGGCCCAGCAGCACGGAGACGGGCTTCCCGGCCCGGGGATCCCACAGGCGGATGGTCTGATCAAGGCTGCCGGAGGCGAGCGTCCGCCCGTCGGGGGAGAAGGCGAGGCAGTAGATACCGCCGTGGTGTCCCTGAAAAACGTGCTGCTGCCGCCCCGTGGCCACGGAAAAGAGCTGGACGGATTCGGTCCCGCCCGCGGCGAGGGTCTGCCCGTCCGGGGAAAAGGCCAGGGAAACGACGCCCTCATGCGAGTTAGCGAGGAACAACCGCAGTCGGCGTCCGCTGGCCACGTCCAGCAGGGCGCGCATACTGCCCCCTGCTACGGCCAGCGTTTTGCCGTCGGGCGACAACGCGATGTGGTAGGCCGCTCTTTCCAGGGGCAGCCTCGCCCGCGTTCGCCTCGTGGCGGTTTCCAGCAGGCGCACCTCCCCGGCGCGCGGTCCGCGCCCGCGGCGCGCGGTCTGTCCGCCGACGGCGAGGATCCGCCCGTCGGGGGAAAAAGCCACGCAAAGGCCATCCATCGGGACGGGGGACGCCCACAGGGGCTTGCCGGTGGAAACATCCCAGAGCGCCGCTCCGTTCCGACCGGCGGTGGCCACCATCCTCCCGTCGGGAGAAAACGCAAGGTCTGTGACCGGAATGAATTCGCCGCGCCTGCCCAGGGTGAATCTTTCTTTACCCGTGGCGGCGTCCCGCAGCGTCGTGACGCCCCGGTACGGGTAGGAGGTTGCCAGCAGCCGCCCGTCGGGAGAGAAGGCAATCTTCACCGCGGGCGAGGCGAGAAACACGGTACGGCGGCTGGCGTCGCGCGTGCGCCACCACAGGTGGCGCCAAACGAAGTCGCGCAGATCCTCCTGGCCGGGCCGGGGCACCTGCGCCTCAAGCAGTTCCCGTGCGTAGGAAAAGCCGCCCGTCTCCAGGGACTGCGCCGCCAGGTTCACCTGGGCCGTGTAAAGGCTGCGCCGCAGCGAGATGGCCGCCCGGCGCGCTCGCCGCGCGTTGTTTGTCGCCGTGACCGCCAGGGCGGAGATGACCAGGAGCACAACGGCGGCCACCGCGGAGGCACGCACAAGACCACGCCGATACGCCAGCTCCAGGGTGTTGAGCGGGGGGAAATCCGCTCGCAGGGCCGGGGCCTGCACCTGGAAGACCTCGTCCTGCATCGGCAGGTCCTTGAGCCGGTGCCGACCCAAAAACCGCAGCCCCAGCGTTGGGGAGAGCCGTCCCCCCAGCGCTTGCCGTGTGCTCTGGGTCAGCACGATCTGGCCGCCGTGCGCCGCCGCCAGCAGCCGCGCCGCCCGGTTCAGAGCGGGGCCGAAGTAGTCCCCGTCCCGGTACTCGGCCGGCCCGGTGTGCAGCGCCATCCGCACCTTGAGCGGCCCGCCGTTCTCCCAAGCCCCGTCCTGAAGCACCTCCTGTGCCTGCGCGGCCGCGGCCACTGCGTCCTCGGCACGGCCGAAGGCGGCGCAGAAGGCGTCCCCGATCGTCTTGAAGACGTGGCCGCCGTGTCGCTCGATGGCCGAGCGCAGGATGGCGTCATGGCGGGCCAGGGCGGGGCGCATCGCCTCAGGGTGCTCCTCCCACAGGCGTGTGCTGCCCTGGATGTCGGTGAACAGAAAGGTGTTGACGCGCTCTTCCGAGGCCGTCGAGCCGGCGGCAGTCTGGACCACAGCCATTACGCCGCTCCTTGCTTTCCCACCTGCGGGCAGCCTGCGCCCACCGCGTAGTGGGCGCAGGCTTGATTGTTAAGGGCAATGCGGCTCCTGCCGACGTTCCCCTGTTCGACTGCGACAGCCCTAGCCATCCCTGGTCCCCTATTGTTTGGTGAAGGCAGTGTCCGTGCCGATCCGCGGTTCCTTCGTCACAAGGGTTTTGCCGCCATCTTCCAGTCTATAGGGATACGCCGTCTCTTTGCCGGACTGGCCAAGCTTGAGCATCTGCCCGTCGGCTTCCCAGGTCCCGATAGTCGGCGTTCCGAAGGAGGCGGACGCGGTCAAGCTCCCGTCGCTGCTAAAGGTGTATTGTAACCGCAAGGCGAGTACTCTCTGTTGGATCTGCGCCCGCTGTGCCGGCGTTGGCGTGACGCCCGGTATTCTCACGTCCGTATTCTTCCAGGTTCCTACGAGCGCGCTCGACTGCTTTTTGCTGGCGCAGCCGGCCAGGCAAACCAGCAGCGCGGCGAGCGTCCCCATCCAACGAATCCCTCGACAACAGTGCATCATCCGTGTGCTCCTATCTGGCCGCTCATCGAAAGTCCCCGCCCCCCCGCCAGCCTTCTTTTTCTTTTCCTCGTTTTTGAACCGAGTAGTGTGATAGGTGCGCGAGCCGGTCCATCCATTGGCTCCGTAGCGCACCGTTCCGAGGACGTACCGCACCGCCCTCCGGTCGCGCATCGGGGCCTTGAGTCGCCACACGGCGCCGGGCGTCAGGCCGTGGGTTTCCGCGCT
>JAUJNC010000421.1 GCA_030446525.1 Armatimonadaceae bacterium
GCGACGGTCGCGCCTGGAGGCCGAGCGGCTCGACCTGAGCGAGGTGGTGCCCACGCGTCGCCGGGGCCATCTCCTCGGTGGGGTGGAACATCCACTCCGCTCGCCTTTCGACCTGGGGCGGCAACGCGCGCAACGCGTACTACCTGACCGACACCGAGGGGCGCAAGATCCCCGCCGAAGCCCTGTCGCTCCTGGACGCGCTGCTGCCCCAGATCGCTGTGGGTACGCCGGCAACGGTCCGCAGCACGTCGCTGCGTCCTTTTTCCGGGGCCTCCGCCGATGCCGATGGAGGAAAACGGGCGGACGCGGGCGCCCAAGCCGTTCGGTGAAGCCGCCATCGCCTTCTGCCTGGAGCGTGCTGTTCGTGGCTGCCGCCTCGCCCGGCGCCGTGTTCCACTGGCTCCAGCGCTGCCACCGCGCTGCTGGCGGCCCGGACGAGCCTACGCCCCGCCCCAGCTGCCCCGGCGCCTGCTTTCTGCTGAGCGACGCGCAGCCCGGAGCCGCGCCATGGCGCGTCCTCACCTGCGACCACGAAACCGCCAGCGGCAGCGGCGATGTTGACCCGGCGGACGTCCTGGCCTGGATGGAGGACGTGGCGCCGCCGCTCGCGCGAGCCTTTCCGCCCTTTGTCACGCTGCTCTGGGCGGACGAGGAGCGGCGCGTGTGGGGACCTCGCGTGTGGGCGCCTCCCCCAGCCGGCGCAAACGAGACGGCGGGGGCCGACCGGTCGGCCCCTGCCCACCCGATTGAGCAGCGCAAAGACGAACCCGTCCCGCCGGCCACGCTCCTGCAACGCCTGTCCGGCCAGAAGCCGCCCACCGCCTCCACCTGCGCGCGCCATTGGGCGCTCGCGCGCGGACTGCCCGCCGACCGTATCCCCGCCTTGGCGCGGGTCCCACTTCGCCCCGGCCGGATAGCGCCGCTGCCTGTTTACCCGTACGAGACCGTGGCGGGCCTCGACGCGCGTGGCCTGCTGCGCGAAGACGGGCCGCGCCTGTACCGGTTCCGGTTATAGGGGATCGGTTTTCGATGCGAAGAAAAAGCGCGGTCAGTCGCCGCGCATCGAGGCGATCTCGGCGGCGTACTTCTGGGCGATGACCTTGCGCTTGACCTTGAGCGTGGGGGTCAGTTCGCCGGCCTCGACCGAGAACGGGCTGGCAATCAGGGTGAAGCGCTTGATCTTTTCGAAGTCGGCCAGGTGCGAGGAGTGGGCATCAATCTCCTGCTTGATCTTTTTCTTGATCTCGGGCAGGGCGATCAGTTCGGCGCTGTCGTCGAATGTGAGGCCCTCCCGAGTGGCCCAGTCGCGCAGGCGCTCCAGGGCGGGCACGACGAGCGCGGTGACGACGCTCTGCTTGTCGCCGATCAGGACGACCTCATTGATGAAGGGGGATGCCTTGAGCGCCGACTCGATGGGCTGCGGGGCGACGTTCTTGCCGTTGGCCAGGACCAGGATGTCCTTTTTGCGGTCGGTGATCTTCAGGTAGCCGTCCTCGTCGAGCTCGCCGATGTCGCCGGTGTGCAGCCAGCCATCCTTGATAGTTTCGGCGGTCGCTTCGTCGTTGCCCCAGTAGCCCTTCATGACGATGGGGCCGCGGGCCAGGATCTCGCCGTCGCCGGCGATCTTGACCTGGACGCCGGGGATGGCCGTGCCGACGGTGCCCAGGCGCGGCTTGTTCCACGGGTTGGCCGAGATGACCGGCGACGATTCGGTCATGCCGTAGCCCTGCAGGATCGGCGCGCCGATGGCATCGAAGAATAGGGCCGTGTCATTGGAAAGCGCCGCGCCGCCGCTGACGAAGGCGCGCAGCCGCCCGCCGAACCGTTCGCGGACCTTGGCGAAGACGAGCTTGTCCCACAGCGCGCGCTGCAGAACGAGCAGCGGGCTGACGCCCCTGCCTGTCTGCCGCCGCTCGGCGCACGCCAGCCCGACGTCGAGCGCGCGGCGGAACAGTTTTTGCCGCTTCTCCGGCGCCTTGTTCACGGCGTCGGTGATCCGCTCCTGGATTGCCTCGTACAAACGCGGCATGGACACCATGATCGTCGGCTGCACCTCGGTCATGTTGCCCTGCACGGCAAAGATGCTTTCCGCATAGGCGATGGTCGCCCCGACGCACAGGGGCAGATAGTGGCCCGCCGTGCGCTCATAGACGTGGCTCAGCGGCAGGAACGACAGAAACACGTCATCCGGTCCGATGGTCAGGCCGCTCCGGGCGAAGTGCTCGACCGCCGCCAGGGCGTCGAACGTGAAGTTGCCGTGCGTGAGCATGGCCCCCTTCGGGTTGCCCGTCGTGCCCGACGTGTACACGAACGAGGCCACGTCATCCGGGGTCACGGCGCGGCGCAGAGCGTCGTAGGCCGCATCGTCGAGCGGCGTGTCGGTTTTGCCCTGCTCGACCAGCGAGGCGAAGGTACGGATGGTGGCGTCGTTCTCCGGCGGCTGACCGTCCATGACGATCACGTGCGCAAGGTC
>JAUJNC010000422.1 GCA_030446525.1 Armatimonadaceae bacterium
TGCCCACCGGATTCGCACCGCACGGGCCTCCACGTGTGACAAACGTACCGCAGCGATCGGGCGAAGCGCAATGGCCAACCGCTCCATCCCCCGATCACCGCACCTTCACTTGGCGTCTGACGGTCGTGCCCCTGGGGGCGCGAACGGTGCAGGTGTATGCGCCTCGCGGCAGGCCGCGGGCACGGAGCCAGATGACTCGGGCGATGCCGCGACGGCCTGCCCGCTTGACCCGGGCGACCACGCGCGAGCCGCGGCGCAGCTCCGCGACGACGGTGCCCCGGCGAACGGGCGTGACCCGCACCGCGAGCCCCCGCCGGGAGACCGCCCGCGCCACGACGCGCCGCGTGACGCTCACCTCGGGGCGGAAGCGCTCTCCCCTGGCGGTGCGAAAGGCCCGGTAGGCCGGCTTGCGGACGCCACCGGCCGTGAGCAGTCCCCAGTTCGAGCTGCCGGGACGCTGCGGCTGGTCGAGTAACCCAAGCCAGCCGAGCCCCGCGATCGATGGCAGGCGGTCGGCGATCCGGTACGACGCCGCCAGCCAGCGCGCCTGCTGGGCACGGGACACGAACAGCTCGAACTCGTCCGACCCGCGGCCGGAGAGCACGAGATACTCGGAGAGCCAGAACTTGGCCCGCCGGCCGTAGGTGCGACGCAGCTGACGGCCGAAGGTGTCCAGGTCGCTGATGTCGCGAAATCCGCCCGCGACCGGGATCTCGCGCAGGTTGGGAAAGCGAAACGGGAACGGGTTGTGGCCGAACCAGTTGAGCCTTGGAGGCTTGCCGTTCGGAAGCCGCATGTATCTCATAAACGGCGCGGGCTTGACGGTGCCTCCGGTCCACGTCATCCCGCCGATCACGATGTTGCGCCGCGAGACGGCCTTCAGGGCGCCGTAGGCGGCGTCGAGGATCTTTGCGTAGGCACGGGCGCCGACGGGGCTGTTGGGCTTGTTGGGCAGGAAGCGGTCCGCCCTGTTGGGCTCGCCCCAGACCATCCAGCGGCGCACGGTCGGGTAGCGCCTGCTGGCGGCGGCCATGAAGGTGGCGTAGTCCCTGGGGTCCGGCGCGTGAAGCGCTGAGCGCCCGCCGTTGGCCCAGCCCGGCGAGCCGGACACCAGCAGCGCCACGTTGATGCCCGCCGGGCCGGCCTGGGCGACGGCGGCATCCACCTCCTGAGGCCACGCGTAGGCCGCGTCGGCGGGATTGCCAGGGTCGGCTGGCCGGTCAGGGGCGATCGACCGCCAGTTCAGCGCGAACTGGATGGTGTCCACGCCCAGGCGCTTATAGGTGGGGAAGGCCGACTTGCCGTTCGGCAGCGTGACCGGGCCCCAGATCGCCTTCTCCGCAGCGGCCGCCGTCGACCCGCCGGCCAGCACGGCCGCGCAGGTCAGCGCCATCACGAGCCGCCGTGCGCTCACGGCGCCGGCGGGCTCCCGAGGCCGCGCCGCAGCGCCAGGCCCAGCGCGCCCCCGAGCACCAGAACCGCAAGTGCGACGCCGCCCAACAGGAGGCCAGTCGCGCTTCCGCCCGCCTCGGCCGCCGTGGTGGTGAGAGCCGGTGGGGCTCCCCCCGGCCCGGAACCGGCCGCGTCTCCGCCGCCGGTCGAGCCCGACTCGCCGCCTCCATCCGACTGCCCGCGGTCGGGGCGCTCGACGGCGCGCGCGATCACGGCCTCGGTGTCGCCGCCGCCGTTCCGAGCGCCGTGCGGCTCGATTCCCGCTCCGAACAGGGGCGCGTCCCCGGACCCTCCGCCGGACCCGGGCCCGCCGCCTCCACCACCGTCCGGCACGGCGTCGCGCCGGGCCTGGTCGAAGGGCAGCTTGTACTCCACCCCGGCGGGGCTGTCGGGATCGAGACGCGGCGAGTCCTGCGCCTGTGCGGCCACAGGTACAGCGAGCAGCAAGAAGAGGATGAGACGCAGGCTCCCGCGGCCGGACGGCATCATTCCACTGTAAGCGTCCGCAGGGATCAAAGTTGCGGTTCCCCCCGGCGGCGCTTGCCTAAATCCCGAGCAGCAGGGCCGTCCACCCCTGCGAGCTGAGCCGCCGCCGCTCGGTAAGCGGCACGAACGCCGCTGCCGCCTCGTCGGCCTCGTGGTCGAGCAGTCCCGAGGCGATGATGGCGCGCGGCCGCTCGGTCATCAGCTCGGCCACGCGCAGGAGCAACGGGCGCATCTGGTTGGCGAGCACCAGTACGCCAGAGGGCGCCGGCTCCTCGCGCAGGTTGGCTCGGCCCACTTGGCCGAGCACCACCCCGTTCTCGCGCGCGTTGGCTCGGGTGGCCTCGACTGCCAGAGGATCGGCATCCACAGCGGCGACCGGCCCGAGCCCCAACCGGGCGGCGGCGATCGAGAGGATTCCCGACCCGCAGCCCAGGTCGCAGACCGATCCCGCCACGCCGGCGTCGCCAACCAGAACAAGCAGAACGACGAGAACGGACAAGCACACGTCAGAACTCAAGGAAAA
>JAUJNC010000423.1 GCA_030446525.1 Armatimonadaceae bacterium
CAGGAACGCCACCGCCCACAGGGCCATGACCCGGCCCCGCATGGCCGGCGCGGCCGGGATGAGGCAGATCGTGTTCTGCTGCGGGAAGTCACAGGCCGGGCGCTGCGGATGCGACAGGTGGAACGGGATCCGCTTCCCGTTGCTGTCGGTCAGCTCGGCGCGGGCGGCGGCTACTTCCGGGCCAAAGGTCGGGAACTGCAGGGTGATCGGGTAGCCGGCGGGATGCGGCGCTCCGGCGGGGATCGGGTCCGGCAGCTCGTTCGGAAACTCGGTCGGCACCGCCACCTGGTTCGCGGTGGGGAACGCGACCGCCCCCTCGTCCGCGCCTTCCAGGCCCAGCATCACGTCCATCACCGCGATCCGGTTCTCAAAGCCCATCCCCACGCGCTTCAGGTTCGGGCGCAGGATCGGGATCCGGTGGTAAAGAGTGGACATGCAGGCGTCCACCGCCGCCGTCAGGCTGGCGCGCGGCGCGATGACGCTGTTGGTGGCGGCGCGCCGTCCCTCACGGCTGAAGCCGGGCAGGCCCGGCGTCTCCCGGTGCGCGCCCAGGCCGCGGGTGGTGGGATGGTTGCGGTTGAGGACCAGGTACCGCGCGTGGAGTTGGCAGCCCCGGCTCAGCTCGCCGTCCAGCACCACCGGCTCCAGGCCGGCCGCGCGCCGCAGTTCGTTCATCCGGGCCAGCGCCTTCACCGCGCCGGGCGTCGGGGTGAACGCCGTGGAGGGCGACGAGGAACGCTCTCGGGGCTCGTGCTCCAGGGCCGGGCTCGCGGCCACGCTGCCGGCGCTCATGGGCAGCACGCACGCCGCCGCGAGGCCCATCCCAAACAGCCCGCTCCAGATCGAGGTTCTTGTCGTTCTCATCGCTACTGCTCCGTCTTCGACCAACTGGCGTCCCGGCGATACGTCCGGCCCACGCAAGTTTTCGGGGAGCAGAGGAATCCTCAACGTCATCCGTACGGCGGATAGGCGCTCCTACTGTGGGGTGATGCGCGGAATCCGCACGCCATGGATTGGCCGTGCCGGCGGGGGCGTCCCGGGCCGATGGGGCAGGCATCCAGGAAGGGAACCGGGACCGTGCCTGGCGAAGAGAACGCCTGTAGCCACGAGTGCGAGCGCACGTGCCGCTCTTCCGGTGGCCGTCCCCGCGCCCGTACCGTGTGCGGGGACGCGCCGCGCGAGGAGCCGCGTCGTGAAACGATCAGATGATAGGACCATCGATTGATTGATCCGCCGCCCGTAGCTGGTAGCCGGCGGGGCGGCGGTCACCGGATTAATGCTTGAGATGGAGCGCCGCCGGTGCTGGCGCTCGGCGGCGTTACGGGGCGACGCGAGGTGCCGGAGGCCGGCCAGCGCGGGGTGGGATGCGCTATCTGTGACCTCGCTCGTTAATGCAGCCAGTTGTCCAAGCGCCTTCCCGATTACCGGCTAAACGCCCCCCTGATTAGCGATGCTTCCTCTGGGGCGGTTTTGGGTATGACCGGCTGACGGTCAATCCTGGGAAAGCAGTGGAGGGCAAGCAGATGGCAATGGGGACGCCAAACACGGCGTTTACGGCAGGCCAGGTCGCGGAGCTGCAGCGCGAGAACGAGGAGCTGCGGGAGCAGCTTCGGCGGGTGGCGGCGCAGCAGACAGTGGTCTCGGGGGCGATCAGCGGCGCGGCACAGGAACGGGAAGTGGCAACGCGGATGGCCCACCAGGTCGCCGTGGAGGAGCGGGCGACCCGCGCGGCAGTCGAGGTGCAGGGGAACAGCATTGGCCTCGCGTTGATCCTGCAGATCCTCAGCTTTTTCCTGCTGGTCCTGCTCGCGTTCGGGCTGTTTGCGTGGCTGCCCCGCGAGATGGAGAACCGGTATCCGCGCACGGGCACGACGGTGGTCAGCCCCGGCAGCGGAACTATTGTGACACCGAGGTAGCCTATGAGCAGCCTGCTTCAGAGAATCATGATCGCGCTCGGCCGACGCGGCGTGCAGACCCCCATCGACCAGAATCTGGGCACGGCGTACCGGGCGCTGCGGGCCTGCCACCTCCAGTACCCTAGCGTCTTCCCCCTGGGCGCGGAGATCCTGCTGGCCGAGATCGAGGGCGGTGCGTCGAACATCTCGGACGTGCCGCAGCGTATCGGACACCTCGTCCAGATGCTGGACCGCCTCCACCGCGAGGAAGAGCTGGAGGCCTGGGCCGAGGACGAGACATTGGTCGTGGTCTGATCCCGGCGACATGGGAGCCAGTCAGCCGCAAATGCCCACCTACCCCTACAGCTTGCCCGTATGGGGGCAAGCTGTAGGGGTGGGCACCCGGCGCAAGCTAGGGTGGACCAGCGACAGGGGCCGTTGGGCTGCGATAGATAGCGATACGGACTGCCTGGTGTCAGCCTGAACCCTCGTGCGGTCGGGCGTCACCGGGTGTGACCGAGATTTGTAGGTAGACGTAAGGCGGCGACGGGAGGGCCGTTTC
>JAUJNC010000038.1 GCA_030446525.1 Armatimonadaceae bacterium
GGTGGCGCCCCTGCTGGGCGAGGAGTACCTGAAGGACCGCTACGCGGGCCGATCCGCGCGGGCGGGCGCCGTCGCGCGCCGCTACGCCCGCCGCCTAGGCGACCTGCTGCGGAGCCGCCGCTTCGTCCTGCTCTGGGTCGCGGACGAGCTCTTCCCGTGGCTGCCGCCCTGGGCGGAGACGCTGCTTTCCGGCCTGGGCGTGCCGTACGTGGTCGATTACGACGACGCCCTTTTCCACCGCTATGACCGGCACCGCCGCGGCGCCGTCCGCGCGCTCCTGGGCGGCAAGATCGACGCCGTCATGCGGCGCGCCCGCCTGGTGATCGCCGGCAACGAGTACCTGGCGGACCGGGCGTCGCGGGCGGGCGCGGAGCGGGTCGAGCTGCTGCCGACGGTGATCGATCTGGAGCGCTACCCGGCCGACCCGGACCTCCCCGGGGCGTGCGCCCCGGGGGCGGGCCGAGCCTTCACGATCGGCTGGATCGGCTCGCCCGTCACGGCCAGGTACCTCGCCTCGATCCGCGACGCCCTGGCCGAGGTTTGTCGCGGCGGCCGGGCGCGGCTCGTCCTGGTCGGCTCCGGCCCCGTGGATCTGGGCGACCTCCCGGTCGAGGTGCGCGCCTGGTCGGAGGCCGGGGAAGTCCGGGACCTCCAGGGCTGCGACGTCGGCATCATGCCGCTGCCCGACGAGCCGTGGGAGCGCGGCAAGTGCGGCTACAAACTGATCCAGTACATGGCGTGCCACCGCCCCGTCGTGGCCTCCCCCATCGGGGTGAACCGGCAGATCGTGGAACCGGGGGTCAACGGCTTTCTGGCCCGGACCACGGCCGACTGGGTGCATGCCCTCGCCACCCTGCGCGACGCCCCGGACCTGCGGCCGCGCCTGGGCGCGAGCGGACGGGCGAAAGTCGAGGCGCAGTACTGCCTGCAGGTCGCCGCGCCCCGCCTGGCCACGCTGCTGCGCTCCGCCCTCCTGAGATAAAGCCGAGGATCGACCGATAATAAAGGTGTACCACTTGGCGCTGCACCGTCATCATTCCTCGTCGAGCAGGGTCAGAAGAGGGGCCAAGAAAGTGAAGACTATACTGGTAACCGGCGGCGCCGGGTTCATCGGGTCACACCTGTGCACGCGCCTGATCGCGCGCGGAGACTGCGTGGTCTGCTACGACAGCTTCGACCCGTACTACGACCCGGCCGACAAAGAGCGGAACCTCGCATCGATCAAGGCGGACCCGTGTTTCACCCTCGTGCGCGCCGACATCCGCGACGCCGGCCGCCTGGAGCGCGCCCTCAAGGAGTACGCCGTCAGCCACGTCGTGCACCTCGCCGCGCGCGCGGGCGTGCGCCCCTCGCTGGAAGAGCCCGTTCTCTACCAGGAGGTGAACGTCGCCGGCACCACGAACGTCCTGGAGGCCGCCCACAAAGCGGGCATCCGCAGCGTCGTCATGGCGTCGTCGTCGTCCGTGTATGGCGCGAACACCAAGGTGCCGTTCCACGAAGACGACCCCGTCCTCCAGCCGATCTCGCCCTACGCCGCCAGCAAGCGGGCCACGGAGCTGATCGCGTACGTGTACAGCCACCTGTACAACATGGACGTGCTTTGCCACCGCTTCTTCACGGTCTACGGCCCCCGCCAGCGGCCCGACATGGCGATCTCCAAGTTCGTGCACCGCGTGCTCTACGGCCTGCCGATCGAGATGTACGGCGACGGCAGCACCCGGCGCGATTACACCTTCGTCGGCGACATCGTCGCCGGCCTGGTCGCCTCGATCGACCGCGCGCCCGGCATGGGCTTTCAGGTCTTCAACCTGGCCAACTCGCAGACGGTCGCGCTGCGCGAGCTGATCGATACCATCGGCCGGGTGATCGGGCGCGAGCCGCGCGTCCACCCGCGCCCGGAACAGCCCGGCGACGTCAAGATGACCTACGCCGACGTGGGCAAGGCGCAGCAGATGCTCGGCTACAACCCGACCACCTGCATCGAGCAGGGCATCTACGCCTACGTCGACTGGCTGCTCGGCCTGAACGAAGGCGTGGAGACGGCGGACACGAGGCCGTCGCCGGCCGCCGTCCCGCCGAGCCGGTCCCTCGCGCAGGCCGCGTGAAAGCCGGCAAACCCGGCGCGGACACCAAGCCACCCGCACACTTCGTCAGGCTCACGGGTGGCTTTTTTGTGCTTGTTGCGCCGCGCCTATGAGTGGGGAAGTGAGGCCCACGCCCTGCTCCGAGAACAAGGTAGGCGCTCACGTCCCAGGGCGGGACGTGCGCCATGTCATCAGGCCGGGTCTATGTGGTCGAAATCCTGGTCAGTGGTGAGAAGGGTGCGGCCAGTCGCGTTCGCCGCAGCCGCGATCCAGACGTCGTTCTTGCCCATCGCGATGCCTTGTCCCTTGCTATCTGCGTCGATCACGGCGTAGGCCCGCGGGATGACCGGGTTATCGATGCCCACGCGGTCGAAGTAGCCCCGGAGAAACTGCGCCTTGTTTGATTGTCATCCCGGTGGTAGAGTCCTCGGAAGTCGTCAGCGCCTACCGCTATGGCCAGGGACACAAGCCTGGTCGTTGAGCCGCACTTTTTTAAAGCTCCCTTGACAAGCGCGGCGCGGCGGTAGTAGAATTTACCTCATTAGCAGGAGACCGCCCTGCTCCCTTTCGTCGGTGTCGTCGGCAACGCTCACGCCTGCGCGCAGCGATCGCCGCGATGTAAGGCTCCCTTCCCCGTCCTGCTTCCACAGCGGGCTCTGACCGTCGATTCGCGCGGTACGCGCGCGAGTGTGCATCGTCGCTGCCGGGGGCATAGTCGGTGTGGCAGGCCCGCGTGAGGGATCGGGCGGCCTAAAGGAAGGCAAGCTCGCCGCCCTCCATCGGCACCCGGCCGATCATAGAACGCCGCCTGACCACCGGTTGCAGCGGACGGCGCTGCGAGCCGCCGTTGAACCGGAGCGTTAGGCGTCATACGCTCGCCACTACGTGGGGGGGAGTCTCAGCAGCTACAGCGGTTGGTGAATTGATGACTTGCAACGTTCAATGACGATAAGTTGCTTATTGGAGTTCACCAAGTAAGTCTCCGCGGCTTGAGAACAAGTTAAGGGAGGCAATATGAGCGGTACGATTCGTGCTATTTACAGAAAAGTTTTACCTCTGAGTGTCCGAAACATAATGAGGAAGTTTTTAACCCTTGACGGGAGCTCAGTGAACCATCACGATGGCTGGGATCGGGCAGCCATTGCGAATAAGTACCTGAAAGGAGATGGCATCGAAATAGGGGCTTTACATTCTCCCTTGAAAGTACCGCCCTCGGTACGTGTGAAGTATGTAGACAGGATGACCACTCCCGATCTCCGCAAACAATATCCGGAGTTAAACGCCCTGAATTTAGTGGACATAGACATTACCGATGACGGTGAACGGTTAGACAGTATCCAAGGTTCAACACAAGATTTCGTAATAGCAAATCACTTTATTGAACATTGCCAGAACCCTTTGATGACTCTGAGCAATATGTTCAGAGTTCTGAAGCAGGATGGTATATTGTACTTGACGGTGCCTGATAAGCGATTTACATTTGATATCGATCGCCCCGTGACACCTCTCGATCATATTTGGAGAGATTTCGAGGAGGGTGGGGAATGGTCGAGGAGGCAGCACTTCGAAGAATGGGTCAGGTTAGTAAATAAAGTGGAGGACACAGCCGAAGTTGAAAAGCGCGTAGATGAGCTCATTGGCATTGATTACAGTATTCACTTCCACGCGTGGACACAGTTGGAGATGCTTGAGTTCATCTTGGCTTTGAATAGAAAGTTGGGATTACGTTTCGACGTAGAGTTCTTATTTAAGAATGGAGAGGAGTGCATTTTCATCTTGAGGAAGACGGGTTAATGCAGATTGTAGCAGTGACCTGCACCCCTTTGCTGGACACGGGGATCGTTAGTCATTACCGGGTTGTGGCCAGCTAGCCAGGAACTCGGCGGGGGCGAGATCCCCTAAAGAGCTATGCGCTCTTACCTGATTATACTCCTTCTTCCAAGCTTCCAAGCGGGCTCAGGCTTCGGCCAAGTCCTCGAACCAGTGCGCACCCAGGATCTCCCCCAGTAGCTTTCCACCCGAGCGACTCCGAGTAGGCGTTGTCGGTGGGCTTGCCCCGCCGCGAGAAGCCGAGCCTGCCCGCGCCGGATACCCCGCTTGCGGGTGATGCCCACGCGTCTAGAACCCCGCCGGCGAACTCCGGCCCAGTTGTCCACACGGATCGTCTTGGGCAACCCGTAGAGCGCCGCCGTGTAGTGCCTGTAGTGCCCCCCGTTTGTCAAGCCACTGACTGTACTTTCTCCTGGCGGAATTGCACCGGGCTCCGATAGCCTAGCGCCTGGTGCGGCCGGCGCTCGTTGTACCAGACGATCCAGCCCCGGATCGTTGCCTTGGCCTCGGCGAAGCTTTCGAAGTTATGCTGCCACACGCATTCTTCCTTCAAGCTGCGGAAGAAGCGCTCGATCAGCCCGTTCTGCTCGGGCGTATACGGCGTGATGAACTCCTGAGATAACCGATAAAAGCGGCACGCCTCTTGAAAGCGTCGACTGGTGAAGATCAGGCCGTTGTCGCTGCGAAGCTGCGGCGTCGGCCCCAGCGGCCGCACGGTGCCAAAACGAGCCAGACAGGCCGCCTCCAGCGCCCGCTCGGCTTCCTGAGCGCGGCCGCGCAACGCGAACTCGAGGCCCACGAGCTCGCGATCACGACAGTCGATCACCGCCGCCGCGTTCACACACGTGTGAACCAGATGGCCCCAACCGTCTTTGCCGCAGTAGATGTGGGTCACGTCCATGCTCCAGCGCTCGTTGCTCTTCTTTGTCCGGCTCCTCTTGTGCGTGACCCGCGGTCTTGGGGCGACCAAGCGCTCCTTGACCTGCCAGCCCCTGAGCTTGACGATGTGGTGCACCTTCTTGCGGTTGACCTCGATGTGCTCGCCCAAGCGCAGCAGCGCCCACAGGCGCCGGTAGCCGAAGGTCGGGTGCTGCTTGACCAGTTCGTGTATCCGGCCCGCTAGCTCCTCGTCCAGCTTGGGCGTAGGGCTTTGCTTGCCCTGTGGCTCATGGGCCGACGAGCGGGACACGCTAAGAACACGGCAGACGCGCCGAAAAGAGACTGCCGGTAGGGCGCCTCTCACTCGTTTGGCGTCTGCCGCAGTGTAAGGTGGACCTTGGCGGCCTCCTTGAGGATGTCGATGTCCATCACGGCGTTCACGCCGGCGTGAACGAGCTCGCCCACCTTCTGCTTGAGGCGCT
This sequence comes from Armatimonadaceae bacterium, assembly GCA_030446525.1. The sequence continues at coordinate 5,276 of JAUJNC010000038.1, forward strand.
TGATCTCGGCGTCTTTGAGAGCGTCCTCGTCGAGGGGGCGGCTTTTCAGCCCATTCTCGGCGGCGGTCAGGAACTGCTCTTTCCATTCCTCGATCTCGGCTACCGTCAGCCCGTGCTGCCGGGCGGCTTCGGGCACGCTGGTTTGGCCTCGTACAATCGAGAGCACCAAAGCCGCTCGGCGTTTGGCGGTCCAGCGCTTGATGCCATCCTGACTCCTCTTCTTGCATCCGTTTGCTTCCTTCGCAGGACCAGATTCTGTCATCTTGCTGGTCCAGTCCTGCATGGGGGCACTATAAGTTGTGGCTGGATCAAAAAGAGAAGGTTAAATGCGCCGGATCGATGCGCTCGCCGTCGCAAGCGGACCGATGAGGACCGGGCCGATAAACGACCGCGCCCGCAAGTGGGTACCCGGGGGTGGCTGCGCCGCCAGCGGACCTCCGGACCGGCCATGTCACCCGCACCGGTGCCTCATGAACAAATCCAGGTGCCGCCGTATCCAACTCTGTAGAAACGCAGGAAGAAGCGGAGGCGCGCGGTGATCGGAGACAAAGCGGCCGGGCTCACTGGTGAAGACGTGAAGAGGGCGGCGCAACGCGCTAGCTTCGAGAGCGTTTGGCAAGCGCACCGCCCGCGCATCTGGCGCCTGGTGGCGCGGCTGGCTGGCGACGTCGATCTCGCCGACGATCTGACACAGGAGGTCAGCCTGAAGGCGTTCCAGGCGTTCGGCGACTTCCGTGGCGAAGCGGGCGCGTTCACGTGGCTGTACCGCATCGCCGTCAACGTCGTGAACCGCCACCGCGAGCGGCGGCGCCACGAAGGTGTCTCCTTGGATCTCCCGGAGGTCGCCCTGCTCTGCGCGGACGAAAGGACCAGCCCGGAAGCCATGGCGCTTCACGCGGACCTGCGCCCCGTCGTCTGGTCTGCGCTGGAACGCTTGCCCGAAGAGCTGCGCACGACGCTCATCCTGCAACTCTACGAGGGCCTCAAGTATCGCGAAGTGGCGAGCATCTTGGACGTCCCCATCGGCACCGTGAAGTCCCGCCTGCACAACGCCGTGCAGCGGCTGCGAGAGGAGTTGAAAGATTATGCGGTGTGAAACGACACGTTTAAATCTGAAAGCGCTCCACGATGGCGAGCTGGCCCGCCTGGATGCCTGGCGCGTGCAGCGGCACGTCCAGCGCTGCGCCCGTTGCGCGGAGGAGCTGGCATCGCTGCGAAGGCTGAACGACTTGCTGCTGTCATCGGACATCGTGGAGCACGACCCGTCCCAGGAGGCGGCAACGCCGATCCCTGCCCCTGTGCCGCCCCCGCAGGAACGTAAGCACGCTCGCGGCCCAGGCGTCTCGAAAGGGGCAAGAAACAGGACGCCTCAATTGATCGGCGGCGTTGTTACCGCCGCGCTCGCCGTCTCGCTGGTGGCCCCGTCGCTCGTGAACCAGAAGAAGAGCATGGCGGCGGAGGTCCGCGCCGCGCTGCAAGAGGTGAACACCTGGCACCTGAGCGGCTGGAAGCTGATCGACGGCGAGCGCGTCCGGTGGGAGGTGTGGGTACGGCGGGACCCCTTTTTCTACCGCGAACAGATCGGCGAGCAGATGACCCTGAATGACGGGACCCAGCGCGTACAGGTTATCCCCGCCGATCAGAAATCCGGACGATCGCAGGGGATCGTGCTGCGAACAGCGTCCGTGCCGGAGCCGCAAAACATGGGATGGTCCTACACCGCCATGATCAGTAGTTGGCGCGGCGCCAGGGAGCCCTGGAAAGAGACGCTTCAGGAAGCCATCTTCAACCAGAACGAGGCAGGGATGCAGGGGCCTGACACAGTGACCGACAAGCTGTACACGGTGGATAAGCGCACGTGGCTGCCGGTGCGGTTCGAGGTGCGCCGGGGCAGAAGCGGCAGCGCGGCGCGGGTGACCGCGGAGTTCCTGCGCGCCGAGTACGACATGCCCCTTCCCACCGCCGTCACCGCGCCCCGGTGGCCGAAGGGGTCGTTTGTGGTGGACACCATGAACACGGCAGCCGACCCAAATCTTCCTCGCCAGAACGTCGCCAGCGCCGGCGGACTGACAGCACAGGTCATGCCGCTGGCGATGGATGCAGACGGTAACGTGCTGGTGCGCGTGCGCGGGTGGCTGGGCAATGTCCCGCTCCGCCGCGGCGTCCCCATGTACTTAAACGTTTCCCCGCCGCTCTCGACACGCAGCCGTGCAAAGACCCGCTCGCCTACCCGCGATGACGCGAACCGCGCTTACGTCCTGGTGCATCTCGATGCGCTCGATGCCGGCAGACGAGACGGCGACCATCTGCTCCTCTTTGTGCCGGTCGAGCCCTTGGAAAAGGTGGGATCGCTCCCACGCACGCTGACGATCAGCCCGACCATCGCCCCTACTGTGATGAGAAGAGTTAGTGGCGTGCGAAATCTCGTGGAAGGCTACTTCCTTTTTGAGCAGCATTTTACCTGGACGGTCGCCCTGCCCGAGAAGGCTGTCCCCGCGCCGATGGATGTGGATGCTTACCTAACACCCGGCTGGCGTGACCGGATCGTCGGCACCGATACGGGTGTTCCGCTTGAGGCCGCCGCTGCCGCGTGGCGGCCTACTACTACTCAAACATGGAAGGCCATGTGAACGTAGATGGCGACCGTTCCAAAGGCGCTGCTCGCGTCCGGGCGGTGCAATGGATGGAAAGGTCCATACGCCTTTCACCACCCGGCAACGCATGGAAGCGCAATGGAACCGTCTCTTTTTGGCGCGAGAGTACCGCGAGCCTGGGTGATAAGGAGCGCGCCGCACAGATCCTGCGCGAGTGTCATCGCCCAAAGCAAGCGGTATCCGAGGAGGCATAGCTACTACCGCAAAGAGGCGGAATACGGGCTGCGTACCTGGGCGCGGCCGTAAAGACATCCCGCCAGACAGGCGGACGCAAAAACCGACCGTTGTAGGGGCGATCTTCGTGATGCCCCCTCTCTTGCCGTGATCGCCCTTTTCCCATGCTCCGTGTGCTTGCCAAGCGACGTGCGGATAAGCTATACTATCGGCGTATGGCAGCCACTACGGGGCAGATTTTGGGAAGCGGAAACGACAGCGTGGACGGGGAGCCGCGGCCCGGCAAGGCGCGGGCGGAGGCTGACGCGGCTGGCGCGCTGTCGCAGGTGGCGGTGAGCGGCGGCGGGGTCGACGCGCTCCTGTCCGAGTACGTCGAGGCGGCGGTGGCCGCGACGGGGGCGACGCGCGGCTTTATCGCGCTGGCGGAGGTGGAGACCGGGGGCTGGCGCTGGTGGCCACGGCGGGCGCGGACTGGACCGAGGAGGCGCGGCGCGCGTCTTTCCCGGCGCGGCATCGACGGGGGCACCATCACCTCCCGCGTCGCCACGACGGGACGGTGCGTGCGGACCGACGACATCTCCGGCGACCCGGACTACCAGCCGTTCTTCCCCGACATCCGCTCGGTGCTCGCGGTGCCCATCGTCGAGCCGGGCGAACGCGTGCGCGGGGTGATCAACCTGGAAAGCAGCGCGCCCGGCGAGTTCATCGCCGATGAAGAGTCGTTCGTCGCCGTGCTGGCCGATCTGGCCGCGCTCCCGGCTCGCCATGGACGACCTGAACGCGCGCGAGGCGGCCCTGGTGCAGATCGGCAAGGATTTGTCGGTCGCCCCCGACGCCGATGCGTTGATGAAGAAGGTGGTCGACGTGGCCGCCGAGATTTTGCGCTTCGAGGACTGCTCGCTCTTCATCATCGACAAGGCCACCCGCCGCGCCGTCCTGGTGGCCACGCGCGGGCCGCTGGCGCCCCAGATCGGGCGCGCGGCCTACGAGATGGGCGAAGGGCTGACCGGCTGGGTGGCCGAGCACGGGGTCCCGGTCCGCCTGGGTGACCCCGCGCACCGATCCACGGCATAAGGGGCTGCACCAGGGTGGCTTCACCGAGGAGATCGGGGCCTTTCTGGCGGTCCCGATCACGTCCCGCGAGGGCGTCGTCGGCGTGCTGCGCGCGCTGCGCAAACAGAGCACCTCGCCGTGGTTCCCGAACGCCTTCACGGAAGAGGACGAGCAGGCGCTTTCCACGATCGCCTCCCAGGTGGGCGCGGCGATCGACAATCGCAGGCCTGTTCGCCCGCCTGATGCTGTCGGAGCGCATGGCGGCCTGGGGCGAGATGTCGGCGATGAGAGCCCGCACATGATCGGCAACGCGTCTTCGCGATCAAGGGCGACCTGAACGAGCTGGAGCACGTGCTGGGGGCCGGGCCGGACGTCGCCCGTGAGCAGGTCCTGCAGCTCGTCGAGGGCATGAAGCGCGGCATCTTCCGCCTAGAGGAGCTGCTGGCCGAGTTCCGCGACTTCGTGCGCGCCACGGCGCTGACGAGCGTGCCGCTGGACCTGAACGAGGTGACGCGCGCCGTGGTGGAAGAGACGTTCCCCAGGCGCGGGCCGGTGGAGCTGGCCGAGGACTACACGAGCGAGCCGCTTCCCGTCCTGGGGGATCCGGTGAAGCTGAAACGCGCCTTCTCCGAGATCATCGAGAACGCCGTCACCTTCCAGGAAGGGGGCGGGAGCCTGCTGGTGCGGACGCGGCGCGTCCCGGCTGGCCGGCCGCTGCCGGCGCCCGTCGCGCTGCCGCGCGGGCTGGCCTACGCCTGCGCCGAGTTCGCCGATAAGGGGCCGGGCGTGCGCGCCGAGGACAAGGGCAAGATCTTCCGGCCCTTCGTCACGTCGCGCAACCGCGGCATGGGGCTGGGCCTGGCGATCGTGAAGGGCATCATCGAGGCGCACCACGGGGACATCGTCGAGGTCGGCGCGCCCGGCGAGGGCGCGCGCTTCCTGATCTTCCTGCCGCTGGGCGAAGCGTGAGAAGTCGAGGGGACGAACGGAAAACTATGTGCCGAATCCTGGTGGTGGATGACGAAGAAGAGGTGCGCGCGGCGCTGGCGCGCCGGCTGGAGCGCGAAGGATACACGGTGGGCGTCGCCGGCTCCGAGACCGAAGGCCTGGCCGCCCTCAAGGAGTCGGAGAAGCCCTACGACATCGTTATCACCGACATGAACATGGGGGACGCCAACTCCGGGGTCCGCATCCTGGAGGGCGCGGTCGGGCGCGACGAGTTTACCGAGGTGATCGTCCTGACCGCCTCCGGCAACGTCGCCAACGCCGTGGAGTGCATGAAGCGCGGCGCCTTCGACTACGTCGAGAAGAACCTGCCCGGCATCGACGTGTTCGAGCTGCTCGTCCTGAAGGTGGAGCAGGCGGTGGAGCGGCGGCGCTCCTCGGTGCAGACCGTGCGCCGCCTGGAGGAGTTCCAAAAGCAGCAGGACCTGAAGTGACGGGACCGGACGGGCACACCCCGGCGCGTCACTGCGGCCGGGCGCCGGCGGCCCTGTCCGGGCAGGCCTTCTCCGCCTCGGTGACCGGGGAAAGGCCGTAGACCGGCACGAACTTCGTGGTTCGGATGCCGCCCAGGTTTGTGTACCGGTCCTCGCTGCGGTCGGCCCAGGTGATGGCGCAGCGCTTGCCGACAAAGGTGCGGCCTTCGGCGGTGCTCATGAAACGGGTCCCTTTCGGCGAAGCAGTGACGGTGCGATAGGAACGGCCCGGGGCCACGCTTTCCGTCCACCCTTCCAGGTCGGCGGGCGCGGCCCCTCCGCACACCGGGCGAATTACCGGAATCTGGCCGGCGGCCTACGTCCCGGGGCCTTTGACAAGGCGTTTGAACGGGCTCCACAGGTACAGCCCGGCGAGCCGGATCGGGCGGAGCAGATGGTATAAAGGAGCCAAAGGGGCGGGCAGCGGCAGGACGGCGAGGTCCCGCACGGTCAGGGTCGTCGCCCGGCGCAGGCAGTACAGGCACCGGTGTCCGACCCGCTCCCGCACCCGGAGGTGGAAGCGGAACAGCTCGAACTCGCCCGGCAGGCGGGCCGTATCCCGGAACAGCCGGGCGCACGCCTGCCTGGCGAGCGTTTCCACGGCGGGCTCAGCCCGCACCCGCCGCCGGAGATCGTCGGGGAGGGGCGCGCCCAGCAGCTCGCTTGCCAGGGAAAGACCCAGAAGCAGCATCCGCTCAGCGCCCAGCTCGCGGGCCTGTCCGGTGACCGACCCCCAGTCGATCCGCGGGTGGGCGCGGATCAGCTCGGCGACGTCGCAGATCCAGCACAGCCGCACCCACAGGTGTTTAGCGCCGTGCACGCACAGGAACACGAGCAGGTCCTCGGGGGGCAGGGCCGGGACCGACGCGCCCAGAAGGCGGCTCTGCCCCAGACGCGCCCAGGGGCGCTCCGGGTCGAAGGGGACGCAGAAGTATCGTTCGATAAGCTCCCATTGAAGCTCGACCAGGATCCCGCGCGGTTCGTGGTACAAGCCGAGCCCGCTGTGGAGACGGACGAAGAGGGCTTCCTGCGCGGGGGCGAGCGCGTACTCGGTCCGGTACCCTTGCGCGACGAGCAGGTCCTTGGCGCGCAGGACGTCCCGCCGGCGCACCAGGATGTCCAGGTCGTCGAAGGGCCGGAGCGCAAGGTTGCCGTACACGGAAGCCGCCAGGGCCGGTCCCTTGAAAGGGACGGCGGGGATGCCGTGCGCTTCGAACCGGTTTAGCAGCCCCAGCAGCTCGCTCGCGAGGGCGAGGCCGTACGCGGCCGTTTTGTGCGAGTCGCGCCGGAGCCCGCCGAGGACGTCCCCGGGCACCGCTCCCGGGCAGACCGCTTTGAGGTGGCCATACAGGAGCGAGGTCATGCCGCTGCGCGAAGCCAGGCGCAGCAGATATCCCCAGTCCAGGCGCTCGCGCGCCAGCTCCGCGATCCGCCCGGCGGTCGCCGCGTCCATGCCGGTCCGGGCGCAGCACAGCAGCAGCCGGGCTTCGGGGCCGAGCCCGTCCGCCCGTCTCGATCTAGGCGCGCGAAACACGTACCGTGCTCTGGCCGCCCGCCGCGCGATACCCGTACGCCACCTCGAGGCGGTCCCCGGGCCGCACCGGCAGCGGGTCGTCCAGGACCCAGACCGGGCTCCCCCAGTGGTTGTCCCTGCCCGCCTCGGCGGGGTGCGTCGACAGGCGGGTGGCCGGCCCCAACTCCAGCTCGAAATAGACCAGCAGGCCGTTCAGCCGGCCGGACATCGTGGCGGTGACGCCCACGGCACGCTCGATCGCCGCCCCCCCGACCGCCTTGAGATCCAGGTCGGCGAGCAGGACCGGCGCGCTCAGAGCCGTCCATCCGCGCGCCTTGTGGGGCGGGACCAGGAACGCGTAGGGCGCGCCCCGGGCCGCCGCGGCCAGGGGGCCGAAGTCGATGCCGTACCAGGAGCGCCAGTTTTGCCGCGTTTCCGCCGTGACCGTGCGGCGCCGGAGCTCGGCATCGGGTATGTTGACCGGCAGACCCCACAGCGCGACCCTGCCGGGCACCAGACGCGCCTCCGGTGTGAGCAGGCGCTTGACGTCGTCCGCGGTGACCTCCAGGACGCCCTCATCCAGCGCCTCGTGGCCGATCAACTCGCTCACGAGCACGATCGGCGCGCTCGGGCAGGCTTATCCGGGTGGACCACCCCTGCACCAGGGTGATGCGCTCGCCCAGCCCGTTCGCCTCGAAGACCGCGCGGGCCGACCGCCCCATGCCGCTCGCCTCGACCGCATACACGTGCCGCGCCCCGGCGCGCGCGGCGGCTATCGCCAGCACCCCGGTCCCCGTCCCCACGTCGACCACGACGTCGCCGGGGCGCACGACCTCCCGGATGGCGGCCAGGAACCGCGAGGTGCGCGCCCGGTCGTTCAGCATGGCGACGTGGATCGGCGCGGCGTCGTACGCCGAGGCGTCGGACCCGAGCGCCGGCCCCGCCCGCCCCTCCTCGCGCAAGACCCCGGCCTTGTACAGCCGCACGACGGTGCCGGTCAGGTCCATCCACTCCTGCGCGCCGGCGACCCGCGTTTGCAGCGTTTCGAGAGCGCCCGAAACGGAGGTCGGCCGGGAAAACGCGTCCAGCACGGCCAGGCCGTGCGGCCCGCACGCGACGTTACCTCCGGGGGTGCGGATGCGCAGGTTGCCGCTGGAATCGATGTCCACCCGCAGGTCGGGGACACGCTGCAGCACGCTGCAGCGGCTCAGGTCCGTCATAACTCTTGATCTTTCGTGCCGGCCGGGGGAGCCTGCCCGGACGGCCCGCTCGATGCCGTCCAGGATCGCCGGGAGCCTTTCCAGCCCCGGCCGGAAACGGACCTCCCAGACCGGCACCCGGGCGGTCAGTTCCAGGTAGTGGTGCATCATGCGCCGCTTCCGCTCCTCTTCCCGCAGGCTGAAACAGCAGGCGTTGGCGAGCACGGCGGCGAAGGCCCGCGGCAGCGGGAGGCGGCGCACGGCCACTGCCGCGCCGCCTTCGTCCGGCTCCCGCGCGAGCACGCACAGCGCGGTCAGCGGCGCCGGCTCCCCCTGCGCCGTCCTGGGCCGGAGCGGCCGCCGGGTCGACGGCGAAGAACGACGCCGAGGCGGGCCGGAGGCGGATCCGGAACGGCAGCGGGAGCGTCCGCGCCTGCCCGCCCCCGGTCTCGAAGGCGACGGCGTCGTCGGCCCAGAGCGGGTAGCCGCGCCGGCTCAGCCCGTAGGCGATGGTCGAGTTGCCGGTCTCGGAAGCGGCGCACAGGGCGACCACACCCTGCGGCGCGCGCACGGCGCTGGCGTGCAGCACCTCCGCCCGCCCGAGCGCCTGCAGCGCCATCGGCAGCACCACCCGGCGGTAGGCGTCCCGGATCCGGTCCCGGGACGCCGCGGGCCGCGGGAGTGCCGTCACCTCGTCGCCGCCGAAGCGGAAGCTCGCCAGCCCGGGGAAATGCATCCAGTGCCGCCCGTCCACGGTGTAGCCCGAAGCGCAGACCGCCCCGTCGTTGTCACGCCATACCTGTACCTCGGCGTCGGCAGCCTCCGGCGCCGGACTCGCGCCCTGCCCGCCGGCGATCGTCAGTCTTAGCATCTCGCCACAAGGGGATGGTTCGGAACCGCGCCGTCTGGCAGCGCCGGCAAGCGGCCGAACCCGGTTGGCTTACCGCTGACCCTTCGGCTTGCGGGGATCGCCGGGGTCGCCGCCGACCGCGGTCAGCTTGCCCATGCCCCGCAGCACGATCTGGCTGACATGACCCACGTACGTCACCCTCATGGGCTCCCAGCTCCTCTTCGCTGCTCTTTGCTTGCCGATCTCCTCCCTGTCCGTGCGCGTCCCCATAAGCGCCCATCTCCTTTCCGCGTAAGGTTCGTCGTCCTTATCCGCCCAGGCGCGGCCGGAGCCACGCCTCCAGGCTCAGCACGTCCCAGATGCGCTGCGCCTCCCCCGTCCGGCGTCCGGCCAGGATCTTTTCGATGGCGGAGCGCGTGATTTCTGCGTCGACGATGCCCAGCTCGGCCAGGGCCGGCGTCCCCCCCATCGCCCGCCAGGCGCCCTCCCCCTGCTCCAGTATCCGCCCCTGGAAGAAAGCCAGCGAAAGTACCTTTTTCTGGCGCTCGACACCCAGATCGGGCAGCCGGCGGCCCAGCATCTCGCGCACCAGCCCTTTGCTGCGCCCGCCCCGGTTCAGAAGCTCGGGCGGCGTCCGGTACAGCAGGCCGATCAGCTCCTCGTCCCAGAAGGGCTGGAGCAGGCGCAGGCCCTTGCGCCGCCACACCTCGAAGCACTCCTCCATGTCCATCGCCAGGAACGGGTGGTCGGCGCCCGCGCGCGCCATGTCGGCGTAGAGGTTGTCCGGCTCCGGCCCGCTCTGCCCCAGCTCCTGGTCCAGGCGCCGGCCGGCGCGCTCGTCGATCTCACGCCGCAGCGCCGGGTCCGGCGCCACCCACTCGGGCGTCCCCTGCAGGGAGCGCCGGAGCCGGCGGTGCTTATAGGCGCGTAGCGCCCGCGGGGCCGCCCTCCGCAGGAGCTTCTTCGCCTCGGCTTTCAGGAGCGGGCTCGCCCCGCTCGTCCACAACAGGTTGCGCAGCAGCGGGAGCGGCGGCAGCTGGTAGGCCCGCCGGTGGCTCGCCAGAAGGTCATAAAGGCCCCGGACGTTTCCCGCGCGCAGCAGGTCGGCGGCGTAGACGGGGTCGACCGTGAGCCACTCGTCCCCGCCGCCCCCCGTCATCAGCACCCGGCAGCCCCGGCGTTTCGCCTCGCTCCCCAGGTTGTGATAGGCCGGCAGCCAGAAATTCTGCAGCGGCGCCGGCAGCCGGCTGCTCATCTGCAGCGCCGCGAGCAGCAGCCCTTGCGGGCCGACGGCCTGGTCGAGGGGCGCCATCCGCTGCGGGAGTCCCAGGCCCGCGGCCACCGCCCGCTGCAGCGGCGCCTCGTCGCACTCGGGGTCCGGGAAGTTCAGCGAGAACGCCCACGGGACCGGCATCCCTTTGCGGCGGCTGATGTCCGCGGCGCACGCGGCGATGCTGACCGAATCGAGCCCGCCGGACAGGAAGATGCCGGCCGGCCCGAACTGCAGGCAGCGCTCGACCGCCTGCTCCAATAACCCGTCGAACCGCTCCAGCTCGTCCTCGCCGGCCCAGTCGACCTCCACCCCGGGGAGCGCCAGGTTCCAATACCGGTACACCCGCCGGGTCGCGCCGGTCACCCGCAGCGCGTGGCCCGGCGGCACGCGGCGCACGTTCTCGAAAAAGGTCTCGTCCAGGGCCGGCCAGCGGTAGCGCAGGTAATCGGCCAACACCGCCCGGCTCACCGGCGCCGAGACGCGCGGGTGCCCTACCAGCGCCTCGACCGACGTCGAACGGAGCAGCTCGCGCCCGGCGTCCGCGTAGAACAGCGGGTAGATACCCAGCGGGTCGCGCGCGCACAGCAGCAGGTCGCGCGCGCCGTCCCAGACGACCAGGGCGAAGATGCCCTTGATCCGGTGCAGCGCCTCTTCCCCCCAGCGCCGATACGCCCGCAGGACCAGGCCGGCGTCGCCCCCGGGGGAGGCGGGCCCGTCCGCCAGGCGCTCGCGCAGATCGGCGCGGTTATACAGCACGCCGTCGAAGACGGCCGCGCACGGGCCGTCCTCCGCCCAGTCCGGCAGCCCCTGGTCGGGCCCGCCGGTCAAACACAACGTCCGGGACCGGGTCGGCGCCGCCTCGCCCAAGCAGGCGAGCCACGTTCCGGGATCCGGCCGCGGCTCCCTTTCGGGCGTGAGCACGTTCGGAAGGTCCACGTCACGCGCCGGCATGCACCAGATCCTCGTCCCGGAGGGACGCCAGTATGGCCCGGACCTCGCCCGCGAGCTGCTCCGGGTCCACCTCGAACTCGCGCAGCAGCTGCTCCCGGATCTGCGCCGCGTCGTGGCCGGCACAGAGCAACTCCCACAGCCGTGCCGTGGTAGGGTTCAGCTCGTAGAAGCGCTCGGTCCCCAGGTGGAGCAGCACGAGTTCCCCCCCCAGGGACTGGGCGATCACCTCGGGGCTAGGCCGGAAGCGTGGCCCCGGCATCCTGTTATCGACTTGCATGTGATCCCTGCCCCTGCTCAAACCGTCTCCGCCTCAAAGGCGAAGAGCGAGGTGTAGCGCCCCGTCTCGGCCCCGCCGATGACGACGGCGCCCTTGCTTTCCACCCAGGCGTGCGCCTCGAACCGGCCGCCGCCGTCGCGGGCGACGCCGATATGAAGGCGGCACGGGTAGCCCTGCCGTGCGAGCAGCGTCTGCGCCGCCAGGGCCTGCGTAAGACAGGTCGCCTTCGGGACACGCCGGCCTGCCGCCGCCACCGCCCAGACCAGCCGCTCCGCCGAGGGCCGGCGCCTTCCGCCCGGTCCGGCCGGCGCCGCCGCGACCCGCGCGAGCAGGCGCCGGAGGGTCCGCAAGGGCGCCAGCCACAGTCCCAGCCGGACCGCCGCGACCAGCAACACTGCCTTCACCAGAAGGCGGCGGTCTGCCGAGGGGAGTCGCAAGAACTTACGCAGCGGTCGCATTCTTGCCCTCCGAAGCGGCTTTCCGTATCACCATGGTTGCCTGCTTTCCCCATATTACCATGGTTGTACCCTTTTGTGCAAGCGGACAGGAATCTCCGGCACGGGTACGCACGCCGGGGGGGCGATGTGGCCATAGGTTTCCCGGTGCTGGGCATAGCGCGCCTCGACCAGCGCCCGCAGCCGCGCCCGGAACACGCCGACGTCGAACTGCTCCGCGTGCGCCCGCAGCGCCTGCGGGCAGACCGTCAGGTCGTCCAGGCGGCGCACGGCGTCGGCGAGCGACTCCGCCGTGTGCGCGTCGAAAAACACGCCTGTTTTACCCTCGACCACCGTTTCCAGCGCCCCGCCCGCCCGGTACGCGATCACCGGCCTTCCGCTCGCCATCGCCTCCAGCGGCGTGATGCCGAAGTCCTCTTCGCCCGGGAACAGGAGCGCCCGGCAGTGGGCGAGCAGCTTCGCCACCTGGGCATCCTCCAGGCGGCCCAAAAACTCCACGCTCGGGCCCGCGAGCGCCCGCAGCCGCGCGGCATCCGGGCCCACGCCCACCACCTTGAGCGGCAGGCGCAGACGGCTGCACGCCTCGACCGCCAGATCCACCCGCTTGTAGCCCACCAGGCGCGACACCGTCAGGAAGTAGCCGCGGGGAGGGGTGTCCTCCACCCGGAAGCGGCCCGCCTCGACCGGCGCGTGGACCACGCCGGCGGCGCGCCCGTAGAACTTGTGCACCCGCCGGGCCGTGTTGTAGGAGTTGGTGACGAAATAGTCCACCCGCTGCGCGCTGGCATAGTCCCACGCCCGGAGGCAGTGCACCAGCAGCGGCAGCACGCGCCGGGTGGCCCTGCCGTACCCGCCCTGCGCCACGTACTCGTGGTAGCGCCAGGCGAAGCGTGCGGGCGTGTGGCAGTAGCAGATGTGGCAGGTTTCCGGGCCCGTGATCACGCCCTTGGCGAAACCCGACGTGCTGGAGACGACCAGATCGTAGCCCGAGAGGTCGAAGCTTTCGAAGGCGGCCGGGTAGAAGGGCAGCGCCAGCTTGTGGATGCGGGAGTGCCGCGCCCACCTCTGCAGGAACGAGGTGCGGACGTCCATGCCCCGGAACGAGGACAGCGTCGCCTCGGGATCATAGACCGACGTGTAGATCGGCGCCTCCGGCCAGATCCGGTGCATGGCTTCGACCACCCGCTCCGCGCCGCCGGCCTGGGCCAGATAGTCATGGACGATCGCTACGCGCATCAAGATTCTCCCTTCTCTTCACCAGGCCCTGCGAACACCTGTCAACGAGGCGACACGTCAGCGGGCGCTGACTCCCGCACTCACGGCCGTGTCTCGCCGCGCCGCCAGCGCCTCGTCGTACACCCGCTCGATCTTGCGCGCCGACTGCGCCGCCGTGAAGTTCTGCCACACGTGTGCGTATCCGGCGCTCCCCAGCCGCCGCGCCCGGGCCGGATCACGCAGCAGGCCGAGCAGCTCGCGTGCCAGCGCCGTGGCGTCGCCCATGGGGACGAGCAGGCCGTTCTGGCCGTGGGTGATGATCTCCCGCACCCCGCCACCGTCGGTCCCGATCACCGGCAGCCCCTCGGCCATGCCCTCGATCACCACCTGCCCGAACGGCTCCGGGGTGACGCTGGCATGCACTAAAATATCCAGGTTCTGCAGGACCGCGGGGACATCCCTCTGGAAGCCGAGGAACTCCACCCGCGAGCCGATCCCCAGGGACTCCGCCCGGCGCCGGAGCTCCTTGTCGTAGGCTTCCTCCCCGAAGAGCGGCGCGCCGACGATGACGAAGCGGGCGTCACAATCGGTCTGCCGATGTGCCGCCCCGAGCACCACAGCCGCCGCCTCCAGGAAGATGTGCTGCCCTTTCCAGGGCGCGATCCGACCCACGATCCCCACGCGCGCCGGCGGGCGCCAGGCGCCCACGTTGCCGGGGCGGCCGTTCCGCGTGAAGTTCTCTCTGCCCAGGCCGTCGTGGATCACGGCTTCCCTTTCGCAGCGTAGCCGGGGACCGTCCGTGATGCCGCTGGGCACCACGGCGGCCGGGCGCGCGCCCGTCAGGAACAGGCGGTCCAGCGTGCTCTGCGAGTTGGTCACCACGTACGAGGGCAGCTTGCGCGACAGGAATCGGAACAGGTGCACCGCCGGCCCGGGCAGGTAGGTCGGGTCGATCTGGTGGTGACTGCCACGCCCACCACCAGCACCAGCACGAAGGTCTGTACGATGATCGAGCGGCGGCGGCGCAAGATGTCGCCGTATTCGCGCAAAGAGATGGCGGGGGAGAGGTTTTCCAAGGTATCGGGTCGATCGTACATAGGTCGTCCTGTTTCTGTAAGCTACCGTTAATAGGCGCCGTCGCAGCGCAGCACGGCGGGCAGCACCCGGCACAGGATGCGCAGGTCCGTGCCCAGCGAGCGGCACTGGATGTAGAGCAGGTCCATCTCGATCCAGCGCTCGAACGACAGGTGCGAGCGGCCGCACACCTCGCGCAGGCACACCATACCGGGCTGGACCGACAGCCGCTGGCGCTGGCGCTCGCTGTAGCGCGCCACCTCACAGGGCAGGTGCGGGCGCGGCCCGACCAGGCTCATCTCGCCCCGCAGCACGTTCAGGAGCTGGGGCAGCTCGTCCAGCGAATAGCGGCGCAGCCAGCGGCCCACGCGCGTCCTGCGCGGGTCGGCGCGCATCTTGAAGAGGGGGCCCTGCGCCTCGTTGCTCGGGGCCAGCTGGGGCTTGAGCGACTCGGCATTGGGCACCATGCTGCGGAACTTGAAAAAAACGAACGGGCGCCCGTTCCTGCCCACCCGCGTCTGCGTGAACAGGACGGGGCCGCGGTCCTCGACAAAGATGGCGAGCGAGATCAGCGCAAAGAATGGCAAAAATAGCAATACTATCAGTCCGGCCAGACACACGTCCGTGGCCCGTTTGACCTCGAGGTACGTGCCGCCTGTGCGCCCGACAGGGTTTCGCTCCGTCAGGGCCATCGATGATCTCCTCCGTTATATTCTCTCGGAGCTAACTCGTTAACGGCGGCGCGAGACGCACATCGCCCGTGCCAGCGGGCGCACGAATGCGTTGATAACTAATATACTAGCCCGTGCCACAGCACCCCAGGGGATGCGTCCGAGGAAGAGCTCTCTGAAAAGGAAAGAAGAAGACCAGGAGGAAAGTGCGATCTCCCGACGTCTCCGGTAACTACGTCGCTGGTGGTACGGTTTCGTTACGCTGGGTCTGCGCCGTCATCGGATCTGCGTACTGCGCAAAAAACCAACCGCTAAAGCCTGCTTGCTTACCCATCGTCGCGGGCAGTATAACACAGCCTCCGAAGTTAAGCAAGCCTGTGAGTTGATTTTCGGTATTGTTGCCGGGGCGCGTTCGAGCGGATTGAAAATCGGGTGTGGCGAACGTTCGAGGGTCACCGGGCGAAGCGGGAGCGGCCGACCCAAAGGCGGAGGATGGCCTCGGCCAGCTTGTCCGGGTCGTGGCGGACCACGGCGGACTCGGAGATGAACGAGCCGACGATGGGCCGGTAGCCCATCGCGGCGATCGCGTCCGCGTCCGGCGTCACCAGCTGGGCGCCGGACTTTTCGTAGCGGGCCATCAGCTCCTCCGAGGGCGCCGCCTTGTTCACGAGGACGAAATCGTAGACGCGCTGGCCGGCATGGTTCTGGACGGCGCGGATGTGATCGGAGGCCGGGTAGCCGTCGGTCTCGCCCGGCTGCGTCATGACGTTGCAGACGTAGACCTTGACGGCCCGGGAAACGGCCACGGCCGCGCTGATCTCCGGGACCAGGAGGTTCGGGATCACGGACGTGAAGACGCTGCCCGGCCCCATCACGATCACGTCGGCCTCCCGGATGGCCTCCAACACCTCGGGCAGCGGGTCGGGCGCGTCGGGGCAGAGCTTGATGCGCCGGATGCGGGCGGGGTCGCGGGCGATGCTGGTCTCGCCGGTGATCTCGCGCCCGTCCTCCATCTCGCCGACCAGGATGACGTTCTCGACCGACGAGGGCAGGACGCGCCCGCGGATGGCCAGGATGTTCGACGTCTCCTCGACCGCCCGCTCGAAGTCGCCGGTGATGTCGGCCATCGCCGCGATGAGCAGGTTGCCGAACGAATGGCCGGACAGGCCGTCGGAGCCGTCTTTGGTGGCGAAGCGGTACTGGAACAGCTCCTGCATCAGGGGCTCGGCGTCGGCCAGGGCCACCAGGCAGTTGCGGATGTCGCCCGGGGGCAGGATGCCGCCCAGCTGCTTCTGCAGCAGGCCCGACGAGCCGCCGTCGTCGGTCATGGTCACGACGGCGGTAAGGTTGGCCGTGTGCTTCTTCAGGCCGCGCAGCATGGTGGACAGGCCCGTGCCCCCGCCGATGACCACGATGCGCGCGCCCTGCGACAGCGCGCGCCTGCGGTGGATGACGTCGGGGAGCTCCCCCAGATGCTCCGGCGAGATGACGCTGAGGATCGAGCGGTTCAGCCCGATGGCGGCGGCGAGCAGGACGCCGAGCCCGAACAGGAGCAGGCCCAGGCCCAGGGGGATGAAGACGGCGGGCATGTCGAGCGGCAGGTCCAGGGTACGGTCGACCAGGGCCGCCAGCACATCCATGTACAGGATGGTCTGCTGGTTTGCGAGGACCATGACGCCGAGGATGCCCAGTAACAGCCCCACCGGGATCAGCATCAGCCAGCGCTTGACGCGCATGCCCGGGTACAGCCATTTCAGGCCACGGGCTATGCGCGGAGCGGGCCGGGCCGGCGCCGCGACCGGCGCCTTCTTGCCGGCGCTTGCGCGTGCGCGCGGAAATCGCCATGTCAGAGTCTCCCACGTCTCGGTGCTGCGTCAGCACCGGGTACCCCTGATCCTGCAAGAAGCGCGCCAGCTTTTCGGCCACCACCACGGACCGGTGCTTCCCGCCCGTGCAGCCGATAGCGACCGTCAGGTACGCCTTGCCCTCGGCGACATACTGCGGCAGGGACCAGCCCACCAGATCGTACAGGCGCTCCAGAAAGCAGGCCGTGCGCTCGTCGGCCAGGACGAACTCCTCCACAAGCGGGTGGCGGCCGTCGAAGGGGCGCACCGTCGTCCACGTAGTGCGGGTTGCGCAGGAAACGCACGTCGAAAACCAGGTCGGCATCGAGCGGCAGGCCGTGCTTGAAGCCGAACGAGGCGACGCTGACCAGGAGCGGCTGCCGCCGCTCCTCCCCGCCGCCGAAAAGCCCCAGCAGCCCGTCGCGCAGGTCGGCGGGCGACAGCGCCGTGGTGTCGATGACCGCGCCCGCGCGCTCTTTTATCGGCCCCAGGAGCGCACGCTCGGCATGGATGGCCGGCAAGATCCCTTTGTACGGGAGGAACAGCGGGTGCGTCCGGCGCGTCTCCCTGAACCGCCGCACCAGCGCGTCGTCGGACGCCTCCAGGAACAGCAGGACGGGCGGGAGGCCGCCGCGCTCAAGCGCCGCGGCGGCAGGGAGCAGGCCGCTTAGCTCCTGCCCCGCGCGCACGTCACACACCACGCACAGGCCCGGCGCCCGGTCCCCTTCCCCGGCCCGGAACGTCTCCACGCCGGCCAAGGCGAGGTTGGGCAGAAGGCGCGGCGGCAGGTTGTCCACCACGCGCCAGCCCATATCCTCGAAGTACCGGGCCGCCAACCGCTTGCCGGCGCCGCTCATGCCGGTCAGCACCACCAGCCGTTCGGCCGCGTTCTGCATGCCATTTTTCGTCGCCGTCCGGGATCAGGGTGTTCAAGAGCCCGGCGATGACGCTCATGACGACCGAACCGAACAGCGCGGCCACGAAGCCGTCGACGCGCAGGCCCAGGTTCAGGTTGCCGATCAGGAGGAACATCAGCGCGTTGACGACGAACCCGAACAGGCCCAGGGTAAGGCAGTTCAGCGGCAGGGTTGCGAGCTTAACCACGGGCCGCACGAGGGCGTTGACCAGCGTCAGCGCCAGCACCACCACGAACGCCGACCCGATATCGCGCAACGCCAGCCCCAGCCCCAGCCTGCTGGCCCAGCAGCACCGTCAAAAAGAGCGCCCCCGCGCCCACCGCCCAGCGCAGCAAAATTCGCACGTCAACTCCTCCCCTGTCCCATTATAGCACGAGGCGCGGCCGCCGCCGCGCCTGGAGGCGGGAGGCTTTGCCACTTCACACGGCGGACTTGTTTAATGCCCCGCGAAAGCGGGTAGACTCCAAATAATGGAGGTACCATTATGAGTGTCAACGACGATCAGGTGAAGGGCAAGCTGAAACAGGCCCAAGGCAAGGTCAGGGACGCCAAGGGCGATCTGACCGACGACTCGGGCGACGACCTGGCCGGCAAGGCCAAGCAGGCCGAGGGCAAGATCCAGGAGACCTACGGCAACGTCAAAGAGAAGATCCACGAGGCGACGAAGTAGCCGCCCGGGATGGCGAAACAGGACCGGGGGCCGCCTGCCATGGCAGGCGGCCCCCTGTTTCCCTCGGCCGTCCCGTAACGTTGCCTTAACAATCCCCCGGTATGATGCCTTGTGAAGGCGCAGTGGAGCGGCAAAAAATGTGCGGTTCCTTGACAAGCGACGGATACCGGGTTATACTTTCGCTGTTTTTATTAACCGGTTAATAGCGCACGGACGCGCCCATCTGGCTGAGGATGCCTTTACCCAACAAAAACGCGCCGACACTCAAAGACGTGGCCCAGCGGGCGGGGGTGAGCAAGGTCGCCGCCTCCCTGGTGCTGAACGGCTCCCGCACCAACGCGGGCGTCTCCGAAGCGACGCGCGGCCGCATCCTGGCCGCCGCCGCCGAGCTCCGCTACCACCCCAACACGGTCGCCCGCTCGCTTTCCCGCCGGCGCACCGACATCATCGGGCTGTACCTGGGTTACGGATACATCGACGCGCGCAACGCCTTTTTCGCGGAGATCATCAGCGGCCTGCAGAAGGGCTGCAACGAGCACCGCAAAGACCTGCTGGTGCACGGGACGTTCCGCGGGCAGTCCGTGGAGGACATCTACGCCGAAATGATCGGCGGCAAGATCGACGGCCTGGTGCTGATCGCGCCCCCCGGCGACCCGCTCGCCGACCGGCTGGTCGCGTCGCGGCTGCCCGTGGTCGCCATGGCGGACCCCCTGCCCCTGCTGCCTTCCGTGGCGGCGGACGATGCGCAGGGATCGCGCCTGCTGGCGGAGCACCTGGCAAGCAAGGGGCACCATCACGTCCTGTACCGGATGAGTCCGCGCCGGCACACCTCCGTCGAGCGCCGGCTCGCCGCCTTCACGGCGACGGCCGCCGCCCGCGGGATGACGGTCACCCAGAGCCGCGCGGCCGACCACAGCGGCAGACTGGGGGCCGAAGAGTCGGCCCGGCTGACTCTCCCGGCGGGGGAGCGCCCCACCGCCGTCGCCTGCAGCAACGACTTCCTGGCGTTCCACCTGCTGGACAGCTGCCGGAGCCTGGGGCTGCGGGTCCCGGACGATCTGGCCGTGGCCGGCTTCGACGGCGTCATGTCCCCGCTCGGGCCGGCGCTGCGGCTTACCACCATCCGCGCCCCGTGGGTCGCGGTGGCGCGGACGGCCGTCTCGCTGCTCGTCTCGCAGATCGACGGCCGGGAGATCCCCGCGGAGACCGTCCTTCCCGTCGAACTTGTCGTCGGCGACACCACCTAACAAAGGAGCCAATCATGGCACATCGTAATCACCGTTCCGCCTTCACGCTGATCGAGCTGCTCGTCGTGATCGCCATAATAGCGATCCTGGCAGCCATACTGTTTCCCGTGTTCGCCCAGGCACGGGAGAAGGCCCGGCAGGCCGCCTGCCTGTCCAACAATAAGCAGATCGGCACGTCCATGATGATGTACGCCCAGGACTATGACGAAACCCTTCCGCTGGGTGGCTACGCTTTCCCCGGCCACGGCAGCCGCTGGCGCGACATCATCCAGCCGTACGCGAAGAACCGGGGGATCTTCGTGTGCCCCAGCAAGACCGAATATACCCTCGGCTATGGCATGAACTGGAACCTGGCGGGCTTCTTCGGCCCCGGCTACGGCACCCCCAGCAAGACCATCGCGGAGATCGCGGATTCCGCCGGAACTTTTGTCATTAGTGATGCGGCTACATGCAACGTCGCCGAGATCGATGGGAACACGGACCCCAACAGCTGGGACAAGCGGCAAACAGGGGCCATCGACTGGCAGGTCACCCCGCCCGGGCTTTGGAACACCAACGGCTCACCGCGCTACGCGGTCGCGGGCAGCAGCAACAACAACCGCCGACGCCCCGTCCCCCGCCACGCGGGCGGCCTGAACATCGTCTACGCCGATGGGCACGCCAAGTGGTCCCGGATCACGCAGTTCCTGGGCATCCCGGAGTTCGGCCTCGGCGGTTATCCTTACGGGCACAAAAACAACAGCTGGGATAACCAGTAGGCGGAAGATCCGGCGAAACTTCTATGTGGATTCCCAGCATGATCGCTTTGCTGGCGGCGGCACCATCCGCTGCCGCCGTCCTGCCCCCTTTCCCGCTCGAAACGACCAGCGCCAGCGCCGCCCTTCAAAGCGAGAACGCGACGCTCCGGCAGGGGACGCGCGGGGGCGGACAGGCCCTGGAGATCACCTTTGAGCCGGCGGCGCGGTCCCAGGTGCGGCAGGTCTTCGCGGGCAGGCAAGATTGGAGCGCGAGCGGCGGCCTCGCCCTGGACCTCCGGAACCCCGGCAGGGAGCCGGTGCGCGTGTCCGTGGGCGTGGACGACGACAAAGGCGGGGCGGGCCTGGCGGGCAGCGTCCTGCTCGCGCCGGGCAGCGCCCAAACCGTCACCCTGCCGCTCGTCCTGACGCAGGGGCAAAAGGGGGAGATGCGCTCCGCGCCCTCCTTCCCCGGCCGGCGATTGGTCACGACGGGCAGGCGGCTTCAGGCCGACCGCATCACGGGCTGGCGCCTGTTCGTGGAGCAGCCGCCCCGGCCCGTCACCCTGCTCGTGGACAACGTCCGGCTGGTACCCGCCCCCTCGCTCGACGCCATCGCGGACCGGTTCGGGCAGTACACCCGCGCCGAGTGGCCGGGTAAGGTGGGCGATGACAACGATCTGCGGCGTAAACACGGGGAAGAGCCGGCGGCGCTTGGGCCCGCCCCCGCCGACCGGGACCCGTACGGCGGCTGGAAGGCGGGGCCCAAGCTTCGCGCCACCGGCCACTTCCGCACCGAACAACACGGCGGGCGGTGGTGGCTGGTGACGCCCGAGGGCCACCTGTTCTTCTCGCTGGGGCTGAACGGCGTGCGGATCGGGGGCAGCAGCGCCACACCCGTGACGGGCCGCGAAAAGATGTTCACGTGGCTGCCCGCGAAAGACGATCCCCTCGCTCCGCACTACGGGACGGATCGCGGCGCCCGCACCTTCAACTTCTACGGCGCGAACCTGCAGCGCATCTACGGGACGAACGCCGAGCCGCGGTGGGCGCAGCGAACGGCGCTGCGCCTCCGGGCGTGGGGGTTCAACACGCTGGGGAACTGGTCCTCGACCGAGCCGTTCCGGCCGCACAAGCTGGCCTACACGGCGCCCATCCTGTTCGGTAACGATCTGCCCTCCTTCCCGATGGGCCGCAATCCCGTCTTCGACGTTTTCGACGCGCGCTTCCCCGCAGCCGCCGACCGCGCCATCGCCGAGGCGGGGCGGGACAAGAAGGACGACCCGTGGTGCCTGGGCTTCTTCGTCCACAACGAGATACAATGGGCCGCCTGGGGGCAGGAAAAGGGCCACGCACTGCCCCGGAGCATCCTCGCCGGTCCGGGCGAGTCCGCGGCAAAGCGCGCGTTCGCCCTCTGGCTGCGCAACAAGTACGGCGCCGTCGATCGGCTGAACGCCGCCTGGCAGACAAAACTTGCTTCCTGGGAGCAGTTCGAAAAGGACCCGGTGACGCTGCCGCCGGCGCTTTCGGAGGGGCAGCGGGGTGACCTCGGCGCCCTGCTGCGCCTCTTCGCGAGCCGATACTTCCGCACCGTCCACGATGCGCTGCGCCGACACGCGCCCCACAAGCTGTACCTGGGCAGTCGCTTCCACGTGCTGCCGATGGAGGTGGTCGAGGAAGCGGCCAGGTATTGTGACGTGGTCAGCTTCAACGCCTACCAGCGCGAGCTGGACCCGGCGGCGTGGGCGTTCACCGCGAAGCTGGGCAAGCCGTGCCTGATCGGCGAGTTCCATTTCGGCGCGCTGGACCGGGGCCACTTCCAGGCCTCGCATGGCCCCGCCACGGACAGCCAGGCGGAGCGCGGCCGGGCCTACGCCCGCTACGTGCGCAGCGTCCTCGCGCTGCCCGCGTTCGTGGGCTGCCACTGGTTCTCGTACGCGGATCAGCCGCTGACCGGGCGCGCGGACGGCGAGAACTACAACATCGGCTTTGTCGCCGTCACCGACCTGCCGCACCCCGAGCTTGTCGCCGCCGCGGCGGATCTCAATCGCAACATCTACCGGGAGCTGTCGCAATACGCGCCCGCTCCCAAGGAGGCTTCCTTATGACCCGTTTGCTGCGCCCCTTGGCGGCGCTCTGCGTACTCACCCTCTGGGCGGCGGGCGCCCGGGCCGCGCCGCGCGCCCGGCACGTTTTCGTCGTCAGCTTCGACGGCGGCAAGCCCGCCGTCATGCAGAAGAGCCGGATGCCGACGCTCGTCTCGATGGCGCAGAAGGGCGCCGGCACCTGGAACGCACAGACCATCTTCCCCAGCAGCACGCTGCCTTCCCACATCTCCATGCTTACGGGCGTCGCACCCGCCAAGCACGGCGTTTTGTGGAACGAATGGGTGCCGGAGAACGGCATGGTCAAGGTCCCGACCGTCTTCGGCGTCGCCCGGGAAAAGGGCTTTTCGACCGCCTTGTTTGCGGGCAAACCCAAGTTCCAACACCTGAACCTCCCCGGCACGCTGAACACGTTCTCCATCCCCTCGTACAACGCCAAAAAGCTTGTCGAGGTGGCGGCGAAGTACATCGAGGTGGCCAAGCCGAACCTGTGCTTCATCCACTTCGCCGACTCCGACGGCGCCGGCCATAAGCACGGCTGGGGCTCGCCCGAGCAGATGCAGGCGTTCGCGGACGAGGACCAGGCGCTGGACACCCTCCGTAAAGCCATCGAGCGGGCGGGCATCGCCGGCGACAGCGTCGTGATCCTGACCGCCGATCACGGCGGGCACGACAAGACCCACGGCAGCGCCTCCCCCGACGACATGACCATACCGTGGATCGCCTGGGGCGCGGGGGTGAAGCCGGGACACACCATAACGTCGGCCGTCACCACCTACGACACGGCCGCCACCGCGCTCTGGCTGCTGGACGTGCCCGTCCCCGAAGGCTGGGACGGCAAACCCGTCACCGACGCCTTCGCGGCGGAAACCACGTCTTCAAGCGCACGGGCCGAGAAGCGATGACCGTCGCGCGAGCCTTGCCGGCGCTGCTGGCGATGATGATAGGAAGTGGCGCTCTCGCCGCGGCGGAGAAAGCGCCGGCGGGCGCGCGCACGGACGCGTCCGGGTGGCATCCTTTCGACGTTGGGCTGGACGGGATGCCCGGCGGCATCGACGTGGGCGCGCTGCTGTTCCACAGACCCGCAGGCAGGTACGGGTTCTTGACGGCCAAGGACGGCCACTTCCGTTTCCAGAAGGGCGACAAGCCCGCACGGTTCTGGGGCACCAACTTCACGGTCGCGGCCGCTTTCCCGCCCAAGGAAGACGCCCCGAAGCTGGCGCGGCACCTGGCGCGCCTGGGCTTCAACAGCGTGCGCTTCCATCACATCAACAACCGGATCCTCGATGCGTCCTACGACGACACCCAGCACCTCTCCGCCGAGGCGATGGACCGGCTGGACTACTTCCTCCACCAGCTCAAGCAGAACGGCATCTATGTGAACCTGAACCTGCTGACCAACAGGTGGGGAAGCTACAAAAAGGGCGACAACGTCGTCGACTACCAGAAACTGGACAAAGGGCAGCGGGTCGTCCACTTCTTCGACCCGCGCCTGATCGCGCTGCAAAAGGATTTCGCGCGGCAGCTGCTGTCACACCGTAACTCGTACACGGGACTGCGCTACGCCGATGATCCGGCGATCGCCTTTGTCGAGATCATCAACGAAACCTCTTTCTTCGGCTCCGGCGAGACCGGCGAGAACTCGAAGCTGCCCCCGTACTACGCCAGGCAGCTCGACGCCCTGTTCAACCAGTGGGTGCGGGCACGGTACCCCGATACGGAGGCGCTTCGGGCGGCCTGGGGCGGCCTCGAGGCGGAGGAAGAGTACGGAAGCGTCCGGCGGGTCGCTCTGAGGTGGCCCCAAGGGGGTGAGCCGTCGCGGCGCGTCCAGGACACGGCGCGGTTCTATCTCCACGTCGAGACGACCTACTACCAGGACATGGCGCGCTATCTGCGCCAGGATCTGGGCTTCCAGGGCCAGATCAACGGGACGAACAACTGGTCCGGCATGGCGACCCTCAAGGCGCAGACCGTGTGCGACTACACCGACATACACGGGTACCTGGATCACCCGGCGTTCCCGCAAGCGAACTGGGACAGGAACAACTTCGAGCTGTTCCAGGTGGCCGCGGTGAACCACCCGGAAGGCTATTTCCCCGACCATCCGCGCTCCTGGCGCAACATCGTCCCGGTTCACAAATGGCCGCTGGGCGGGGTCGCGGGCATGCCGCTGGTTTCCAGCGAGTGGAACTGGGCGTTTCCCAACCGACACGGCTACGAGGGCGCCCTCCTGGTGAGCGCGTACGGCGCGCTGCAGGACGTGAGCGGCTTCTACCAGTTCACCTACGACAACGCCCTGGAGCAGCGCACCGGCTTCTTCAACTTGCAGCCCAATCTGCTGGTCCAGATGCCCGTCGCCGCCCTGGCGTTTTTGCGCGGCGATGTGCGACCCGCCCGGGAGACCGTGGAGCTCGCGTTCACCGACGAGGAGGTGATCGCCGCCTCACTCAAGAACGGGACCGCTTACACGCACAACGCCGAGCCGGCGCTGCCGCTGTCCGCCGCTCTGGTCCACGGCATCCGCAAACGGTTCGCCGGCGACGGCTCCGGATCGGACCGCATAGACCGGAACCGTCTGAACCGGGAACTGCAGAACCCGTACCGGAGCGACACCGGGGAGCTGGTGTGGGACAGCGGCGATAACCAAAGCGGCGTCGTGACGGTCGGGACGGCGAAGCTGCAAGGGGCCGCCGGGTTCCTTTTGGGGAAAGAGATACGCCTCGGAGAGGTGGTCCTCAGACCCCGGACCGACGGGGCGATCAGCGTGATCTCCGTGGACGGCAGGCCGCTGGGGCAGTCCCGGGAGATGCTGCTGACAGCGGTGGGACGCCAGGAAAATACGGGCCAGGTCTGGAAAGCGGGCTACCGGGGCGTGGCGGACTGGGGCCGCCCGCCGGTCCTCCTCGAACCCGTGCGGGGTGAGATAGAGATAGCGACTGTCGGCAGAAACGTGGACGTCTACGCCCTGGACGAAAAGGGAGAAAGGAAAAGGCGAGTCCCGTCCGTCGCGACGGACAAAGGCATCCGGTTCACGATCGGCGGCGACAAAACGGCCTGGTACAAAGTCGAAGCCAGATGACCCATACGACTTCAGGCCGGGACCGTTTTACAGGGAGATGAATCGTAGTCGGCCATGTCGGGCGCCTGCCACAGGTAGGCGGCGTAAAAGGGGTTCTCATCGTTCCGGGAGAACCCGGCATGGCCGCCCTCCCGGTCCAGGGCCACCAGGTTCATCACCGCGCGCGCCCCTTGCGGCAGGGGAAGCGCCCGCAGATCGCGCAGGGCGCGGGCGCAGGCCTCGTCCAGACCGAGCCCCCACTCCATCCCCAGCACCACGGACCGCGCGACGCACGCCCGCATCGCCCACTCGCCCAGGCCCGTGCAGGCGCACGCACCCCACCGGTCGTCGCAGTAGTTGCCCGCCCCGAGGATCGGGCTGTCCCCCACCCGCCCCGGATACTTGAACGCCCAGCCCGACGTCGACACGGCGCTGGCGAGGCGCCCTTGACCGTCCCGCGCCAGAAAATTCACCGTCCCCGCCGTGTGCGCCGGATCCTGCGCCAGCCGCGCCCGCTCGGCAAGCGCCTGCGCGCCCACAGGGACCAGCTCTCCGGGAGAGGCCGGCAGCGGCGGCAGGCCCTCCACCTTCCGCCGCCACGCCTCCTCGGCCTCCGGGGTCAGCAGGTCGCCGGTCTCGAAACCGCGCTCGGCGGCGAAGCGCGCCGCACCCTCTCCCACCAACAGCAGGTGCTGGGGCAGGTGCTCCAGCACGGCGCGGGCCACGCTGATCGGGTGCGGGTAGCCCTTCAGCGCCGCCACCGCCCCGGCCCGGCGCGTGGTCCCCTCCATAATCGAGGCGTCCAACTCCACCTCCCCCAGGACGTTCGGATATCCGCCCACGCCCACCGTATGATCGCTCGGGTTCCCCTCCACCAGCCGCGTCGCCGCTTCCACCGCGTCTAAGGCCGACCCGCCCGCGCGCAGCACCTTTATCGCCGCGCCCATGCCCGCGCCCCCGTTACTGCTCGCTACCACGATCAACGCCGTCCCTCCTGGGGTGGATGAGAAACCTGTCACGAGGGTGTTCGCGCCATTATAGCTCCATCGCCGGAGGCGCGTCAACTGGGCGCAGCGGTACGCGGCGTCAAAGATCGGGGGAGCCCCTTTTTTAAGAGTGACATGAACCGCGCGTTCGCCCCTGCGGTGGACCGGCAGTCGCCGTTCGGGTATAATACGCATGGTCGCCTCCACGAACGAATATGAAACCACCCAACATCCCGGCTGGAGCGCACCGCCAGCAGGAAAACACGAGCGATCACGCCGAAATGCTCCCCCGTGGGGGGGCCGCGGTGATGTCCGGCTGAGCGACACCAAGCCATAAAAAGGATGCTTATGCCGAGCAGACCGAACATCGTCGTCATCATGACCGACCAGCAGCGCTGGGACACGCTGGGCGCGTACGGTAACACGCACATCCGCACGCCGAACCTGGACCGGCTGGCCGGGGAAGGGGCGCTGTTCGAGAAGGCGTTCGTGCCCACCCCGCTGTGCACGCCGTCGCGCGCCTCGTTCTTCACCGGCCAGTACCCCAGCCGCCACGGCCTGCGGGCGAATGAGACCTTCCCGCTGCCCGAGAATGCGCCGAACCTGCTCCCGGCGTTCCGCCAGGCGGGCTACGCGACGTGGCTCGTCGGCAAGGACCACGTCTTCGGCAAGCAGGCGCAGGAGCGTCTGTTCGACCGGGTAGTGGAGTATGGCCATGCCGGCCGGGTCGGGAAGGACGAAGAGATCGACCCGAAGGAGCGCGCGCTGCGTGACCTCCGCAAATCGGCCATGCGGCAGAAGTTCGTCCCGCACGAGCCGAGCGACGCACGGGACGCGCCCACGGCCCGCATCACCGACGCGGCCATCGAACTGGTGCAAGGGGCCGGCGAAAAGCCGTTCTTCTTGTGGCTGAGCTACCCTGACCCGCACCCGCCGTTCGTCGTCGCCGAGTCGTACGCCTGCCTGTACAAAGATCAGCCTTTGCCCGACCCGGTGACACGTCCCGGCGAACTCGACGAGAAGCCCGTGCGGCAGCGCGTCGCCCGGCGCTTGATGGGCATGAGCGACTATGCGCCCGAGGATCTGCGCCGGATCCGCGAAATCTACTACGGCATGATCACCTTTATCGACGACGAGATCGGCCGTTTCGCGCGAACGCTGGACGACGCCGGGCTCACCGAAAGCACGGTGATCCTCTTCCTGAGCGACCACGGCGACTATCTGGGCGACCACGACATGATCCGCAAAAGTGTCGCTCTGTACGACTGCCTGGTGCGCATCCCGATGTTCCTCCGCTGGCCCGCTCACATCCCGCCCGCCCGCATCAAGGACACGATGGCCGAGTCCATCGACCTCGCACCGACACTGCTGGAACTGGCCGGCCTTCCCGTGCCGGATGCCATGGAAGGCAAAAGCCTCGTCCCGCCGCTGTCCGGCCGGTCCCAGGCGCACAAAGACCGCGTCTTCGCCCTCTACGGCGTCGAAGGCGCGCCGTTCACGGAACAGGACGTCGAGCGGGTCGACTTCCCGGCGATGTTCGCGCATCCCTACGGCTGGGGCAACTGGGTCAGCCCGCTCGTGATGCGCGGCCGGATGGCGATGGTCCGCACGCTCGAGTGGAAGCTGGTCGTCTACAAAGGCGGCGAAGGCGAACTGTACGATCTGGTCCACGATCCCGACGAACTGCGCAACCTTTATACGGACCCCGCCTGTTCCGCGATCCGCACCGAACTGACCCACGCGCTGCTGGAATGGGCGCTGGACACGCTGCCCGAGACGCCTCCCTATAACGCGCCGGATCCGCCCAGGCGCGAACCGTGAGAGCTTATTCTCACGGACGTGATAGACCCTGTTGGGCTTACCCCCACCTGCAGGGCCGCCCACTATTCTCCGCGCCGCGCGGCGCAGGAAACGAAGGGGCGCTGATGGAAATGACCGGAAGGAATACCACAAAGGAATACCACACATGAACAGACGGGACGTGTTGAAGGGCATGGCGGGTGGCGCCGCGTCGCTGGCGCTGGCGTCACGCTTGGGGGCGCAGGAGAAGACGTCCGGCGCGCGACCGAACGTTCTCTGGCTGGTCATCGAGGACACGAGCGCCTATGAGTTCGGGTGCTACGGCAATCCCGCCGCGAAAACGCCCGTTATCGATGCGCTCGCCGGACGGGGCGTGCAGTTCACGCGGGCGTGGGCCGCCGGGCCGCAGTGTTCGCCGTCGCGCGCCTCGATCATCACCGGCAGCTTCGGCACCGCCTACGGCATGGACTGGCACCGCCGCCGCGTCGAGACGCCGGACGACATCTTCTTCCCGCGCCTGTTACGCGAAGCCGGCTACTACTGCACCAACAACTCGAAAACCGATTACAACGCCGCCGTCGACCCGAAGCGATTCTGGGACGAGAACGGGCCGCAGGCCTCCTACAACAGCCCGCGCCGCAAGCCGGGCCAGCCGTTTTTCGCCGTCTTCAACTGCAGCGCCACCCACATGAGCCGCATCCGCTCGTTCGACCTGGAAGGCCGGCGCGACTTCGCCGCCGAGGGCCTCGACCCGGCGAAGCTGCCGCTCCCGCCGCACGTGCCCGACCTGCCGGAGATCCGCTCCGACTACGCCAGCCACCTCGAAGGCGTGCAGGACATCGATGGCTGGGTGGACATCTTTTTGCGCGACCTCAAGGCCAAGGGGCTGGACGAGGACACCATCGTCTTTTTCTACTCCGATCACGGCGGCCGCCTGCCGCGCGGCAAGGGCTTCGTCTACCAGACGGGCTTGCGGGCGCCGCTGATCGCTTACGTGCCGCCCAAGTTTCGGCACCTGTGCCGCTTCGCGCCGGGCGCCAAGAGCGACCGGCTCGTCGAATTGATGGACCTGGGGCCGACGGTTTTGAGTCTGGCGGGCCTCAAGCCGCCGGAGCGGATGCACGGCCGCGCCTTCCTGGGCCGGCACGAAGCGCCGGCCCGCGCGCTGCAGTTCGGCTTTCGCCGCCAACCAGGCGGCCCACTTCGTGCCCACCCGTGCCGTCAGTGACGGGCGCTTCCACCTGATCCGCTCCTACACGCCGCACAAGCCGTATTCGCTCCGCAACGCCTTTCAATGGGGCATGCCGTCCAACCTGGCGTGGGACGCCTACGTCTTGAGCGGCAAATGCACGCGGCCCAAATGGCTGCAGCCCTACCGCCCGCACCCGGCGGAAACGCTCTTCGATCTGCAGGCCGATCCTTCGAGGTGCGCTGACCTCGCCTCCGACCCGCGTCACGGGGAAACGCTGGCCAGACTGCGCCGCGCGCTCGACGACCACCTGCGCGAAACCGGCGATCTCGGCTTCTTTCCGCCGTCGGCGCGGCACGAG
Organism: Armatimonadaceae bacterium; assembly: GCA_030446525.1. The sequence continues at coordinate 35,024 of JAUJNC010000038.1, forward strand.
GACGAGGGAATCTACGCGTGGACGCGCGCCACGCGCTATCCGCTCGACGAACTGCTGACGGCGGCCTCGGTCGCCGCGCAGGGTGCGCCGGAAACCGCCGAAAAGCTGGCCGGTTATCTGCGCAGCGACCGGCCGGAGATTCGGTTCTGGGGCGCGTCGGGCTTCGCCACGCTGGGAGTCAGGTCGCCGGGCGCGACACCTCCCGCCGAACTCTTGCAGGCGGCGCGCGACAAAGACGCTTACGTTGCGGGGGAAGCCGCGCATGCCCTGTGTTATCTGGGCCGGGCCGACGTGGGGTTGCCGGTTTTGCTCCAGACGTTTGAAGCCGGCTCGCCCGCCGCCTATTCGGCGCTCGAAACGTTGGCGCTCACGTCGGCGGGGCGCACGCAGATGCGCCCGCATGTCCCGCAGCTTCAGCGTCTTGCCGGGGGTAACGCCGCAGCGGACGAGGCCGGCGACGACGAAAAAGGGGGCGACGGTGCGGAAAGCGGCGGCAAAGACTGGCAGGCCCGTGCCGTTCTGGTCAATCTGGGCGTCCTGCCGGTCAGTCGGCTCTATGCCGCCGGGCAGCAGCGACAGGGCCGCAAGGTCAATACCGAGAGGCGCGCGCTGGCGCCGCGTCCGTGAAATAGGCCCGATAGCAGCTCTTTTCTACCCGAGGTGGGGACAGAAACGTACGTTATGAACCCGGACAAACCCGCCATCATCCTCATCACCTGCGACCAGCTTCGTAAGGATGCCCTCGGCTGCTACGGCCAGACGGCGGTGCAAACCCCCCACCTCGACCGCTTGGCGAGCCAGAGCGTCCAGTTCCACCGGGCCTATGCCGTCAGCCCCTGGTGCCTGCCCAGCCGGTGTTCCCTTCTGACGGGCCTCTTACCGCACAACCATGGCGCCTACAGCAACTTCCGTGACCGACCGCTGTCTGCCGGCATCCCCAACCTGTACACCGAGCTGAAGAAAAACGGCTACACGATCGGCCACATCGGCAAATGCCACTACGCGCCCCTGCCGTACAAGGACACCCGGCCCGACCAGACGCTGCCTTATGAGGCGTTCCGCGACTTCTATCGGAGCCTGGGAATCGACCACCTCGTTCTTCAGGACGATAAGCAGGTGTCGGTCTGGTTCTACGATGATTACGCGCGCGAACTGGAGCAGGCCGGTTATCTGAAAGCGTACCGGGACGCCGTGTGGAACAAGGACCACCGCAAAGTCTTCACCTTCCCCGGTCCGGCCGAGTGGCACCCCGATAGCTGGGTGGGCCGCAAGGCGACGGACTTTGTCGGGAGCTACGCGCGGAACGAGCCGCTTTTCCTGTGGGTCTCTTTCAGCGGGCCACACTTCCCGTTCGACCCGCCCGCGGCGTACCTGGGCCGCGTAAGCGAAGAGGAGGCGGGGCTGGGCGTGTTCCGCGAGGGGGAGTTCGACGATCCGAGCCGCATCCATCATCGCAGCTACCATGGGCCGGGCGGCGGCGGGATCGAAAGCGGCGTCACCAAAGACCTCACCGACGACTACTGGCGGGCCTTGCGGCGGAACTACTTCGCCAACGTCGCCCTGATCGACGACCAGATCGGCGCGCTCGTCGCCGCGATCGAGCGGAATTTCGGCGAAGACGTTCTCCTCCTCTTCACCGCCGACCACGGCGAGATGCTGGGCAACCACCGCCTGTGGGGCAAGGGCAACTGCGGCTACGAGGACGTGCTGAACGTGCCGCTGCTGGCCCGCTATCCGCATCGGCGGCAAGGTGAGCAGACCAACGCGAAGGTCATGCTCACCGACATCCTGCCCACCTGTCTGCGCGCCGCCGGGGCAACGCCGCCGGAAGGCGACGGTATCGATCTGGCGGAGAACGTCGGTCGCGGCGGCTATCGCTACGTTTTCAGCGAAGGCGAGGGCTTTGTGACCGTGAGCGACGGCGCGTTCAAGTACATTCGCGTGCGCA
>JAUJNC010000424.1 GCA_030446525.1 Armatimonadaceae bacterium
AGATGGGGCGGCGGGTCGCCGAACTGGGGATCAGGCTCGCGCCGCACCCGCACATCTGGGGGCCGATCGAGCGCCCGCACGAGATCACCCGCATCCTCGAACTGACCGACCCGCAATACGTCTCGTGGATCCCCGACGCGGCCCACCTCAACCTCGGTGGCGGCGACCCGCTGGGCTTGATGACCGAGCACTACGACCGGATCGTGGCGGTCCACTGGAAGGACACCGAGCCGAGCTATCGCGGCTACACCGGCCCGACCCCGACCAGGGCGGCGCACGACGAGAAGATCCTCTACAAAGACCTCGGCGCGGGCGGCGTCGATCTCCCCGGCATCTGGCGACTGTTGCAGGATCGCGGCTTTGACGGCTGGATCACCCTCGACCTCGACCCGCCGCGCGCCAACGAGGGCGAGGGGACGATCGAGGAGAAGCTGCGGATCAATCGGCGGTTCGTCACCGAGGGCTTGGGCGTCGAGCGGCTTTAGAACCCGGTAGTGGGTCAGTTTGCATCACGCCGTCCGTGTGACCTGAATCAACTCGCCGCCGTCATTGTGGGCGCGGGGACGGATGTGGCCGCGCCCGATAGCGAACTGGTTGACAACGGTAAAGACCCCGCCGTCGCCCTCGGCCCCAAGGGCGGATTGAAGGGCGGGCGCGGTAGGGCGAACGAGAAGCACAGGCGGGGTAACGTGCGTCCCGAGAATGATCGCTCCGCGCCCGCCTATGCCACTCGGCTGAACCTGATCGTGCTCCCCATCGTTGTCGCTGTGGCGACCCTGGCCGTGTTTGTCTGGCGCGATGGCTTCGGGTGGGGCGACGTGCTCGGGGCGCTCGTCATCGGGATCGGCGTATTCGTCGCTCTTGCGATGCTCCGCCGCTCTGCTAGCAGGTAGCCTACCCCCGAAAACTTCCCTCGAACGCTGGTCCACTAGAAGCGCGGCCGGAAACCCATCGATAAGCGGTGGGAGTGTCGTCGTGCCGGCGGCTTGTGGGCGACGAGCAGGTGGCAAATCACGAGCAGCACCGCTCGGGTCGTCCAGGCCAGGGCGTCGGCGGTCGCCGGACGGCGGCGACGCCCCCGCATCAGGCCAGCCGCCGTCGCCACCAGCGTCAAATTCGCCACGGTGGCGGCCAGGAGGAGCTGGAAGAGCGTCTTGGTCCGTCCGATATACCGTGCCTGGCGAACGCCGAGTTGCATCAGCCGCGCCAGGCGGTGCTCGGCAACCTGGCGTAGCCGCCGATACGGGGCGAAGGCCGGGCCGCGCTGGAACGCGCGCGCCGCCTGGAGCAGCGCCTCCCGCGGGTGCAGCATCACCAGCCGCCCGCGCCCCGGGCGCGCCCGCACGCAGGAGGGGCGGAGCGGGCAGGCGTCGCAGGTCGCGGCGTCGAAGCGGAAGCCGCGCAGCGCGACGCCGGGCGTGCCGTAGCGCCGGCCCGAACCGATGGCGGCGACAGTGCGGCACTCCTGCCCCGCCGGGCAGGTGCAGGTCATCGCATCCAGGTCGATCCGGAAGTCGTCCTTCGGGAAGTGGGCCTGGCCGCGCCGCTGGGGCACCTTCGCCACCAGCGCCCGCCCGGCTGCGGCGAACGCCTGCCGCGTTTCGCCGTCGCCGTAGGCGCAGTCGGCCACCGTCGTCGCGGCCACGATCCCGGCATTCTCCTCCGCCTGCTTGACCAGGGCCAGCGCCTCCTCGTGGTCCTGGGCGTTGCCGGGCAGGACCGCCGCCGCGAGGATGAGCTGGCTGGTCGTGTCGACGGCGATCGCCCCCTTGTGGCCGTCGAACCGCTTCGCCGCGCTCTTGCGCCCGTGCCGCATCTCCGGGTCATGGACAGCGACCACCCGGTCCGGGCTCACCCCCTCCCGCAGGGTGGCCCCGTCGTCGCGGCGCTCGATGTCCTGGTTGAGGAGCTGCGCCAGCAGGTCCGCCGCCTCTCGCACCCCAGCCGGTTCGGGCTCATCGGCCGCCAGGTCCGCCAGCACCTGGCGAGCGTCGTCGAGCAGGCGGTCGGCATCGGCGACGAGGGATCGCAGGAAGGCCCGGCGCGCCGCCGGGTCGTCCCAGTCGATTGCCGCCCCGCCCTTGAGACTGGTCCCGCAATACCGTCCCAATTCGCGTGCCCCCGCCCATTCGTCCGGTCTCTCCCCAGTGCGCGCGGCGAGGACACGGAGTAGCTGGACGATCCCATCAGCCAGGAGGTTGTAGGTATCCTTGACCGCGCCGCGGCCATGGATGGGGCTCGTATCGAGGGCCAGCGTGACCTGGCGACGGGTCAGATGGCCGATCTGCCGGGCGAAGGCGAGGCTGCGCTGGAAGATGGCGCGCACCTGCTCCTGCTCGATGAGCCGCGCGCGGAACAGCTGGAGCGTGCTCTTGGCGAAGGGGCGCGCCTCCAGGCTGACCCCCAGCGCCACCTTCCAGCGCAGGTCGAAGTCGGCGCGCGCCTTGGCCTCC
>JAUJNC010000425.1 GCA_030446525.1 Armatimonadaceae bacterium
ACGGCGGTCAGGAAGACCTGCGGCTGCTCCTCGTGCGGCAGCATGCCGGCATCCTCGATGACCTCCAGCTTGGCGTTGGGGTTAACTTTGAGGAACGCCTCGGCCTGGGAGACCGGCGTCTCCTTGGCCTCGGAACCCCAGACGATCAAGGGCAGGTCTACTACCCCCTGGAACGCCTCGGCGATGTTGATGTTCAGGTAGCCGCTCAAAAACGAGGGCAGCATGTTCTCCCCGCCCGGCTGGTGCGCCGCGGTGTGGTAGGTGTCGACCACCTCGTCCGTGACCTGCGTGGGGTCGGCGTAGATCTGTCGGGCCAGGTATTTGCGGATAAAAGGGCGTGAGGCGATGGCGTTATACAGCGACGTCCCGAGGACCGGCGTTTTGAGCAGTCCGCGCACGGCCACCGAGGCGGGGGTGATCGGCTTTTCCAGCTCCTCGATGCCCGTCGGGCAGATGAGCACCAGCCGGTGGAACAGCGACGGGTCGCGATGCGACAGGGCGATCACGTACGCCGCCGACAGCGACGTGGCGATCACGTCCGCTTCGCCGCGCCCGTCGCCGACGCCCATCACCTCCTTCGCGAAATCGGAAAGCAGGTTGATATAGGTCGCGTCGGTGTAGGTGATCGGCGGCTTGTCCGACTTGCCGAACCCGAGCAGGTCCAGGGCGTAGACGGTGTGCTTCTGGGCCAGCGCGTCCCAGATGTTGCGGAACTCATACGACGAGCATCCCGCCCCGATGCCGTGCACCAGGAGGAGCGGCGGCCCGTCCCCCGCTTTCTTATAAAACACGTCGCCGTCGTTGGTGGGGAAGTAGCGCACCTCGCCCCCGCCGAGCTTCGACGTGAGCGGCGGCGTTTTGTAAAAGATCCACGTGTTCACCGCCGCCGCCGCGCCCACCGCCACCCCCGTCCACAGCAGCTTCCGCAGCGCCGAGCCGCCGCCGTGCAGCGTCTCGTCGCTGGCCAGTTTATGCTTCGCCATGTCGCTCCTCTTATCGGCAGATTTGCCGTCCCCGATGATACCCGCCCGGCCCGGCGCCGTCAACCCGTCAGGGATCGATCGGGGTGAACTGCGCCACATCCAGGTCGAAGCCGACGCCGAACGGCGCCCGGAGGACGGAGTCGAGGCGGACCGCGCCGTCCTGGATCGTCAAGGTCGGCCAGCCCCGCCCGCCCTCATGGTACAGATCGCCGTGCGCGGCGAGCACCTGCCGCTGCACGCCGGGCTCGAACATCGACAGGCCGGCGAAGTAATGGTGGCCATTGCGCTCGACGCTCGTGATGCCCAGGTTCGCCTGGACGGCCAGATCCTGCAGCAGGGCGACCGGGCCGATGTTGGACAAATCTTCGCCGCTCAGGACAAACGTTCCCCTTCCCCTCGGAGGGGAGAGGTCGCGCCGGCGCTGCTCCAACAGGCAGGCGTTCGTGATGCCCTTGAAGACGCCCTTGCAGTTCTTGTGGCTGGTGCCCGCATACCCCAGGGCGAGCGCGGTGGGCAGGCTTTCTAGGGTCGCATCCGACTCGTCGATGATCAGGGGCGGCCGGTCGGGCCAGTCCCGGTTCATCGCCGCGACAGCGGGCGAGAGCGCCACGTCCCGGTGCAGCGGCTGCTCGACGAACAGGAGATGTTGGAGGAACCCCGCGAGCCGCGCGCTGCCCCGGAGCGCGTCCCAGAAGCGCCGGAACGCGTCGAGCGACGTGTACTGCTCGTTGCCGTCGATGCTGAACGCGTAGTCGGCCGGCGCGCGCGCCTCGATCACCGCCGCGATGCGGTGCAGGCGGTCCACGTCCTGCTCGCCGTCCCCGCCGACCTTGAGCTTGAAGTGCCGCAGCCCGTAGGCGTCGATGCACGCTGCCAGCGACTGGGGCAGGCCGTCGTCGATGCGCTCGTCCGGGGCGATGTCGGCATCCGTGAGCGGGTCGGACAGGCCCACCGTGTGCCGCGCGAGGATCCGGCGGGGCGGGTCGGCCGGCAGAAGGTCCGCGGGAGTGTAGCCTTCCAGTGCCGGGTGCAGGGCGCCCAGCTGCATCCCCAGCGCGTTCGTCCGCAGCGCCTGGGCGAACGTCTGGTTGGTCGCGCGGCACACGGCGTCGAGGAGCGCGCGCTCGACCAGGCTCGTGCCGAAGTGGGAAAGCAGCGGCGCCAGCTTCTGCCCGTCGCCCCAGCCCGCCTGCGCGTCGTACAACTGCCGCCACACGGCGAACGCGCTGTCCCCGCCCAGGCCTTCCGAGAACGCCAGCGCCTGCCGGATCACGCGCACCATCTCGGCGATCTCGTCGACGCGGGGATTGGCCGGGTCCTTGGTGAACCACTATGGCGGCAGGTGGTCCACCGAGATGACCGCGCCAGCCACGCCGAACACAACCGAATAGAATCAGAAAAAAGAGAGGGGAAGCAAGGTCAGAGTCAATATCACGAAAGCGAACTCCATAAAAGTGAGAATCTCAGTC
>JAUJNC010000426.1 GCA_030446525.1 Armatimonadaceae bacterium
AGCCGTTTTCCGATCTGTTTATGCGTTGTCATGGGTCGATGTCCCACAGGCTTTCCTGCCTTGCTTACGCCCCGGCAGCGGGCGGGGGTTCCCCTCGCCCCGCCTCTGCCAAATCCACCACCAGACGAGCCGCCCGCGCCGCTCCGCCCGGCTCACCCAGCAGGTTCACTGCCGCCTTCAGATCGTTCTTCATCCGCAGCAGACGCTCCGGCTCCAGCAGCAGATCGATAATCTCCTGAGCGATTGCGTCCGGCGTGGCGGCGTCCTGCAACAGTTCCGGGCAGATACGCCGGTCGGCCAGCAGGTTCGGCAGGCCCACATGCGTCGGCAGCGACTTTCGTATCAGCCACATTTCCGGCACGTTGGCCCGCGACATGCGGTAGACAATCACCATGGGCTTACCCAAAATCGCCGCTTCCAATGTGGCCGTGCCTGACGTGGTGATAAGGACATCGGAGGCCGCCATCACATCATAGGTTGCCTCTTCCACGATGGCGAGCCGGAAATCGTCCACGCTTCGCCGCTCATCCACGCGTTTCAGCCAGTCTTTGCGTTGCACGACTTTGTCGGGCGGAACCAGCGTCCCCTGGGTGGTAAGCAGCGGCGGCAGATGCGAGTCCGGCGCAGATTCTTCGTCGGCGTCCTCCTGTTCTTCGCGCTCGCGCGCGGACTGCCGCCGCACCCGCTCCACCTGGGCGATCACCTCCGCCCGATCTACCGTCGGTGCAAGGCCGATTAGGAACTGAACGCCGGGGACGCGCCGGTGGATGATCGCCGCCGCCCGAAGCTGGTAGGGCAGAATATGGGCTATTTCCTGCGGGCGGCTGCCTGGAAAAATTCCCACCACCGGATGTCGCAGGTCCACCCCGTAGCGGTCGGCGAAAACCGGCGTCGGCTCCGAAGGATGCACCAGATCCAGCAGCGGATGTCCTACGAACGAGGCATCCACTCCGAAGCGGCGAAGCTGCTCCTCCGACCAGGGAAAGGGCGTCACTACTTTATCGGTGATACCGGCCAGCGAGGAGCCTTTTAAGGTGCGCCGCCAGGAGCCGGGGGGAAAGTAGTACAGGATGCGTGTTTGGGGCAGGTTCCGCCGCGCCCACGGAACCATGCCTTCGAACGGCCCGAAGCCGATGTTGAACCCGCCGGAATCCACCGCAACCAGCACGTTCGGGGGACGGCGCAGCAGTTCGCGCCTCAGCGAGGCGCGCAGGGCGAAAAGCTTCGGAATCAGCTTGATGATGGCCGCGAAGCCCACGGTGCCCCACCGGCTGGTGTCCTGATGAATTTCCACACCGGCGCGGCGCATATGCTTGCCGCCCGTTCCCCAGATATGCGCATCGGGACAAAGCCGCCATACCTCTTCGGCGAGGCTTGCCGCGACCCGATCACCGGAAGCCTCGCCGGTGCTGATCGCAATCTCTATCGGCGGCATATCCGGAGTGTAAAAAACGTCGTCTGTTCGTTCATCATTACCGCCGGGGGCGGTCGTCCTGCCGTCCCGCCGAGCCGCCCTTGATGCGCTGGATAAAGGCGACGAGGTATTCGACTTCCTCGTCGGGTTCCACCTCCTCCTCAATGGCTTCGAGCGCCTGTGAGACATTCAGGTTCGAACGGTACAGAAGCTTATAGGCATGACGCAGCGCGGCGCGTGAGGCTGGGGGAATCCCGGCGCGGCGCAGGCCGCGTACGTTTATATCGAGAACCGAGGCAGGCGAGCCGTCAGCCAGCATGAACGGCGGTATATCCTGAACGGCCTTGGAATGGAAGCCGACGATAGCCATCTTACCGATATGCACGAACTGGTGGATGCCGACCAGGCCGCCCAGGATTGCCCCGTCTTCGACAGTGACATGCCCGCCAAGCTGCACGTTATTGGCGAGCATGGTATGATTCCCGACCCGGCAGTTGTGGCCCAGGTGCGAGTAGGACATGATCAGGTTATCGTCGCCGAGGACGGTTTCCGACTCCTCGCCGGTGCCCCGGTGCATGGTCACGAATTCCCGAATCAGGTTCCGGTCGCCGATACGCAGGTACGACCGCTCGCCCTTGAACTTTAAATCCTGGGGCGGTCCGCCCAGAACGGCCCCGGCGCGAATCTGACAGTCGCGCCCAATATGGGTGAACTCTTCGATAACGACCTGAGGGCCGATGACTGTGCCCGCGCCAATGGTGCAGGCAGGGCCGATAACGGCATACGCACCGACCTGCGCGCCTTCGGCCAGTTCGGCGGACGGGTCGATGACGGCGGTCGGATGGATGAAGGGAACGTCGTTATGGCTGCTGGTGGTCATGCTTGCTAAGAATGCCCGTCTTGATTACGGGGAATCAGCGCGAGGGAGAGTTCTGCCTCGCAGACAAGCGCGCCGTCCACGCGCGCTTCAGCCTTGACCCAGGCAATTGTGCCACGGGCGCGGATCAGGCTGACCTCCGCGATAAGAAC
>JAUJNC010000427.1 GCA_030446525.1 Armatimonadaceae bacterium
GGACGACAAGGCGTTGCCCACGGCGCCGTCGGTCAGCCCGAAGAGCAGGCCGGGAAGATGCCGAGCACGAGGATGAGCACGAGCATCGGCACCCATGCCCCGAGAACCGGGCTCCAGGTCACGCGCATCGCGGATTGCCTCCCTAGGACGGCCCCGGTCCCGTCCGCCCCGTCTGCTAATCGCGGACCACGAGCGCCGCGTCGAAGGGCCGCCCCGCCGTGGGCAGTTCGGCCGGGGTCTCCTCGGCGGCGCGCTCGAACGCGCCGACGGTGAGCGCCTCCGCCAGCACCACCATTTCCTCCGGCGCCAGCTCGCCGTAGAAGGCGCGCTCCAGAAGGACGTCGAGGGTGTTCTCGATCTCCGGCCAGGTCGAGATCGTCGGCACCCGCCGTAGCTGTGCCACCATGTCGACGAAGACGGCGTTGCTCGGCGGCCCGCCCTGCGCGGTGGCCGTGCCCTCCCCAGTCGGCGTGCCCATGAAGTTGGGGCCGCTCGCCACGCTCTTGAGGGACGGCACGATTCGCCCGGTCTGGGCCAGGATCGCCTGCCCGTTGGGGCCACCGGCGAACTCGGCGAAGGTCCACGCCGCCTCCGCGTCCACCGCCGCCGCGCTGAGGCAGAACCCCGCCCCGTGCAGGATGCCAGCCTCGTCCCTGCCCCGCGCCAGCGGCGCCACGTCCCAGGCGAACCCCGCCCCCTCGCGGAGCGCGGGCACGGCCTGCCGGCTCTCCAGCAGCATCGCCGCCCCGCCGGCGACGCAGCGGTCGGTCGGCGCCAACTCCTCGTTCGCCGCGCGCGAGGGCACGACCCCGTGCGTTAGGTTCAGGTCGAGGAAGAACTGCAAGCCTTCCCGGGCTTCGGGCGTGTCGAGCGTGAGCGTGGTCGGCTGCTGCAAGTCGTCGACCAACTCCCCGCCGGCCTGCCAGACAAAGGGCGCCGCCCGAATGAGGGACGGTTCGGTGACGAGCCCATACTGATCCGGCGTGCCGTCGGCATCCGTGTCCTTCGTCAGCGCAGTCGCCGCTGCGAGGAACTGATCCCACGTCCAGTCGGCGGTCGGCAGGTCCACGCGATTCGCCGCGAACAGGTCGCGGTTGTAGTAGACGACGAGGCTGGATAGGTTTTGCGGCAGGCAGACCAGTTCGCCGTCGCGGAAACGGAAGGCATCGAGGGCCGGTTCGAAGAAGTCGTCCTCGGCGATGAGTGCGCTTTCCCGCAGGCGCGGCCCGACCGGAGCCAAGACCCCTTGTGCCACCAACGGGCCGACGTTGCGGTAGTTTATGAGGAACACATCGGGCGGGATGCCCGCGGCGAAGCCGCGCCGCAGCTCGGCGTAGTGGTCGCCCTGGGCAGGGATGTGGACGACCGTCACCTCGATCCCGGGGTACTGACCCTCGAACGCCTCGACGACGCGCTGGTAGGCCTCCAGCTCCGCCGGGCCGCCCCAGAACTGGAACGTCACCTGGCCGGCCAGGTCCTCCCCCTGGACCGCGAGCGCCGAGCCTGGCAAGGCGAGGGCGACCAGGACGAGCGCGACGGCGACGAACCGCGGGGCACGACGCATGGACGACTCCTTCCGTTGACCGGCCCCCGACCGACACGTGGCAACCGCGTCCTCCGCCCGCAGGATGCACGCCAAGCCTTCCAAAGTCCCGGGCCTGGTAAGGGCCCAGCCTGTTGAAAAACTCCCCGGGTGAGGTCTTCGAGCCTACGGAAGAGCCCGATGATGGCCCGTATCGGATGCGTTGGCGAGGTGTGACCCGGGCGGCGTCAATTGGGGCCGGTAATGGCCGTTACGGGAACCGAAGGGGGGGCAGGATCGGGGGGGCGAGCGATGCGCTGTCGGTGGCTGAGGTGCCGCCACACCCTCGTCAGGGGCGACGGCCAACGGTCGACTCATCGACGGCGCGGTTCTGGGTCAACTGCACACCCGCGGTGACGAGCTCGCTCACCCCGCGCCCCCGGTCCCCGCCGGCAGGAGGCGCACTCGCGCGACCCGCAGCCCGTCCGCGAGCGGGTCGGCCGCTAGCGCAGGATTGCCAGCAGCGTTGCCTCCACAGGCATCGCTCTCCTTCCTGGGCACCTTGCCGGGTGGCGCTCCGTCTCGTTCAACACGGTAAACCATTCGACGAGCACGTGGCCTGCTGGGCTGCTCGCGCGGCTTGCCCGGCGCAAGTGACGGTGATCCGCGGCGATGCGTTGGCGGGATGCCCGAGATGTGTCCGCCGCGAATGAGCGACGGGGGTCGCCACTTGCCCTTCCGGCGTCGTCCTGTTCCCGCTGCTAGCCGAGCCGAAGGTGTAGTCATAGATATCTTGACAATTCACATACCAAAGAATTAGTCTTTTGGTCACGTGAATATCGACCGGAGAGAGGAGGTCACTCCATGTTTCATCGACTCAATCGGCGCTCGCTGCTCCGTCTCGGCGCGGGGGGAGGCG
>JAUJNC010000428.1 GCA_030446525.1 Armatimonadaceae bacterium
GCCTGAGACGATCGGAGGCGTTCGGCATCGACACGGTCGTGCTGGTCCCCTGCATGTCTGCGCTTTCGTTGTGGCCTTGGATGCGTGTGAGCGCGCGGATGTGTGCGGGGGTGGCTTCCGCGTAGGAAATGAAAGCGGAGCTGTCGATGCCGATGGCGGTCACACCCCCCAGCGCATGAGAGAGTCTCACTGCCGCCTCCCGGCGTGTCGAGGCGACAGCTCCTGTTCGAACAGAAGGGGCGTGCCCTGTGTAGCGTGGCTCATGCGGCCTCGTCCCAGTCGCTCCGTAACTGCTTTACGATCTCCTCGGGTGGCAGGTCGTCTCGTCGCATATGCGCGGCGAAGCCCGGCGAGGGGAAGCGCCGTTCGGGCGGGTAGGCTTTTTCCACGAGCGTCCGCACCACTTCCGAGACGTCCCGGCCCTCGGCCTCGGCAGCCGCCCGTAACGCCCGTTCGGTTTCGGGCGCTAAGTCAACCATAATGGACATGATTTGGTGCCTCCTTACTTTCTATTATGCCACAGGAAGGCTATCCGCTAACGCGGCGCGCCGGCTCCGCCGCGGCGCCCGTCCCGCGCAGGTATTCGTGCAGCTCCTGGGCGACGCGGGCGTTCATGCCGGGAGCTTTGGCGAGGTCGGCGGCGCTGGCCTGGCGCATCTTCTCGACCGAGCCGAAGAACTTCAACAGGGCGCGGCGGCGCGCGGGGCCGATGCCGGGGATCTCGTCCAGCACGGACATCTGGGCGGCGCGGCCGCGGACGTTGCGGTGGTAGGTGATGGCGTAGCGGTGGACCTCGTCGCGGACCCGCTGCAGCAGGAACAGGGCGGGCGAGCTGCGCCCAAACTCGATGGGCTGGTCGCGGCCCGGCACGAAGACTAGCTCGAACTGCTTGGCGAGCCCGATCATCGGGAAGTCGTAGCCGAACTGCCGCATCGCGTCCCGCGCGGCCCCGAGCTGCCCCTTGCCGCCGTCGATCAGGATCAGGTCCGGCTCCTCGGTGAACTTGGGGTTGTTCTCGGCCATCTGGTTGAAGCGGCGCGTCAGCACCTCGTACATCATGGCGAAGTCGTTGGGCTCGCCGGTCTCCTGCTCGATCTTGAAGCGCCGGTACTCGCTCTTCCTGGGCTGGCCGCGCTCGAAGACGATCATCCCGCCGACCGCGTGCCGCCCCTGGACGTTGGAGATGTCGTACGCCTCGATGCGCGTGAGCAGGTTGTCCTCGGGAAGCTGGAGCGCCTGCGCCAGCTCGCGCAGGGCGCGGTCCGCCCGGTCTCGCTCCCCCGCCGACTGCGCCTTGATCTGCTCCAGGGCGAGCTTGGCGTTGGTGGCGGCCATCTCGACCAGGTTCCTCTTCTCGCCGCGCTCGGGCACGCTGATCGAGACCTTGGCGCCCTTCTTCTGCCGCAGCCACGACTCGATGATCTCCATCTCCTCGACGCGCGCCGGCAGCAGGATCTCGGACGGCACGAACGAGGCGTCCTGGTAGTATTGCTTGACGAACTCGGCCGTCGCCTCCTCCAGCCCCCGGTCGCCCCCGGACGAGGGGTCCGCCCCGGACCGGGATTCCGCCCCGGCGGCGGAGTCTCCCTCCGCGCCCTCCAGCAGGAAGTGCTCCTGGCCGATCAGCTTGCCGCCGCGGATGAAGAACATCTGCACGCACGCCCCGGCCTCGTCGTTCACCACGGCGATCACGTCCTGGTCGCCCTGGGTCGTGTTGACCACCTTCTGCCGCTCGGCGATGGTCTTGATGGCGTTGATCTGGTCCCGGAGCTTGGCGGCCCGCTCGAACTGCAGGTCCTCCGCCGCCTGCTCCATCTGCCGCTCCATCTCGCGCACGAGCTTATCCTGCCGCCCCGACAGGAACAGCTCGACGTCCTTGACCGCCTGCCCGTAGCGCCCCTTGTCCGCCAGGTTCGCGCAGGGCGCCTCCGGGCAGCGACCCATGTGGTGGTACAGGCAGGGCTTCTGCCCCTCGGTGTTGGTCCAGTACTTGCGGCAGGTGACGAGCGGGAACAGCCGGTATACCAGCCGCAGGGTCTCGTACACGGCGTGGGAGTTGGTGAAGGGCCCGAAGTACCGGTTGCCGTCGCCCTGCTTGACCCGCCGCGTCACCAGCAGGCGCGGGAACGGCTCGCTGGTCGTGAGCATCAGGTACGGGTAGTGCTTGTCGTCGCGGAGCCGGATGTTGTACTTGGGCCGGTGTTTTTTTATCAGGTTGCACTCGAGGATCAGCGCCTCCAGCTCCGAGTCCGTAACGATCCATTCCATGTCGGCGATCTGCGACACCAGGCGGCGCGTCTTTGGAGCGTGGTCGGCGGACTTGTGGAAGTACGAGCGGACGCGGTTGCGCAGGTTCACCGCCTTGCCGACGTAAATTATCGTCCCGTCTTTGTCCTTGTACAGGTAGCAGCCGGGGTTCGTCGGCAGGTTTTCCAGC
>JAUJNC010000039.1 GCA_030446525.1 Armatimonadaceae bacterium
ACCCAAGCCCAAACTGACCTTCCAGGAGGCTATAGTCCTTATTTGAATGGTATTGGGCCTAGACTGCGGATGCCGCAATAGGAAGAAAGTACCGGAAACCTCTTGACAGAGCGCCAACTTATACAGTAGTATTCTTATAACTTACATATAACTAACAATAACATAGGAATTTGCTATACGTTATATGAAAGTTATTCTGAGGCTGCTATGACGACAGATATCTTAGTAAACAAACCGACGCAGCACAAGCACCGTGTCTTGGCGGAGGATCTGCGGGCGCTGGCAATCTCGCTGGCGCCAGGAGATCGTATGCCCTCGGTGCCAGAGCTGGTGCGCCAATATAAGGTAGCCCCGAGTACCGCACAGGCGGCGGTCGAGACGCTGCGCCGAGAAGGGGTCGTCGTACGGCGGCGCGGCTCCGGGACCTTCGTCGCCGAGCGCTCCGCCATTGCCGGCAACGGCGCCCATCCGGAGTACCGTCCCACCCCGCCGCACCCTGGTGTCAAGAAGGGTGCGTTCGTCATCCTAGCCCTCTACTCGGTTCCCTTCTTCCGACATTTCGTCGACCATATCACGGCGCGCGCCGCCAGCCAGGGGCTGTCCGTGGTCTGCCGCTACGACGATCAGAAGATGGCCCTCGACGATGCGCTGACGCTGGAGGTCCTGGACCCGGCGGGCTTCCTGATCGTCGGCTGGCAGTTGGAGTGGGTGGCGAAGGAACTCATGGGGCGCGGGCATCGGACAGTGCTGTTCGGGGAGCCGCCCCCGGACGGGTTCGCCTCGGTGCCGACCGTCTATGGCAACAGCGAGTACGCCGGCTATCTGGCGACGCGCCGGCTGCTCGAGATGGGGCACCGGCGGCTGCTCGTCGCGCACGGGTTCGCCACCGAGGAAGAGCTTTTCGCGCGCCGCCGCTGGCGCGGACATCTGCGCGCCCTGCGCGAGGCGGGCATCGATCCCGCGCACCCGAACATCGGGAAGCCGAACGCGGCGGGCTGGCAGGAAGATCTCGACGCTTTGCGGGAACTCTTCGGGGGCAAGAACGCCCCGACCGGGGTGATGGCCTGGTCGGACATAGATGCCCGGGGCCTGATGAGCGCCCTGGCGCAGGCCGGCCTGCGCGTGCCCGAGGATGTGTCCGTGGTCGCCTATGGCAATCTGCCCGCCGCCCTGCAAACGGATCCGCCGCTCGATACCATCGACCCGCACCTGGATGTGCAGATCGAGCACGCCTTTTCGCTGCTGTCCGCGCCGGCGTTCGCCGGCGCGGTCCCGACCGCCGTCGTCACACCGACTCTGGTTGCCCGTGCCTCCTGCGCACGGCCCCGTGTGTCTATCTAAACGCATCTCTCGATATTACCGTTTTTCTCAAAAGGAGAGAAAGCCATGCAACGCTCGCACCGTGCCTTCCGATCCGGTTTTACCCTGATCAAATCAGCGTTTACGCTGATTGAGCTTCTCGTCGTTATTGCAATAATAGCCATCCTCGCCGCTATACTTTTTCCTGTCTTCGCCCAGGCGCGGGAAAAGGCGCGTTCCGCTTCATGTCTGTCTAACCTGAAGCAATTGGGTACGTCAATTACCATGTACGTGCAGGATTACGATGAGGTTCTGCCAATCGGAATCTATCCCAATGGCTCGTCACGATCGTGGATGTACCGGGTCGAGCCGTACACCAAAAACCGCCAGATTTTTATCTGCCCCAGTGCTACCGAACTGGCACCAAGCCTGACTACCGGCAATAGCACCGGGGGATACGGATGCAACAGCAACGTAATGTTCAACGCGGGCGCACGCGCTCTGGCAGAGTTGGGTGACTCCGCAGGGACATTCGTTATCTGTGACACGGCTCAATTGGGATTGAACGAGTTTACCGCAGCCCCACAGGCAGATAAAGACAATCCCGAGACGTGGATCAATTACCAAAGAAAAAGCCCCCCTGCGTATACCGACTACAATGTCAATCCTCCGGGCGGCTGGGACCGCGATGGCGTCTTAAACTATACTCAGGGATACCTGAGTTCCGGCACTCCCTGGCGCCGTCCGATGGCACGGCATAATAAGGGTCTGAACGTCATTTACGCGGACGGTCATGCTAAGTGGTCGCAGATCAAGGCCTTCATCGGTCCGATGCCGCAGGGATGGCCCTATGGCGACGCTAAGAACTCATGGGATGATAAATAGCGTCTAAGCAATGCCCTCGCTATCAAAAGGTATGGCGAGGGCATGACCTTCTCGTCTCCCGTCTGCAATTCCCCCGGGCACGGTTATTTTGTTAACAAGGCTACGCATTAGTCACTCCGTAGAAGGGGCTTCCGCGCCGCCGCGGGTGATTTCACGTATCCACATCGAGGCGTCGGAAGCGGCAGCGCCCGCCGCGCGCCGAACGGTTACCGCGCGTGCGGTTTCAATCGGCATCGTTTGCGGGGCCTTGCTCTGCGCGTTCACGCCCTACAACGACTTCAAAGTAGCGGCGACCTATATCGCGGGCAACCAATTCCCGATTGGCGCGATCTTCGTGCTGCTCGTTCTTGCCACCGTGGTGAACGCTGTTCTGCGCAGGGCGCGCCCCGCAGCTGCCTTCTCGCAGGGGGAGCTTCTAACCGTCTGGACCCTGATCCTGGTCGCCTCCGGCCTGCCCTCGTCCGGGATGATGCGCTACTTCATCCCCTATATGGTCGCCCCGCACTACTACTCGGACGACGAGAACAACTGGGAATCGAAGATCTGGCAGGACACCCCGAACTGGCTCAAGATCCAGGACCAGGCCGCCGTGGAGGCATTCTTCAGGGGCTACCCGAGGACGGTCAGGAGCATATCCCCTGGGGCGCTCTGGGCGGGACCGCTCTTCTTCTGGAGCATGCTGGCCCTCCTCTTTTCCTGGCCTCATTCTGCGTCGCCGGTGTGCTTCGGCGCCAGTGGGTGGAGAACGAGAAGCTCTGCCTTTCCGCTGGTGACGCTGCCGATCCTGCTTGCCGAGGAGCCCCGGAGCGGGCGGCTGATGGGCGATCTCCTCTACAGCCCGCTGCTGTGGCTCGCAGTCGGCCTCACCACCGCGGTGCACGCGTTCAAGGGTCTGCACCTGCTCTACCCGTCGGTACCCGATATCGCCACCTATGTCAACGTCGCCGACTACCTGACGGTGCGGCCCTGGGACCAGATTGGCAAGACCGAACTCTGGTTCTTCCCGCTGGTGATCGGTATCACCTACCTGCTGCCGGCGGATGAAGGTCGCCTTCTCGATCTGGTTCTTTTATCTGTTCTACAAGGGAGAGATCGTCCTCACCACACTTTATAACTGGAATATGCCGGCCGGACTGGGCAGCTACGGATATACGGCAGTTCCATGCGCTCCAGGCGTTTGGCGGTGCCGTCGCCCTGACGGCCGGACGGCGGCGCGCACGCACCTGCGGGACGTGTGGGAGAAGGCAGTAAATGGCCCGCGCGCGGCCGGGATCGATGACTCGGGGAGATGCTGTCCTATCGCGCTCTGCTGATCGGCTCAGCCATTGCCTACGGGGGCATCGGCCTCTGGCTCTATCTGGCCGGGGTGCCGCTCCTGCTGATCACGCTGGCGCTCTTGATCCTGACCGTCGTGCTCGTGGTCGCGAGCCTGGATGATCTGCCAGGCGGGGATGCTCTACACGCAGACGGCCTACGGCTCCCTGGATGTGCTGGCCCCCACGCTGGGCACCGCGATGTTCTCGATGTCGCCGCTCTACACGGTGGCCCGCTTCGAGGGGATGTTCGTCTACGATACGCGCGAGATGCTGGCTCCCACCCTGCTCAACGGGAGCAAGGCCGCCGAGCCGCCGGTCTTCACGTCCGGAGCCTATTTCACGCCATGGTCCTTTCCGTGGGGATCGGCCTGGATCGTCTCCGCCGCGGCCTCGCTCTGGCTGCCCTACTATAACGGCGGGGCGAACTCGCTGCAGAACTCGTGGATGTACAACACCGCGCCGCAGAAGTCGCTCCGGTTCCTGGGCGGCGCGGCCTCCGTTCCGTATGTCGGGTCCTGGACCAACGGGCTGCACATCGGCGCCGGCTTTCTGGGCGTGCTCGGCCTGCTGCTGCTGCGCGCCCAGGCGGGCTGGGGCTGCATCCCATCGGCTCTGGTGGCCTCCGTGAGCGCCGCGCGCACGCTCTGGCTCTCGATCTTCCTGGGCTGGGTCTTCAAGTCACTGATCCAGCGCTACGGAGGCATGAAGGGCTATACGTCGCTGCTGCCGTTCTTTCTCGGCCTGGTTGTCGGCGATGTCCTGAACGCCGTCCTCTGGATAGTCATCGGCTATATGACCGGCACCGGCTATCGTATCCTGCCAGGATGAAGCCCGTGGCACTTTTTTGTAAAAGGAAGAAGACATGCCGATTATTGATGCCTATGGGGTGGACGACGCCCCCGGACTGGTTCTACCAGCCGATGCGCTGGGCGAACCTGACGCTGGCGCAGGACGATCCGGGCAAATACGATCCCGGATTTCTGGCTGACCTGGTGAAGCGCGCGCACTGCGATGCCGCAAGCTGGAACTCCGGCGGCATCATCGCCTTTTACCCCACCCAGATCCCGTACCACCGGCGCAATGAGACGATGGGCGATACCGATCCCCTGGGCTACCTCGTCGAGGGCTGCCGCAAGCTGGGGATCATCGCCACGGCCCGCGGGACCACCATGCCACCTACGAGGACGCCGCCCGGGCGCACCCGGAATGGATCGCCCGCGACTCCGAAGGTAATATGCGCCGCCACTGGGCCAAGCCGGACCTTTTTGTCACCTGCGCGTTCAGTCCCTATAACTACGAGTTCATGACCAGCGTCATGAAAGAGATCGTGTCCCTGTACATGGTCGACGGCTTCAATCACAACCGCTGGGGCGGCTCGGGCATGTGCTGGTGCGAAAAACTGCCGCCACGGCTTCGAAGCGTTCTCGGGCCGCGATCTTCCGCGCGTCGAGGACCCCGCGACCCAAACTGGCAGAGATATCAGGTGTGGCGGCAGGAGCGCATCTTCGAGCCTGTGGGACCTGTGGGACCCGAGATCCGCAAGATCAACCCGAACGCGGGTATCCTGCCCGGCATGGGCAGCGAGATGGCCCGCGTCGATCTTGCCCAGCTTCGTGGCGGGCGCATACCTCTATCATGACCACCAGGGGCGCAGCGGCCTGAACCCACCCTGGTCGGCGGGCAAGGGGGGCAAGGAACTGCGCGCGATCCTCGGACGCCGGCCCGCGGGGCTGACCTTCAGCGTCGGTCTGGAGGGGTATCCCTACCGCTGGAAGGACTCGGTGCAGACGGAGGCCGAGATGCGTATCTGGGCGCTGGACGGCGTGGCCAACGGCATGCACCTCAAGTTCTGCAAGTTCTCCGGCTATCTGCACGACACCCGCTGGCCTGCCCGGGTCGAGGAGCTGTATTCGTATCTGCATTCCATCGAGCCTTACCTGCGCAACGAAGCGCCGCTGGCGCGCGTCGCCCTGGTCTTCTCACAGCAGACACGCCGCTTCTACGGCGACAGGACGGGAAACCGGGACGCGGAAATGGGAATGTACCATGCGCTGATCGAGGCGCGCATCCCGTTTGAGATGGTGCACGAGGGCCTGCTGGAGCCGCAGGAGATCGATAAGTTCAAGCTGCTGATCCTGCCCAACATCGCCGCGCTCTCGGAAAAGCAGTGCGAGCAGCTCCGAAGCTATGTCGAGCGCGGCGGCAGCCTGGTCGCCACCCTGGAAACGTCGCTCTGCGACGAGTGGGGCGAGCGGCGCAAGGACTTCGGCCTGTCCGACCTCTTCGGGGTGAGCGCCGACGGGCCGGTACAGGGACCGATGAAGAACTCCTATCTGCGCCTGGAGCAGGCAACCGGTCATCCTCTCCTCGCGGGCCTCACGGATGCCGAGCGAATCATCAACGGCGTCTACCGCGTGCCGGTGCGAGCGCGGGAGCGCTTCGCCGACCCGCCGGTGACCTTTATCCCGCCGTATCCCGACCTGCCGATGGAGGAGGTCTATCCGCGAGAGGACCACACCGGCATCCCCGAGATCTACCTGCGCGCGGTCGGCAAGGGCCGCGTTGCCTACATTCCCTGGGACATCGACCGCGTCTTCTGGGAGGTGCAGGCCCCCGACCATGGCCGGCTGCTGGGCAACATCGTCCGCTGGGCGAGCGGTGAAGAACCGCCGGTGATCGTAGAAGGACCAGGCATGGTCGAGGTCACCCTCTGGCGGCAGCAGGAGTCAGTAACGGTGCATCTGGTGAACCTGAGCAATCCGATGCTGATGAAGGGGCCTTTCCGTGAGTTTATTCCCATTGGAGAGCAGACGGTGCGGGTCCGCCTGCCGGAGGGCAGCCGGGCCAAGACGGTGCGGCTGCTGGCTGCCGGGCAGACCCCGTCCTATGAAGAACGTGAGGGATGGCTCCACCTCTCGGTGCCCTCCATAGTCGACCACGAGGTAGTCGCGATTGATTTGTGAGGAAACAACAGTGTCCTGTCTTAATACCGCAGGATATCGCGGAGGAAGGAAAGCAATACCTGCGGGAGAGGGGATATGCGATCTGTCCGGGAACGGGCATCGCGGCGGACACGCTGAAGCGGGAGATTGCGGACTGTGAGCTGGAGGGGAAGACACTGGGCCTGATCGGCCTCGGAAGGATCGGCCGGGCGGCGGCAAAAAAGGCGACCTATGGGCTGGATATGCGGGTGATTGCCTATGACCCCTATGTGTCCCGGGGGGATGGTGCTCCGCCGGTGGAACTGGTCCGCGACCGCGACGAGGTCTTCCGCCGCGACGACTTTGTCAGCCTGCATCTGCCCGCCACCCCGGAAACGCGCCGGATGGTCAGTGAGCGCGAGCTGTCCCTGATGAAGCCGGGCGCCTACCTGATCAACGCGGCGCGCGGCGAGATCGTGGACGAGGCCGCCCTGGTGGAGGCGTTGCGACAAGGCGTGATCGCGGGCGCCGGCCTGGATGTCTATGCCGACGAGCCGCCGCGCCCGGAGAACCCGCTGTTTCGGATGGAGAACGTCATCGGCACGCAGCACAACGCCGCACTCACACGGGAGGCGACGGCCCGCATGGCGCTGCATGCGGCGATCGGCATCGACGAGGTGCTTTCGGGAAAACAACCCAGCTGGCCGGTCAATGCTCCGGTCCTTACGGAGGGCCGGCGTAAGGAGTCGGGATTTGATACGCGAGAATCGAATTAAGAGGATCCTCCAGAGCGGCGGCAATGTCGTGGGAACCTTTGTCAAGATCACCGATCCCTCGGCCGTCGAGGTGCTCGGACTGGCGGGCTTCGATTTCTTTGTCCTGGACAACGAGCACGCCGTGATGAGCCGGCAGAGCATGGTGGATATCCTGCGCGCCGCGGAGCTGTCGGAGATCGTTCCCATCGTCCGGGTGCGGGAGAACCGCGCCGTCGAGATCCTCCAGGCGCTCGACTCCGGCGCGCTGGGAGTGCAGGTGCCCCATGTGAACACGAAAGAGGACGCGCTAGCGGTGGTCCAGAGCGTGAAATACGCCCCCGAAGGACACCGCGGCTTCGCCTCCAGCCACCGGGCGGGCGCCTTCGGTTTCCTTGATCCCATTGAGTACGTCCGCCAATCGAACGAGCAGACGCTGGTCGCCTGCTACTGCGAGACGCGGGAGGCCACCCTAAACCTGCCGGAGATTGTCTCGGTGACGGGGCTGGATGTGATCTTTATCGGTCCCTGGGACCTGGGCCAGTCACTGGGCATCATCGGGCAACTCGACCACCCGGACCTGGGCCGGAACATCGACCGGATCATTGAGACGACGCGCCGCGCGGGCAAGGCGGTCGGCATCATCGCCTCGGGCGCCGAGGAGGCCGGGCAGTGGCTTGCCCGTGGCGTTCAGTACGTTACCATCAGCTCGGACCTGGGGATGATCGCATCTCAGGCAAAGCAGTTGGTGAAGTCGCTGAAAGGGGACGGCAGAGCATGACGGCAATGTTACGCTGCGGCGGCCTCGCGCTTGCCGCGGCTGTTTCGGCGATCGTGATAACACCTACCGGCGCCCTGGCGGATACGGGCGCCGTTACAAATTCCACCAGAGAAGGGAGCAAGACGATGAACCCGGTGAAGAAACCGGCGCTCCGCGAGGAAGTGCTGCTGAACGGGACCTGGGAGGGCGGCGATGTTCCGCAGTACCACGGTAAGACCAACTTCGACCAGGAGAGCTTCCAGCGGAAGGTGTCCGTGCCCGCTGCCTGGGAGGGCAAGGTCATTAAGCTGGAGTTCGGCGCCGTCAACTTCATCGCCGATGTCTATGTCGATGGCAAGCATGTCCGGAACCATGTCGGCGGCTGGATACCCTTCGTCATTGATGTCACGAATCTCGTGAAGCCTGGCGCCGAGTTCACCCTCCGGGTAGATGTCAAGGGACCCAAGCATCCGCCGATGGTCGATGTCAAGGGCGCCTACCAGTGGCCGGTCGGCGGCTGGTCCAACCGCGGCGGGATCGCCGACGATGTCTGGCTGCGCGCCTACGGTCCTGTCCACATTGAGGACGCCTTCATCCAGTCCTCCTTCCGCAAAAAGATGCTGGTTGTGGACTACACCCTGGTCAATACGGGCACGAAAGCACGGGCAGTACGGATCCAGGCGGAAGCCCTGCGCTCGGTGGATGGCACTGTGGCGAAGACCTTCACCGGTCCAGAAGCGACCCTGGAACCCGGACAGACCCGCGTCATCAAAGCGGACTTTGACTGGCCCGACCCCGAACTCTGGTGGCCGGACAGCCCGACGCTGTATAACCTGCGGAGCAGATTAGTGGAGGGTGGGGGGGCTTCCATCGACACCGAGACCCGCCGCTTTGGTTTCCGCGAGATCTGGATCGAGGGCAACCAGTTTCAGTTCAACGGCGTTCGCGCCAACCTCTTCGGCGACTATCA
The DNA here is from genome assembly GCA_030446525.1 of Armatimonadaceae bacterium. The sequence continues at coordinate 8,904 of JAUJNC010000039.1, forward strand.
GGTCTTCGGCGACAGTTGGTATACCCGCCCGGAGTTCTACACGCCGGAAGCGTGGCCCGGCATCGTCGATAAGGTCAAGGCGATGAATATCCGCATCCTGCGCTGGCACCATAACCCGGTGCCCCAATGGGTGCTGGATGTCACCGATGAGAAGGGCCTGCTGATCTGCGATGAGTCGGCGAACTATGCCCGCAAATACCTCCTCGAATCCAACCAAGTCGAGTATCTGAAAAACTGCAAGGCATGGATCGGTCCCTGGATCAAAGCCGACCGTAACCATCCCAGCGTCTATATGTGGAACGCGACCAACGAGATGACCTATAAGGGGCTGGGCGCTTTCGACCCGAAGGACCTCAAAGAACTGGGGGATGTCATTAAGGCGCATGATCCGACCCGCCCGGTTGGCTATGACGGGGACAAGTCGGTAGCCGGCGAGTTGGTCGATTACCACTACCCCGAAGGGTATAATAAGGAGCCAAAAGGCAGCATCTATAGCTGGGCGTACCTGGTCCGCTCCGATAAGCCGACCGGCGCCGGTGAGGTCATGCACACCCGTTCCCCGCTCGCCGAGGTGCAGGAGGCGGTCGCTCGAAACACCTGGTGGCTGGGCATCTGGACGCGTGGCATGCGCTACACGAACTGGACCAATGTCAAGCCGGCGTGCTGGTGGTTTACCGAGAGTGATCTGCAGAGCGCCGACCCGCTTCAGCGGCAACGGACCATCAACTTGCGCAACGCCTACGCGCCCGTCGCTCTGTTCGACAAGGAGTACGACAACCTCGGCATCGCGCCTTATGTCACCGGCCTTACCCCCGGCGGGACGCTGCCCACCGTGGACGCGGGCGCAACCGTGAACCGAACGCTGATCCTTTACAATGACGAGTTCCGGGACACGTCGGTGACGGTCAAAATATGGTGCCCCGCTCGGTGATAAGGTCTATGCCCGGGGAACCAAGGCCTTTGAAGTGGCGCTGGGCGAGCATATCGATATTCCCTGCTCGTTCCAGGTGCCTAACATCGGTGGCAGGGAGATGGAACTGGTCCTGCGCACATCCAAGGGCGGCGCGCAGAAGTTCGAGGAGCTGCGCCGGTTTAGGGTAAAGGACACTGGAGGAAGCGGCAAGACCGCCGATACCGTGGTTATTGCGCAATGAGATTGGCCGGCAAAATCGCCCTGATAACGGGCGCCGGGTCGGGGATCGGCCGGGCGGCGGCTTTGTTGTTCGCCCGCGAAGGTGCGCAGGTAGGGGCGCTTGATTATCGGGAAGACACGGTGCAGGAGACGGTAAGGAGCATTGTGCAAGAAGGGGGGCAAACCCTTCCCCTCGTCGCCGATATTTCCCAGCCCGATCAGATGCAGAAGGCTGTCCAAGCTCTCGTGGATGCCTGGGGGCGCATCGAGATCGTCTTTGCCAATGCCGGTATCAATGGCGTTTGGGCGCCCATTGACGAGATTGAGCCGGAGGAGTGGGACCGGACGTTCAGCATCAACTTGCGGGGTACCTTTCTTACCTTCAAATACACCGTGCCATACCTGCGTCGGCAGGGCGGCTCCGCGATCATCACTGCCTCCCTGCAGGGCACCCGCGTCTTCAGCGTTCCCGGTTCTACCGCTTATGCCTGCACCAAAGCGGCGCAGGTGGCGTTCGCGAAGAAGATGGCCCTGGAACTGGCACGTGACCGAGTGCGTGTCAATGTGATCTGCCCCGGATCCACCGACACCCACATCAACGATACTGTCGAGAAGCGGGGTACCGGGCGTATCACGCTGCCGGTCGAGTACCCCGAAGGGAAGATGCTTCTGACCGGAGGCAAGAAATCCAGCCCGGAGGAGGTCGCAAAACTCGCCCTTTTCCTCGCCTCCGAGGATGCCGCCGTGATTACCGGCACCGAGGTTTGGATCGACGGCGCCATGTCCCTATTTATGGGTTGAAGCCTGTCATCAGGGCTGTCAAGAGATGTAGCCGCACCAGGGTACGCTCGCTCGTTCTGGATCGCGGGGCGGCTGACGGCGTGCGCTTCAACCTGACGGCGGACTATTTCGTGTGGGGCAAGAGCACCTACTGGCCCGACAGCTACAGCCCCGGGGGCTGTGGCGCAAAACCATCGACATCCTCAAGGGCCTCAACACGCGCGCGGTCCGGCTGCACAAGCAGCCGCCGCCGCAGTTCGTCCTCGACATGGCCGACGAGACCGGCCTGTGCCTTATCGCCGAATCGGCCATCGACGGCCCGACCGGCGGGGCGACGCCCTTCAAGGTCGCGGAATACGTGGTTAACAGCGTCAACGTCTGGGTGCCCACCTGGGTCAAAGGCAATCGCAATCATCCGTCGATCCTGATCTGGAGCGCGATGAACGAGATGCACGCGCTCGACAAAGAAAACGCGCAAAAAATCAGCAAGGTCGTCCGCGACCTCGACCCGACGCGCCCCATCATCTATGAGGGCCACTCTAACCCTGAAACCTACAAGGGTGGCGACCCGAACACCGACATCAACTTCCGCCATTATCCGCGCCCCTTCGGCAACATGGGCGAGACGTGGACGGGTTCGGGCGAGCCGTGGGACGCCAAAGCGACCGGGGCATCTACGCCTGAGAGCGGTTCCTCGATCCGGCCAAGCCGACGGCTGCCGGTGAGGCCTTGTATTAACCCCGGCGGCAAGGCCAACGCCGCGCAGGAACGCAACGCATGGTAGCAGGGCGTGTGGACGCGCGCTACGCCGACGGCAGCGAAGAGCTTTACGACGAACAGGCCGACCCGCTGAAGTGGAACAGCCTGGCAAACGACCCGCGCCATGCCGCCGTCAAGCGCGAACTCGGGGCGCGGATGCCGAAGGTCAACGCGCCCGAAGCGCCGGTCGACAAGAGCGGCGGGCGCACGCGCAAACCCGGCGCGGCGGGCAACGATCGATGAACAGGAACCGACGCAAAGGCTGGATGTATGAAGGCGGCCCGCCCGAGCCGCTCCAGCAGCGGGAACGATGAAAAACGGGGTGACGACAAAGATCTTTACCAGCGCGCTGCTGGGCGCAATCGGTGCGGCCCACGCCCCCGCACCCGCGCCCCGCGAGCAGGTGTCGCTACACGGCGCGTGGGACGAGGGCGGGCGCGTGCCCGATTACGAGGGCGGCGCGTTCCAGAAGCGCAACAATAGCCGTCGCGTGAGCTTGACCGCATCGTGGCAAGGCAAGCGCGTGGCGCTGCACTTCGGCGCGGTCAACTACGTTGCCGAAGTGTTCGTCAACGGTCAGAGCGCGGCGCGGCACATCGGGCCGTGGATTCCGTTCGAGATCGACATCACGCGCCTGTCATCGCCCGGAAAGAGTTCGAGTTGCGCGTCGAAGTGCAGGGCCGCACGCAGATGCCGATCTCCGCGCCCGGCTGGAAGCCGCTGTGGCCCATCGGCGAAGCGCGGCCCCAACCGGACGAGGTTTCATGCGGCATCGTGGACGACGTGTTTTTGCGCGCCTATGGCCCGGTTCACGTCGCGGAAGCTCGGATCCAAACTTCGTGGCGCGACAAGAAGCTGACGCTCGACTACACGGTGCGCAACGCCGACACCAAAGCGCACACCGTGCGGCTTCAGGCCGATGCCGTGCGCGCGGCGGGCGGCGCCGTCAGTTAGCGCTGCGCTCCCAGCCGGTGACGCTTGCGCCCGGAGAAGAAAACGGTGCGCGTGGAGCAAGCGTGGCCGAACCCGGCTTTGTGGTGGCGGACGATCCGCAGCTTTACCATCTGCGAACGCGTGTCGTTGAAAACGGCCAAACGCTGGACGAAGAAACGCGGCGCTTCGGGTTTCGCGAGATTTGGATCGACGGCACAAGATTCCGCTTGAACGGCGTGGTGACCAACTTTACCGGCGACTATGTGCTCTTCGGCAACCCGAAGCACTGGCCGGCGCGCTACTTTACGCCGCAGGGCTTTCCCGACGCGGTGCGCGAGATCAGGGCTCTCAACATCCGCGTCCTGCGCTTTCACAAGCGGCCCGCCCCACGTTGGGCGCTGGATGTGTGTGACGAAATGGGCCTGGCCGTGGCGAGCGAATCGGCCCTCAACGGCGCGACGAGCAGCGCGGGGAAGATGTTCTCCGAGCCCACGCTCTCGCGGTATCTGGACAACAGCAAAACGTGGGTCGCCTCGTGGGTCAGGGCCGAGCGCAACCATCCGAGCATCCTGTTCTGGAGCGCGATGAACGAGATGTTCGTGCTGCCCGCCGAACGCTCGACCGCCATCGGGGCGGTCATCGACGCGCACGACGGCACGCGCCCGATCCTTTACGAGGGCCACGACAATCACCCGAAGTCGAAGGTGAACGGCGCGGTCATCAGCCTGCATTATCCGCGCATCATCAACGAGCAGAACCGCTGGAACGCCGAGCCGTGGGGCCAGACCGCAGGGGACTGGAAGCAGTTCGTGCGCGCCGACCGGCCCACCACGATGGGCGAAGGCATCTACGTCCCGGCCTCGTCCAAGCCCAATGAGGAGCAGGAGCGCAACATCTGGTGGCAGGGCGTGTGGACGCGGGGCATGCGCGCGACCGGCTGGAGCTACATCGCGCCCGCCGTGTTTCGCTGGGTCTCGGAACAGGACGCTTCCGCGCCGCAAAGCCGAGAGCGCATCGCCAATATCCGCCATGCCTTCGCGCCCGTGGCGCTGTTCGACCCGGCCTACGACGACCTGGGCATCGCGCCGTTTGTGGACGGCAAGCTGCCCACTGTGCGCGCCGGCGAGCGCGTCATGCGCACGCTGCGACTCTTCAACGACGAGTTCCGGGGCGAGGAGATTGTAACCACCGTGCAGCTCGTGGCCCAAGGCAAGACGCTGGCGACGGGCCAAACGCAACTGCGCGTGCCGCCGGGCGAATACCGCGAGCTGACGTGCGCCTTCGAGGTGCCGCACGCCGCGGAGTTCGAGCTGGTGCGCATCGCGCGCAAGAACGGGCGCGAAAGGTTCCGCGAAGCGCGCACGTTCCGCGTCGAGGGCGCGCAGGCAGGACGCGACACGAGCCGCGAGTTGACGCTGCGGCCCCAGGAGCAACCGGAGACCGCGCGATGAAGCCGTGCGCGTGGGCTGGCCGATCGGTCGCTCCCCCATCCAAACAGAAGAGGAAAACCAGCTCCGTATGGATCAGCCTCACATTTTATTCATCACGTCGGATCAGCATCGCGGCGACACGCTGGGGTGCGCGGGACATGGGTGCGTGCGCACCCCGCATCTGGACAAGCTGGCGCAGATGGGCGCGCGTTTCGACCGCACCTACGCCGACTGTCCGATTTGCGTCCCGCAGCGCACCACGATCATCACCGGCATCCAGTCGCACATCTACGGGATGCCGACGCAAAACGAAGCGCACCGCATCGACCAGGCGCGCGCGTTGTTTTTGGGCAGCCTGATGACGCGCGCGGGCTATCAAACGCAGCTCGTCGGCAAAACGCACTGGCACACCGACCCCAGTTTTCGCGCCGGGTTTGAAAACGTCCTGTCCAACAGCCGTTACAACGCCTACCTGCGCGAGCACGGACCGGCGCGGGCCTCGGAACACGCCGGCATCGGGCTGAACGAGATCAATCCCGCGCTCAGCACGCTGCCGCCCGAACTCTACCAAAGCAACTGGCTGATCGAGGAAAGCATCCGCTTCCTTTCGCACCGCGACAAAACGCAGCCGTTTTTCCTGTGGGTTTCGGTCAACGACCCGCACCCGCCCAACATCATCCACGAGCCGTTCTACTCGATGTATGACGATGATCAAATCCCCGAAGCCAACCTGCCGGAGTGGGCGTTTAGCGACGATTGTCCGTCCAAGCTGCGCGAGCACCGGCTATCGTGGAACTTTCCTCCCATCGGCGACCGCGAACTGCGCAAGGCGCGCGGCGTGTATTACGGCAAAGTCACGAACCTGGATCACCAGTTCGCTCGCCTCATCGGCAAACTCCAGTCGGAAAAGCTGCTGGAGAACACGTGGCTCGTTTACACCAGCGATCACGGCGAAGCGTTGGGTGATTTTGGCGATGTGGGCAAGATGTCGTTTTTGGAATGCTCGACCAACGTGCCGCTGATCATCGTGCCGCCCCGCTCGTTCGCGTTCGAACCGGGCCGGGTGCTGGATTCGCTCGTCGGTCTGGACGACTTGCTGCCCACGTTTTGCGACATCGTCGGAATCGAAGCGCCTTCCGATGTGACCGGCCACAGCATCCTGCCGCTCCTTTCGGGCGCCAAGGTTCAAGTCCGCGACGCGTTCCACGGCCAGATCGACGACGCGCATCTGTATCACGACGGGCGGCACAAATATTTGTATTTCGCCGGCGATGGCACCGAACTCCTCTTCGACGCTCAAGACCGCCAGGATCGGCACAACCTGACCGGCCGCAAAGACCTGTTGCAAGACATCCGCGCCCGCTTCATCCGTCATCTGACGGCGGAAGGCCACGAACACGTGCGGGGTGGCGAGTTGGTCAACCTCCAAAAGCAACCCCGGACGGAAGCGCGCCTGAAGGCCAGTTATCAGCGCGGATGGCGGCCATGAAATCCAACCGAACAGTAAGGCAAGGATTCCCCATGACAATTTGCAGCAAGACGACGGCTTGCGGCGCTCTGGCGCTCGCCGGCCTGGTATGGCCGTAACGGTGCGGCGCGCGAACCCGCTGTTCTGGGAATGGCGCTTCCACATCTTCGGCCACAACAGCAACCGCAGCCCGCAACTCGCCCTGCGCGAGAACCATTGGAAGCTGCTGATGAACCCGGACCGCAGCCGCGTGGAGCTGTACGATCTGGAGCGCGACGCGGGCGAAGTCGACAACGTCGCGGGGCAAAACCCGCAAGTCGTGGCGGCGATGTCGGGGCGGCTGCTCGCCTGGAAAGCGAGCGTGCCGGGCGGCAAAGGCGACGCCGACGCGGGCGCCAACGATTACCCGTGGCCGGGAACCGAAGCGGCCAAAGCGCCCGCGGGGGCCGCACCCAAGCAAACCGAATGAGCACCCATGCGATGAGCCGGAAACCTAATCTGCTGCTGATCATGAGCGATCAGCACAACGCCAAGTGCGCCGGGTTCGCCGGGCACGACCTGGTCAAGACGCCCCACCTCGATGGTCTCGCGGCGCGCGGCGTGCGCCTCACGTCCGCTTATGCCCAGAACCCGATCTGCACGCCCTCGCGGATGTGCCACCTTACCGGCCAGTACGCCCACAATCACGGCTACTACGGCCTGATGGGGCCGCTGCCGAAGCAGTTGCCGTCGATGTTTTCCGAACTGAAGCGGCAAGGCTACCACACCGGGGCCATCGGCAAGATTCACACTCCGACCGGTTGGATCGAGCCGCACACCGACTTCTTCCACGACTGGAGCGCCAACGAACAGCTGGGCGTTCTGAGCTACCGGGCCTGGGTGCGGAGCCACGGCTACGACGACATCCGCGACGACGTGACACGGGCGCGCCAGGCGGCGGGCATCCAGCATCAGGGGCTGGACGGGCGGCCCGATTTCCTGCCCAAAGAGTTGAGCCAGGAAGGCTACGCCGCCACGCTCGCCAAGCGGTTCCTGAGCGAGCGGCCCGCCGATGAGCCGTTCTTTTTGTGGTACTCGCTGCCCAAGCCCCACCAGCTTTACACGCCGGCCCAGGAGTTCTGGGATTTGTACCCCGCAGACGTGCCGATGCCGCCGTCCGCCGACGATGCGGGCGACGACAAAATCTTGCCGATGCGTCGCACGATCCAAAGCCAACGGCGCAACCCACCCGCCGAGATCGAGCCGCGCACTTACGAGGCCTTGCGCCAGCGCAAGCTGAGGGGCTACTACGGCAATATCTCGCACATGGACTGGGCCGTGGGCGAGCTGCTGCAAACGCTGGACGAACTCGGCCTGCGCGAGGACACGATCATCGTCTACACCAGCGATCACGGCGACTTCGCCTGCGAGCACGGCCTGCTCGAAAAAGCGCCCGGCATCTCGTCGGATGCGATCGGTCGCATCCCGGTGATCTGGTCGTGGCCGGGCCATCTGCCCCAGAACGAGACGCGCGATCAGCTGGCCGAATCCATCGACATCTGGCCGACGCTGGCCGCTTTGGCCGATCTGCCCGTGCTGGAAATGTGGGACGGGCGCGACATCTCCGGCATCGTGCAAGGCGGCGGGCCGGAGGTGCGGGACGCGGCGTTTACGGAAAACCCGTTCCTCAAGTGCATCACCACCAAAGAGTGGCGCATGACCTTCGTGCCCGAGGACGTCTTTGCCGGCGATCCGGTCAGGGGCGAGCTTTACCACCGCCGCGACGATCCGTGGGAACGGCGCAACCGGTTCCACGATCCCGCGCACGCCGATGTGGTGCGCGAACTCAAAGACGCGCTGCTCTCGTGGCTTATCACCTCGACGCGCTCGGTCACGACCCATGAAGCGACGGCCCACTCTTCCCTGACCCGTCCGACCGGAACCAACGCGCCCCATCCCGAAGACGGCAAGACCGCGCTCTCGCAAGTGCGCGCCGCGCTGCAAGCGGGCCGGGGCAATTACATCTGAGCCGCCCGCCGGTGCGTGGCGCCGGCGCAGTTCATTTCCGCCCGAATCGAGGAGGATCATTTGTCAGCAACCAGAGCATGGATCACGCCAAAGAACTGGGTCGAGCGCCCGATGCGCTGGGCGCACTTCTCGATGACGCACGACGACCCGGGCCGATACGACCCGCAGGAGTGGCTCGACTTCTTCGAGCGCGCCCACGTCGATGCCGCCAGCCTCAACGCCGGCGGGCTGACGGCGTTCTACCCGACGAAGATCCCGCACCACCGCATCAACGACAAGATGGGCAGCGGCGACCCGTTGGGCGAGATGGTCGAAGGCTGCCGCAGGCTGGGCCTCTTCGTGACCGCCCGCGTCGATCATCACGTCACGCACGAAGAGGTGGCCCGCGCTCATCCCGAATGGATCGCGCGCGACGCGCACGGCGAGATGATCCGCCACTGGGAAAAGCCCGACCTGTTCATGACGTGCGCCTACGGGCCGTACAACTTCGGCTTCATGACCGAGGTGCAGTGCGAGATCATGCGCGAATACAACGTCGACGGCTCCAATCACAACCGCTGGGGCGGCTCGGCGATGTGCTACTGCGACAGCTGCCGCAGTTCCTTCGCCGATTTTTGCGGCGGCGAGCTGCCCGGCGCGGGCGAGATCGTCGAGCCGAATCTGCCGCAGTATCGCCCGGTCGATGCGCACTCCCCGGCCTGGCGGCGTTTCGTGCAGTGGCGCGCGCAGAAAATCTTCGAGCTGTGGGACACCTGGGACGCCGCCGTGCGCGCGATCAATCCCAACGCCTGCATCATGCCGGGCATGGGGGCCGAAAGCCAGCACGTCGCGCAGGGCGGGCTGGTCGAGCGCGCTTACAGCCTGTTCAACGACCATCAGGGCCGCAGCGGCGCGCAGCCCGTTTACCTGACCGGCAAACGCGGCAAGGAAGTGCGCTCCTTTCTGGGCGGCAAGCCGGGCGGGTTGACCTTCAACGTCGGCTACAGCAGCGTGCCCAACCACTGGAAGGATGCGGTTAAAAGCGAGGCCGAACTGCGCATCTGGGCGCTGGATGCCGTCGCCAACGGCTTGCGGCTGAAATTCAACAAGTTCTCCGGCCTGCTCGACGACCGCCGCTGGATGCCGATGATCGAGCGGCTTTACACCGACCTGTGGAAGATGGAGCCGTATCTGTGCAACACCCGGTCGCTGGCGCGCGTCGCCATGCTGTATTCGCAGCAGACGATGCGCTTCTACCGCAGTCCGGGCGGCGGCGACGCTTCGATGGGTTTTTACCATGCCCTGCTCGAAGCGCGCATCCCGTTCGAGATGGTACATGAAGACCTGCTGTCGGCGGAAGAAATCGACCGCTACAAACTGCTGATCCTGCCCAACATCGCCTGTTTGTCCGAGGCGCAGTGCGCGCAACTGCAGGCTTACGTCGAGCGCGGCGGCAGCATCGTGGCCACGCACGAGACCTCGCTGTATGACGAGGTGGGCGAGCGGCGCGAGAACTTCGGGCTGTCCGATCTGTTCGGCGTCCACGCCGGCGGCGCGGTCGAAGGCCCGATGATCAACTCGTATCTGCGCGTGCAGCACGAGACCGGACACCCGATTCTGAGCGGCTTCCGGGACACCGACCGCATCATCAACGGCAGCTACCGCGTGCCGGTCGAGGCCGACATCCCGTTTCCCGATCCGCCGCTGACCTTCATCCCCCCATACCCTTACACGCCGATCGAGGACGTGTTCCCGCGCGCCGACCACACCGGCATCGGCGAGCTTTACGCGCGCCAGGCTTCTTCCGGCGGGCGCGTGGTTTATCTGCCCTCGGACATCGACCGCACCTTCTGGGAGGTCATGGCGCCCGATCACGGCGATCTCCTCAAAAGCATCGTGACGTGGGCCGCGAACGAAGTGCCGCCGGTTGTGGTGACGGGTCAGGGCGTGATGGACGTGACGGCCTGGCGGCAACAGGACTCGCTCACGGTTCACCTGATCAACCTTTCGAACCCGATGCTGATGAAGGCGTATTTCCGCGAGTTCTATCCTATTGGTGAGCAGCAGGTGCGCCTGCGCCTGCCCGATGGCGCGCAGGTGAAGCGGGTTCAGCTTCTGGCCTTGGAGCAAGACCCGGACTGGGAAGAAGCCGGCGGCTGGCTGCACCTCACCGTGCCCGGGGTCGTGGATCACGAAGTCGTGGCGGTGGATTTGTGAGCGGACCGCTTCACGTTTCCGTCTTGAGGCTGCGCTTCCAGCTTTCCAGATCGGAGCGCAGCTGCGCCTCGACAGCGCGGCAAGCGGGATGGCCGGACAGGTTCACCAACTCGTTGGGATCGCGCGCGAGGTCGTAGAGTTCGCCGGTGTCGCCGTCCTGCACGAACTTCCAGTCGTGCGTGCGAATCATGCGGATGCGGCCCGCTAGCGCGACCGGTTGCCTTCCACGGCAGACGCGCGTCGCCGGGGTTGGCGAAGAGGGCGTCCTGCAAGCCTTCGCGGGCCAGGCGCTCCGGGGTGTAGGGTTCGCCCGGCACGCCGTATTCGCTCCAGGCCGCCGGGCGGATCGGCGGCGACGTTTGAGCGAGGAACGGCAGCAGGCGGGTGCCATCGACAGCGGCGGGACAGGGCGCGTGGGCCGCATCGAGAAACGTCGGCAGCAGATCGACGTGCGAGGCGAAGCGGTCGTCGCGGCGGTCGGCCTCGATGACGCCCGGCCAGCGCAGGATCAAGGGCACGCGCACCAGATCGTCATACAGGGCGGGGCTTTTCGTCATCAACCCGTGATTGCCCAGGTAATCGCCGTGATCGCTGGTGAAGGCGACGAGCGTGTTCTGGGACAAGCCGCGCCGGTCGAGTGCGTCCAAAACCAGGCCGATTTCGGCATCGACCTGCGAGATCATGGCGTAATAAACGCGCCGCATCGTCTGCACCTGCTGCGGCGTGAAGGGATGGATGGCGTCGTTGTTGTGCCGGTGAAACCACTGGCGGAAGGGCTTGCCGGCCGCCTGCAAGCCGCCGGGTTCCACGATGGGCGGCGGCAGGGGCGCGTTCTGATACCTCTCGAAGAAGGGCTGCGGCGCGTGGTAAGGCGTGTGCGGGTGATGGTAGGAAAGCCACAAAAAGAAGGGACGATCATCACCGGACGCGAGGAACTCCAGGGCCGCCAGCGTCTTGCCGCGTTCGGGATCGGCTTCGGCCCCGCCCGGAACCGGGACTTCGGCCAGGCGTGGATAGCGCGTTTTGCCGATGCCGGACATCCATTCACGGCGCGCCTGCAGCAGTTCGGGCGCGGCGGCAGCAGAGGGGTTTTCGTGGCAGAAATCCCAATCGTGGGACGTCAAAAACGTGTGGTTCTTGCCGACCAGCCCGGCGCGATACCCGGCGCGGCGCAAAAGAGACGGCAGGTCGAAGGCGGGGCGCGGTCCCGGATGGTGGTTGGAATAGCAGCCGTGGTTTGTCGTCCACTGGCCGGTGTGCAGGCTCCAGCGCGCGGCCATGCAGACTGGAGACGGCGTGGTCGCGTGGGTGAAGCTGTGCCCTTCGCGCACCAGGCGATCCAGATGCGGCGTGTGGATCAGCGGATTTCCCAACGCCCCGATGGTGTCGAAGCGTTGCTGGTCGGTGTAAATCAGCAGAATATTGGGCCGGACGGTCATTTCAAAGCTCCCGAATGGAGTATACGTCAGTCTTGACTCTCGCCGGAAAGCGACACGTGTTGTCTAAAGGAGTACCATGAAAAAACGAGAATTGCTCACAAGTCTGGCGAGCGGCGCGGCGCGCGCTGACTCTCGCCTCCCGGCTGGGGGCGCAGCAAGGGGCGGCGGCCGGCGCGCGTCCCAACATCCTGTGGCTGACGATTGAGGACACCAGCGCGCACGAGTTCGGCTGCTACGGCAACGCGCACGCCAAGACGCCGGTCACCGACGGCCTGTCCGCGCGCGGCGTGCTGTTCGAGCGGGCGTGGGCGTCGGGGCCGCAGTGTTCGCCGTCGCGCTCCTCGATCATCACCGGCTCGGACGCCACGACCTACGGCAGCGAATGGCATCGCCGCAACTTCGTCATTCCCGACGACCATTTCTTCCCGCTCGCCCTGCGCGAGGCCGGCTACTACTGCACCAACAACCCCAAAACCGACTACAACGCGACCAAAGACCCCAAAACCATCTGGGACGAACACGGCCCCAAAGCCTCCTACAATTCGGCCAAACGCCAGCCGGGACAGCCGTTTTACGCCGTCTTCAACTGCGAAGCCACTCACATGGGCCGCGTGCGCTCTTTCGATTTGACAGGACGGCGCGACTTTGCCCGACAGGGTCTTGACCCGGCCCAAATCGACCTTCCGGCCTACCTGCCTGATCTGCCCGAAGTGCGCTCGGACGCCGCGTTTCACCTCGAAGGCGTGCAGGACATCGACGGCTGGGTCGAACTCTTTTTGCGCGACCTCAAAGCCCGTGGGCTGGATGAGGATACCATCATCTTCTTCTCGTCCGATCACGGCGGCGTTTCGCCGCGCGCCAAAGGCTTCGTTTACGAGACCGGCCTGCGCGTGCCGTTCATCGCCTACGTGCCGCCCAAGTTCCGGCATCTGAGCCGCTTCGCGCCGGGCGCGCGCAGCGATCGGCTGGTCGGGTTGGTGGACATGGGGCCGACGGTTTTGAGTCTCGCGGGCTTGGAGCCGCCCGCGCGGATGCAGGGTCGCGCCATTATGGGGCGTCACGAAGCATCTCCGCGCGACTACCTGTTCGGCTTTTCGGCCAACCAGTCGAACCATTTTCAGCCGGCGCGGGCCGTCACCGATGGCCGCTTCGCCGTCGCGCCTACACGCCGCACAAGCCGCTGAGCCTGCGCAACAACTACCAGTGGGGAATGCCCGCCAATCTCGCGTATGACGATTACGTGTTGAGCGGGCGCTGCGCGCGGGCCGAATGGCTCCAGCCGTACCGCCCGCACAAGGCCGAGCGGTTGTTCGATCTGCGAGCCGACCCGTGGGAGATTCACGATCTCAGCGCCGACCCGCGCCACAAAGACACGCTGGCCCGATTGGGCCGCGTTCTGGACGATCATCAGCGCCAGACCGCGGATCTGGGCTTGTTCCCGGCGGGGCAGCGAGGGCGCAAAGAAGGGCTTTACGCGTGGACGCGCCACGAATTATCCGCTCGCGAGCCTGCACGAAGCCGCCAAAGTGGCGGCTCAGGGCGACGCCAAGAATATCGAAAAGCTTTCCGGCTACCTGCGAAGCGACAGGCCGGAAATCCGCTTCTGGGGCGCGTCCGGCTTCGCCACGCTGGGCGGCGCACCCGCCACCTTTCAACGCTGGACGCCGCCGGATGCACTGTTAAACGCGGTCAAGGATGCGGATGCCGCCGTCGCCGCCGAAGCCGCGCACGCGCTGTGCTACGAGGGCCGCGCCGATGTCGGGATGCCCGCTCTGCTGGATGCGTTTGACAAAGGTTCGAGCGCCGCCCACTCGGCTCTCGAAACCCTGGCCTCGACCGACGTTGGAGCCGAAGCGATGCGGCCTCATCTGCCGCGCTTACGGCAGATGGCCGGGACGGCGCCCGCCGCAGCCGAGAGCGACCAGGGCGATGATGCCGAGGGCGTCAACGTGGGTTGGCGGGCGCGCACGATTTTAGTCAACCTGCGCGCGATGCCCGTCGGCCGTCTCTACGACGAGTCGCAACAGCAGCAGGGCCGCAAAAACAACGGGGCGAAAAGGCCGCTGGTGCCCACGCCATGACTTACCACATCACACCACTCGTCAACGAGCAAAATCACACGGGCGAGAACCCGTTCTACGTTCCCGAAGAAAACGCCGTTTACTGGGTGGACATCCCGCCCGGCAAGCTGTTCCGCCTCGACTTGGGCAGCGGGCGGCACCGGCTGATTTACGAAGGCACACCGGTCGGCGGCTTCACCCGGCAGGCCGACGGCGATCTGCTGCTCTTCCGCGTCCAGGACATCGCGCGCATGAAACCCGACGGATCGGTTCAATCGCTGCTGCCGCTGCACGATGCGGGCGCTCAGCGCTTCAACGACGTGATCGCCGATCCCGAAGGCCGCGTCTTCGCCGGCACCATCGGGCGGACCACAGAAAGCGGCGGACTGTGGCGCGTCGAGCGCGACGGGACGATGGAGCTGCTGTTTCGCGGCACGGGCGTCGCCAACGGCATGGGCTTTTCGCCCGATTTGCGAACGTTTTACTGGACGGATTACACCCACAGCCAGATCTTCCGCTTCGACTACGAGCGCGAAAGCGGTAAGCTCTCCAACCGCGAGCTGTTCTACCAGGCGGCGCCCCAAGACGGCCAACCGGACGGCATGACCATCGACACGCAAGGCCGCCTCTGGTCGGCGCATCTGGGCGCGGGCGTGCTGCTGTGCCTGTCGCCCGACGGGCGCGAAGTGGGGCGGGTGAAAATGCCGGTGCGCCGTCTGACTTCGTGCATCTTCGGCGGGCGCGACATGGACACGCTCTTCGTCACCACGGGCCGGCAGTCCGGCTCGTCCACGCCCGACGGCCTGCCCGATGGCGAGGCGGACGGCGCGCTCTACGCCGTGCGCGTCCAGGCGACCGGCACGCCCGAATGGGCGTCGCGCATTTTGATATGAAAACACGGGATTACTCGGCCAAACCGGTGATGCGGGATCCGTTCACCTCGCCTCACCTCGAAGTCGTCGCCCAAGTCGGCCCGCACGCCGACCTCGAAGCCGACGCCGGAAGCGTCCGGTTCAAGCTGGATCAGCCGGCATCGTTCGCCTTCTACCGCTACCGGGTGGAAGGCGGGTAAACTACTGAAGCTGGATCGAATAATGCCAACGACGGAAGATGTCTCCACCATGACACGTCCCAACCTTCTGGTCATCATGACCGACGAACACAACGCGAGCGTGACGGGCTGCTACGGCAACGAGATCGTGCGAACGCCGCACCTGGACGGGCTTGCCGGGCGCGGCATCACCTTCGACGCGTGCTACTGCAATTCGCCGCTGTGCGTGCCGTCGCGCCAGTCGTTCACGGGGGGTAAATACGTCTCGCGCATCGGCACCTGGAACAACCACACCGTTCTGCCGCCCGATGCGCCCTCGCTGCCGCGCGTGATGAATGAGGCCGGTTACGAGTCGGTGTTGTGCGGCAAGCAGCACTACGAGCAGGGCAACTACTACGGCTTCAACGCGCTCGTGGGGCGCTACAAGGACAAGGACGGCAACGACCGCGAGTTCCCTTTCAACACGCACGGCGGCATGAACGGCAAAGGCGGGCGCCGCGCCCCGGACGATCTGAGCGACAAAGGGCTGTCGTCGCGCTTCAGCGAAAAGGAGCTGCGCGTCGGCGACGACAGCGGCGTGCTGTTCCGGGACGCTCTGGTGACGCGCGAAACCGTCCGCTTTTTGCAGGAAAGGGGGCGCGGCGACAAGCCGTTTTTCCTCTTCACCGGTTACCTCGCGCCGCATTTTCCGCTGATCGTGCCCGAAGCGTATTGGCTGCCCTACAAAGACAACGTGCCGATGCCCGAGATCCCACCGGGACACCTGGAAAGCCAGCCGCTCAATTACCGGCACCATCGCGCCGGCTTTGGAACCACGAATGTGCCCGACGAGATCGTCAAGCGGGCCCGCGAGATCTATTACGGCATGACGCAGTGGGTGGACGAGGAGATCGGCAAGGTGCTGCAGGCGCTCGAAAACAGCGCCGCGGGGGACAACACCGTCGTCATCTACACGTCGGACCATGGCGAAAACCTGGGCGAGCACGGCCTGTGGTGGAAGAACACGATGTATGAGCAGGCGGCGCGCGTGCCGCTGATCGTTTCGTGGCCGGCGCGCTGGACAGGCGGGCAGCGCCGCACCCAGGCCTGCTCGCTCGTCGATCTGGTCCAAACGATCGCCGCCCTGGGCGGAGCCGAAACGCCAGGCGATTGGGACGGCGACTCCCTTCTGCCCTGGCTGGACGATCCAAAAGCCGGCTGGAAGGATCAGGCTGTTGTCGAATATTACTCGCACCCGATCGCGTCCGGCTTTTCGATGATCCGGCAGGGGCCTTGGAAATACGTTTATCACACCGCGCCGGGCGAAGGCTTCGGGCCGGAGCGCGAGCTGTACGATCTGCAAAGCGACCCCGGCGAGTTCCGAAACCTGGCCGCGCTTCCCGAACACGCCACTCGCATCGCGCAAATGCACGCGGCGCTGGTTCGCGAGCTGGGCGAGGAGCCGGACGCCACCGAAGCGCGCTGCCGCGCGGATTTCGCGCGCGCCCGCCTGAGCGATTAACGACCCCAAAGGAAAAACCATGCGTTACACACAAAAAACGTCGGGCACGAAGTTCGGGCTGTCGATAGCCGTCGGCCTGGCGTTCGCCGCCTTCGCCGCCGCCGCGCCACCGGTCGCCGATCCCGACGCGCCCAACGCCCCCATCCCCGACCGCGAAACCTTCGGGGTCAAGCCTGAGGAGACCCGGCAAGCGCCCGATTTGGCCGCCATCGGCGTGCCGCGCACCAATTACCCGATTCCTCCCGGCGCCCTGTTCGCGTCGCCGCAGGGCAACGCCAAGGCGCCCGGCCTCGACCGGAGCGCGCCGACGACGCTTTCTCACGCCGTCGCCACCGCGCCCGTGGGCGGCACGATCGTGCTGCGGGGCGGCGATTATCGCGGCGTGGCTAACCTCAAAATCGAGCGCAAGATGACGCTCCAGCCCGCGCCGGGCGAAACCGCTTGGATCAAGGGCAGCGTCGTCGTGGCCGGTTTTCAAAGGACGGCGCCCGCTGGTCGGTCCCGTGGGACAAGAAGTTGACGCACGCCAACCAGCAGGACTTGGACAAGAACAAACCCATCGCCGGCGAAACCGACATGGTGTTCGTCGCGGGCCGTTCGCTCAAGCAGGTCGTGTCGCTAAACGCGGTGACGCCGGGCACGTTCTTCGTGGACACGGGCGCCAAAAAGCTAGTCTTGGGCGCTGACCCAACCGGCAAAACCGTCGAGGCAACGACCGACGTAACCGGCCTTGAGGTCAAAGGCCGGGCCTCCTGGGGTACGGTGCTTCGCGGCCTGGGCTTCGCGCACTTCGCCGAGCGCGGCCTGGAAGCCTTCACGCACAAACTGCTGCTGGAAAACAACACCTTCGCCTGGAACGCGGTGCGCGGCCTGAGCCTGCACAACGCCGACAACGTGGTGCGGGGCAACACCTTCGCGTGCAACGGACTGGGCGGGATGGCGGCGGTTTACACCGACCGCCTGTTGTTCGAGAACAACCGCGTTCTCTTCAACAACATCGAGGGTTTTCGCCCGACGTGGGCGGCGGCGGGGACGAAGCTGGTCATCGCCAAAGACATGACGCTGCGCAACAACCTTTACGAAAACAACCAGGCCGCCGCCATGTGGCTCGACATCTCGTGCGTGCGCACCAACGTCGTGAACAACACGCTGCGCCACAACAAGGGATTGGGCATCTTCTACGAGTTGTGCCACGGCGGCATCGTCGCCTTCAACGTGGTGCAGGACAACGGCGTCGGCCTGATGCTGTCGGATACCTCGGGGGTTCGCGCCTGGAACAACACGTTTCTGGACAACGCGAAAGCCATCGTCGTCAAGGACACGCCGCGCTTCAACGACATCAGCAAGGGCGAAGGCTTCTACTCGAACAAGATCAAGGCCGAAGATATCGCGGCGGGTGCGACCTGGATCGCAACGAACAACGAGTTCCACAACAACCTGTTCGCGGGCGGGCGCAATGACAAAACCGTGCTGTTCGATGCCGGGCCGGCGGCCAAGGGCAAGAGCTCGGGCGACATGATCGCCGCCCTCGACCACAACGTTTACGCGCGCACCGCCGGGCTTGCCGCGCCTGCTGCTGCGCTGGCACCAGGGCGGCAAGCCCGCCGATTTCGATTCCCTGGAAGCCTTCCGCGCGACCAATGCCGCCTACGAAGCCAACGCCATCCTGCTGAACGCTTCGCCCTTCGCCGCCCCGACGATTACCGTCTGGCGCCCGGCAGCCCGCTGCTGAAGGCCGGGACAGCCTTGCCCGCTGACGTCAAAACCTTGGCCGTGGAGGCCGGCATCAAGCTCCCGGCCAACGGCGCCCACATCGGAGCGCGCACGGTCTTCCACGCCACGAACGCCAAAGAATGAAACGAAAGATTCAACTATGAACGTCCGTTCCCGTTTCCCGCTCGCCCTGACCGCAACCGTCGCCGGGTGGCTTCTGCCCGCGCTGGCGATCCCGGCTGCGAGCGCGCCGCAGGATGTGCCGGCAGCGGCCAAACCGAACGTGCTGTTTTTAGCCGTGGACGATCTGCGGCCCGCGCTGGGCTGTTACGGCGACCCGCTCGCCAAAACCCCCAACATCGACCGGCTCGCGAGCCAGGGCACGACGTTTTTGCGCGCTTACTGCCAGCAAGCCGTCTGCTCGCCGTCGCGCACGTCGATCCTGACGGGCTTGCGGCCCGACGCCACGCGCATCTACGATCTGGCGACGCACTTCCGCACCACGATCCCCAACGTCGTGACGCTGCCCCAGTATTTCAAGGCCAACGGCTACCACACGCAGGCGATGGGCAAGATTTATCATCCGGGCCTGGATGACGAAGCTTCGTGGAGCGTGCCGTCGCAACTGCCCAAAGTGGCGGACTACGGGCCGCAGGGCGCGGCCATCAAAGAGCGCAACTTGGCCGCTGCGCCGCCGCCGGTCGCAAAACCAAGGGCATCGGCGCGCCGCAAGGCCCCGCCTGGGAAGCGGTCGAAGGCGTGCCCGATAACTATTTCCGCGACGGGGCGACCGCCGACCTCGCCGTCCGAACGCTGCGCCAACGGAGCCAAAACCCGGCCCAGCCGTTCTTCCTGGCCGTCGGCTTTGCTAAGCCGCACCTGCCCTGGGTCGCGCCCAAAAAATACTACGACCTGTTCCGCCCGTCCGATTGGAAGCTGCCCGCCAACTACCGCTTCGCGCCCCGCGACGCGCCGCCGATCGCCCTGACCAACTGGGGCGAAATGCGCGCTTACGACGGCATCCCCAAAGCCGGGCCGAACGCCCAGCCCGTGACCGACGCGCATGCGCTGCAACTCATCCACGGCTACTACGCCAGTGCGAGTTACATGGACGCGCAGCTGGGCCGCGTTTTGTCCGAACTCGACCGCTTGAAGCTGCGCGACAACACGATCATCGTGTTATGGAGCGACCACGGCTATCAGTTGGGCGAGCACACGCTGTGGGCCAAGCACACCAACTACGAGACCAGCACCCGTGTGCCGCTGATCGTGTCTCTTCCGAAGCAGGGCAAGCGCGGCGCCAAGGCCAATCAGCTCGCCGAGTTGGTCGACGTCTACCCGACGCTGTGCGAAGCGGCGGGCCTGCCGATTCCCAAAGATCTGGCCGGGGAAAGTCTGCTTCCCGTCGTGCGTGACGTGAAGGCGCCCGGCCAAACGGCAGCCTTCAGCCAATACCCGCGCGGCGCGAACGGGGCCATCATGGGCTACTCGATGCGCACCGACCGCTTCCGCTTCACCGAATGGGTCAGCACCTCTGACGGCAGCCGGCAAGCCGTCGAACTCTACGACCATCAGCTCGACCCGCACGAGAACCAGAACGTCGCGGCCAAACCCGAACACCGCGACCGCATCACCGCGATGAGCCGCCAACTGCGCGCCGCCACGCCGCCCGTCCTCACGGGCGCCCCTGCGCCTGCGGTTCAGACTCCCACAAAAGAACCAGAACAACCATGAGCCGCTCTTTCCGCCCCAACATCGTTTTGATTCTGGCCGACGACCTAGGCTACGGTGACTTCAGCGCCTTCAACGGCGGGCTGTCGAACACTCCCACCCTAGACGGCCTGATGCGCGACGGGCTGTGCTTGTCGCAAAGTTACACCGCTTCGCCCGTGTGCAACCCGTCGCGCGCGGCCCTGCTCACGGGCCGCTACCCGCATCGCACCGGCTCCATCGATACCCTCGAATGGCGCGGCTTGGAACGCCTCGCCCTGCGCGAAACGACGCTCGCCGACGTGCTAAGCGGCGCCGGTTACGCCACGGGCCTCATCGGCAAGTGGCATCTGGGCGCCTTCGACCCGCGCTATCACCCCAACCGGCGCGGCTTCGACGAGTCGGTCTGCTTCCGGGGCGGAATGCACGATTACTACGATTGGCGTTTGGAGTGGAACGAGGACGTGCGGCGGGGCGACGGGCGTTACCTGACGGATGTGTGGGCGCAGGAAGGGGTCGAGTTCATCGAGCGGCACCGCGACGAGCCGTTTTTCCTGCACCTGACTTTCAACGCGCCGCACACGCCGCTGCAAGCGCCCCCCTCTGAGGTCGCGCCGTTTGCCGAAACCGGCAAGTTTGCGGCCGGCGTTTCCACGCTCTACGGCATGGTTCACCGCATGGACACGGCCATCGCGCAGGTGCTGGACACGCTCAAAAAGCACGGCCTGGAAGAAAATACCATCGTGCTGTTTTCGAGCGACAACGGCCCGCAGTTCGGGAGCGAAAAGGGCGACGATCTGCGGCGTTTCAACTGTGATTTGCGCGGCGGTAAAGGCAACTGCTACGAAGGCGGCATCCGCGTGCCGTTAATCCTGCGCTGGCCCGACGGCCTGCCGGGCGGGCGCGAGGTGCGCGACATGGCGCATTTCGTCGACTGGTTCCCCACGCTCCTGGCGATGGTCGACGTGCCGGTGCCTCCTCACCTCAAGCTCGATGGCCTGAATATTCTGCCCGTTTTGCGGGGCGAAAGCGGCAAAGTGCAGACGCGGCGTTTCTGGCAGTGGAACCGTTACACGCCGCTCGTGACGTGCAACGCCGCCATGCGCGATGGCGACTGGAAACTGGTGCGTCCCGTCATCCGTGAAGCGATGCAGGTGCCCGACATCCACTTGCTGCCGATCTCGATGTATCAGCCGGAACAGTTCATCGAAAACGGCATCGTGCGCGATCCCGAACCGCAGCGTCTGGTGCCGCCGCCGCAACCCGCGCAACTGTTCCACCTGTCGCGAGACCCGCTCGAAACGACTGACCTGGCCGCGGAGCATCCCGACCGCGCGCACCGGATGCTGCGCGAATTGGAAACGTGGTTCGAGGAAGTCGAAGCCGAGCGCGCCACCATCAACGACGCCTGAACGCCCGCTCCAAAAGGACAAACAGCCAGAGTCGCCATGCCAGAAACTTCGATGACCTCTCAACCCAACATCCTGTTCATCCTGACCGACCAGCAGCGCTGGGACACGCTGGGCTGCTGCGGCAACCGCCAGATCCGGACCCCGCACCTGGACCGGCTCGCGGCGGACGGCACGCGTTTCGAGAACAGCTTCTGCGCCGCCGGCGTGTGCACGCCGTCGCGCTATTCGCTGCTGACCGGCCTGTACGTGCACCAGCACGGCGGCTGGACGAATCGCTGCACGCTCGCCCCGGGTATCGACACGTTCGGGCGCGCCCTGCGCCGCGCGGGCTACCACACCCACGCCGTGGGCAAGATGCATTTCACCCCGACCTACCTGGACGCCGGCTTTGACCGCCTCGAACTCTCGGAGCAGGACGGCGACGGCCGCCTGGACGACGACTACCACCGCGACCTGAAGGAGCAGGGGCTGGTCGACCTGATCGACCTGTACGACCAGCGCGCCGAGTTCCGCGCCGGCGCACCGGAAGACTACTGGCGAACGTTCGGCGCGCAGACATCGGACCTGCCCGAAGCGTGGCACTCGACGACGTGGATAGGTGATCGCGCTTTGCGCGCGCTCGATGGCTGGACCGGGGGCGGCAACCTGCTCCTGGCCGGC
Organism: Armatimonadaceae bacterium; assembly: GCA_030446525.1. The sequence continues at coordinate 31,155 of JAUJNC010000039.1, forward strand.
TTCCTCAAGCCGCACCACCCCTTCGATCCGCCCGCGCCCTGGGACCGGATGTACGACCCCGCCGAGATCGAGCTCCTGCCCGGCTGGACCCTGACCGTGCCCGAGCGCGATCTGGCCCACCACAAGGGCTACTTCCCCCACGCCGGTCTGACCGAGGAGGCGGCCCGCCGCGCGACCGCCTACTACTACGCCACGATCAGCCAGATCGACCACCACGTCGGCCGCATGATCGCCAAGCTGGAGGAGAAGGGGCTGTACGACGACACCCTGATCGTCTTCACCAGCGACCACGGCGAGTACCTGGGCTTCCACCACATGCTGCTGAAGCAGAACCACCTGTACGACCCGCTGGTGCGCGTGCCGCTCGTGATCAAGTTCCCCGGCGGCCGCCATGCCGGGACCGTGCGCCAAACGCTCGCCAGCAACGTCGACCTCCTCCCGACGATCCTGCGCCAGGCGGGGGTCGAGCCGCCGCCGGGCCGCAGCGGCCTGGATCTGGCCGACCCGGGCGCCGACCGCCCCTTCGTCTTCGGCGTGGCCGGGCACGCGCGCTGGTACATGGCCCGCTCGCGCACGCACAAGCTGCTGCTTTGCCGGGAAGGGGGGAAAAGTCTGTTTTTCGACCTCGAAGCCGACCCGCTGGAGCTGGACGACCGCTTCCGCGACCCGGCCGCGCAGCCGCTCATCGCCCGCCACCGGCAGGCCATCGCCGACTGGCTGCTGTGGGACGCGCCGTCGCCGGTCTACCTGGACGAGCAGGCCCCCGTCATCGCCGCACCCAATGCCCTGAAGGCGACGAGCGGCCATCGCCGGGCGAGGTACGAATAATTCGAAGAAAAGGCGGCAGCCCGCCTCGCCCCGCCGGAAGAAAAGGCATGAAGAAAGAGATCTTCGGAAGATGAACCGGCTCCTGGCTTTGGCGCTGCTGCTCGCCGCCGCTTGTTGCTGCGCGCCTGTCCGGGCGCAGAAGCCCTTTGTTTCGGCGCAGGGCAAGCCTAACGTCGTTTTCATCGTGGTGGACGACCTGAACACCGACCTGGGCGTTTACGGGCACCCCGTGGTGCGAACGCCGCACTGGATAAGCTCGCCCGGCGCGGCGTGCGCTTTGACCATGCCTACGCCCAGTACCCGATGTGCAACCCGTCGCGCCTGTCGTTCCTTTCGGGCCGGCGGCCGGAGACCGTCGGCATCTACGACAACCGGACCCCGATCCGCGCCAAGCACCCCGACGTCGTCCTGTTGCCCGAGCTGTTCCGCCGGAGCGGGTACTTCACGGCCCGGGTCGGCAAGATCTTCCACGACGAGCCTGTACGACCTGAAAGTCAACGTCGACGACCCGCGCTGCTGGGACGTCGCGCTGAACCCGCGCGGCACGCCGCGCCACCTGGAAGGGGAGGGGCGCAACCTGACCGGCGGCCGGTACGGCTTTTTCAACTATCTGGCCGCCGAGGGGGTGACGCGGACCAGCCGGACGGGCAGGCCGCCCGCGAAGCCGTCCGCCTGATCGAGCAGAGGCCGGGCGGCGCCGGGGCAGAGCAGCCCTTCTTCCTCGCGCTCGGCCTGCGCAAGCCGCACAACCTGTACACCGCCCCCAGGGCTACTTTGACCCGTACCCGCTCCCTCGCTGCGAGCCGAACAAGGGCCCCGCGGACGACCCGACCGACATCCCGTCCGCGGCCTTCCCCGGCCCGAGCCACAACCTGGACGCGCAGGCCGGACGCGAGTTCGTGCGCGCCTACTACGCCTGTAACACGTTCATGGACGCGCAGGTCGGTCAGGTTCTGGAGGGCCTGGAGCGCCTCGGCCTGATGAACAACACGGTCGTCGTTTTCTTCAGCGACCACGGCCTCCATCTGGGCGAGCACAACTGGTGGAACAAGGTGACGCTGTTCGAGCGCTCCGCCCGGGTGCCGCTGATCGTCGCCGCACCCGGCCTGGCGACCGGGGAAGGCGTCGGGGCGGACGGTCGAGCCTGCTGGACCTGTACCCGACGCTGGCCGAGCTCGCCGGACTGCCCGCGCCCGCCGGTCTGGAGGGCAAAAGCCTCGTGCCGCTGCTCCGCGACCCCGGCGCCGCCTGGGGCAAACCGGCCTACACCGTGGTAACGCGCGGCGGGCGGGGAAGATGGGTCGGACCGTGCGGACCGAGCGCTACCGGTACACCGAATGGGATGAAGGCCGCCTGGGGACCGAGCTGTACGACCACCAGAACGACCCGGGCGAGTGGCGCAACCTGCTCCAGGACCCCCGGCACGTGGGGAGCGTGGCCGAGATGAAGGGTCTGCTGCAACCGGCAAAAGGCGGCGCGGCGATCCCGCCGACAGTCACAAAGGACAACGTCACAGGGAAACAACCATGAAGTTTTTGATCGCTCTCTTCCTCGCAGCGGCGGGAACGGCCTTCACCGCCGGCGCGCGGGCGCAGGCCGACCTGCCCGCGCAAACGCGCAAACCGAACGTTCTGTTCATCGTGTCGGATGACCTGAACACCGACCTGGGCTGCTACGGCCACCCGCTGGTCAAGACGCCCAACCTCGACCGGCTCGCAGCGTTCGCGGCACGCGCTTCGATCAGGCGTATTGCCAGTATCCGGTCTGCAATCCCAGTCGCGCCTCGTTTCTGAGCGGCTTGCGGCCGGAATCGGCGCGCGTGATGGACAACGCCACCGCGCCGCGCGCGGCCCGCCGGAGCGCCGTCTTCTTGCCGCAGATGTTCCGCAACAACGGCTACTTCGTCGCCAACGCGGGCAAGACGTTCCACTACGTTTACGACGATAAGCCGAAACCTGGGACATCTCGGAATCGGGCAACGGCCCCAAGGTCGAAAGCCTGTCGGGTTTGCTGAGGCCCAAAGGCGAAAACGGCAAAGCCGGCACGATCCCGTCCGGCATTTCGCGCGGCAAGGCGACAGCCGGGCAGGACATTTTCTGGGGCGCGCTCGATGTGCCGGACGAGAAGATGGGCGACGGCATCATCGCGCGCCGCGTGGCGCAGTGGATGGGTCAGAAGCGCGACAAGCCGTGGTTTTTGGCGGCGGGCTTTCGCAAGCCGCACATGCCGCTCAACGTGCCCCGCAAGTATTTCGATCTGTATCCGCCCCAAAGCATCACCTGGCCGCGGGAGCCGCCGGCTCATGTCGCGGCGCTGCCGCCGATGGCGCGCAGGCAGGCGACGAGCATCGTGCCGCTGCCGGACGCCGAGCGGCGCGAAGCGGTGCGCGCCTACTACGCCTCGATCTCGTTCATGGACGCGCAGGTGGGCGTGCTGCTCGACCAAATGGACAGGCTCAATCTGTGGGACTCGACCAATCGTCGTCTTCTTGTCCGACCACGGTTTCCAGCTGGGCGAGCACGGCGGGCTGTGGCAGAAGATGGTGCTGTTCCAGGAATCCGCTCGCGTGCCGCTGATCGTCGCCGCGCCCGGACAAAACCGGGCGCCGTCTCGCTGGCCCTGGTCGAGTTGATCGACGTCTACCCGACACTGGCCGGGCTTTGCGGCCTGCCGACTCCGCCCGGAGTGGAAGGCACCAGCTTCGCGCCGCTTTTGAGCGAGCCGAACCGGGCGTGGAAGACGGCGGCCTTTTCCGTGGTGAGTCGTGGCAAGTTGCTGGGCCGCAGCGTCCACACCGCGCGCTTTCGCTTCACCGAATGGGACGAGGGTCGCGGCGGGGCGGAGCTTTACGATCACCAGAGCGACCTGCGCGAGTACACCAACCTCGCCGGGGACCCAAGCACCAGCCTGTTGTCGCGCAGATGCAGCGACTGCTCAAGAACGGCTGGCGGGCTGCGCAGCCGCTCTCGCTCACACGAAAGGCCCCGGCGAAACCATGAAAAGAACGGGTTCAGGCAGGTTGTTGGCGCTCCGCATGGGATGGGCCGCCGCGCTGATGTCGCTGGGCCTTGCGCCCGCCGTTCGGGCGCAGACCGGGACGCAGGCGCCCCGGCGCCCTAACGTCGTTTTTATCCTTTGCGACGATCTGCGCAAGGGCGCGCTGGGCAGCGAGGGGCACCCCTTCGCCAAGACGCCCCACATCGACCGCATCGGCCGCGAAGGAATGACGTTCACCAACGCCTTCATCACCACGCCGGTCTGCTCGCCTTCGCGCGCCTCGTTCCTGACCGGGCAGTACGCCCACACCCACGGCGTGCGCAAGAACACGCGCTACGAGGAGCCTGAGCCACCGCTCGTCACCTTCCCGCGGCTGCTGCACGATGCGGGCTACGAGACCGCCTACGTCGGCAAGTGGCACATGGGCCAGGACGACACGCCGCGCCCCGGCTTCGACCGCTGGGTCTCCTTCAAGGGGCAGGGCGAGTACTACGACCCACAGGCTCAACGTGGACGGGAAACAGACCCGCGCCAAGGGCTACGCGACCGACGTGCTGACGGATCACGCCGCGGAATTCGTGCGCCGCCCGCACCCCAAACCGTTCCTGCTGTACCTGGCGCACAAGGCGCGCCGCACGGGCCGTTCCGGACCGCCGAGCGGCACAAGACGCTGTATGCCGGCCGACCGATCTCGCGCGCACCCAGCGCCGCCGCCGTCCCCGACGTGAAGAACAAACCGGCCTTGAAGCGCTACACCGACAAACCGATCACGGACGAGAACATCCGCAACCAGTTGCGGATGCTGACCGCCGTCGACGAGGGCGTGGGTCGCCTCTTCCAGGCGCTGGAAGAGACGGGGCAACTGGACAACACGGTCCTGGTCTTCTCCAGCGATCACGGCTACTTCTGGGGCGAGCACGGCCTGACCGAAAAACGGCTGGCCTACGACGAGGCGCTCAAGGTGCCCTTCCTGGTGCGCTACCCCAAATCGGTGGCCCCAGGCGCCAAGAACGAGCGCTTCGTGCAGAGCATCGACCTGGCGCCGACCCTGCTCGAACTGGGGGCGCGCCCATCCCCGCCCACATCCAGGGGCGCCCTCGTGCCACTGCTCAAGGGCCAAGCCCCGCCCGATTGGCGCACGTCGGTCCTGGCGGAGTTCGAGCCGACGACCCAGGAGCCGTTCCCCCGCGTGGCAGGCGGTGCGCACGGCGGATTGGAAGTATATCCATTACCTCGGCGCTGGGGAGGGCCTGGATGAACTGTACGATCTCAAGGCCGACCCGCACGAGTTGAAGAACCTCGCGGGCGAACCGGGAGCGCGGGCGGCGCGGAAAAGATGAGCGAAGAGCCTGAGCAAGCTGCTCCTGGCGTATGGGGGCCGCGAACCCGGCACGGCGGCGCCGGCCGCTTCCAAGCGATGAAAGGATAAAGACAAAGGTGCAGAACGTAAGCCGGCGTGGATTTTTGCGCGGCGTGACGGCGGGCGGCCTGGCGCTCGCTGGTGACAGCCTGGCACAGATCGGCCGCGCCCTGGGCGCAGCAAGCGGACAAGGCAAGCAGCGCCCCAACTTCGTCTTCATACTTGCCGACGACTGGGGCTGGGGCGACCTCCATTGCCACGGGCACGGGCGCCTGAGGACGCCGAACCTGGACCGGCTGGCCCGCCGGGACGGACTTCACCCAGTTTTATGTCGCCAACCCGTCTGCTCGCCCAGCCGCACGGCCTTCCTGACCGGGCAGTTCCCGGCGCATCACCGCATCCACGGGCACATCGCGGACGCGGCCCAGAACGCCAAGCGCGCCATGCCCAACTTCCTCGACCCCAAGGTGCCGACGGTCACCAGATTGCTCCAGCAGGCGGGCTATGCGACCGGGCACTTCGGCAAGTGGCATCTGGGCAGCGGGCCGGGCGCGCCGCCGCCCGGCGCCTACGGCATCGACACGCACCTGACGTTCGCCAGCAACGACCCCGAGGGAGCCAAGATGCTGGGCGGGCGCGACGTGCGCCCGCTGCAAAGCGAGCGGATCGTGGACGCGAGCCTCCGCTTTATCGAGGCGAACCGGAACAAGCCGTTCTATGTCAACGTCTGGCTGCACGACGCACGCACCCATTTTGCCGAACGAGGCGCAGCAGCAGGCGTACGCCAAGCTGACCGGCCCGGCCCGGGTGTATTACGCGGCGGCGACGGACGCCGACAGGCAGATCGGCCGCCTGCTGGCGGGGCTCGACGATCTGGGGCTTGCCGACAACACCGTCGTCGTCTTCTCCACCGACAACGGCCCGGAGGACATGAGCATCGCCAACGCCGCGCACAGCGCGGTGGGCAGCCCGGCCCGTTCCGGGGCCGCAAACGGAGCATCTATGAGGGAGGCGTGCGCGTCCCGTTCCCTCGTGCGCTGGCCCGGCGTCGTGCCGGCGGGCCGGGTGGACAGCACGAGCATCCTCGGCGCCGTCGATTTCCTACCCACCGTGTGCGCGCTGACGGGTGTCCCCGTGCCGGGCGAGCATCGGCTGGACGGCATGGACGTGGGCCGGGCGCTCCGGGGCGCCTCTATCGAGCGGGCCAAGCCCCTGTTCTGGGAGTGGCGCTTCCACATTTTCGGGCACACGCTCAACAGGGGCCCGATCCTGGCCCATGCGCCAGGGCAAGTGGAAGCTGCTGATGAACCCGGACCGCAGCCGCGTCGAGCCTGTACGACATCCCCGCCGACCCGAGCGAGGCCGACAACCTGGCCGACCGGAACCCGGACGTCGTGGCGGCCATGTCCCCGCGCCTGCTGGCCTGGCAGGCCACGCTGCCCAAAGGCCCGATGGACCCGGACGCCGGCTCCAACGCCTACCCGTGGCCCAAGAAAGCAGGCAGGTAACCCGGAAATGGACAGACCGAATTTCGTACTTATCCTGATCGACGATCTGGGCTGGAGAGATCTGGGGTGTTACGGCAGCCCGTTCTACGAAACGCCGCATCTCGACCGGCTCGCGCGGGAGGGATGCGCTTCACCGACGCCTACGCCGCCTGCCCGGTGTGCTCGCCCACCCGCGCGAGCATCCTGACCGGGAAGTACCCGGCCACCGTGGGCATCACCAATTATATCCCCCGGAGCGGCGAAGGGCAAGCTGCTTTCGACGCCGTATCTGCACCACCTGCCCCTGGAGGAAAAGACCGTCGCCCGCGCCCTGAAGGCCGCCGGCTACCAAACGTACCATGTCGGCAAGTGGCACCTGGGCGAAGCGCCTTACGTCCCCGAGAACCACGGCTTCGATGTCAACATCGCCGGGTGCTACTGGGGGCTCCCCAGAAACGGCTACTTCAGCCCCTACGACATGCCCAACCTCGAAAACGGCCCGGACGGCGAGTACCTCACCGACCGCCTCACCGACGAGGCGATCAAGTTGATCCAGGCCAGCGGCGATCAGCCTTTCTTCTTGAACCTCCCCTACTATGCCGTGCACACGCCGATCCAGGCGAAAGAGGGGGACGTCGAGAGGTTCCGGCAGAAAGCCGAAGCCCTGGGTCTGGACGCGCAGAAGGTCTTCGAGGAGGGTGATTTCTTCCCCCCGAGCACAAAAAACACCTGCGCATCACGCGCCGGCTCGTCCAGTCCGACCCGGTCTACGCCGCGATGGTGTACAACCTGGACGAGAACATCGGGCGCCTGCTCCAGGCGTTGGAGGACTGCGGCAAGGCGGACAACACCGTCGTCCTCTTCACCTCCGACAACGGCGGCCTGGCGACGGCGGAGGGCTCGCCGACGTGCAACGCCCCCTGAGCGAGGGCAAGGGATGGATGTACGAGGGCGGCACACGGAGCCCCTGATCGTCCGGTGGCCGGGGTGGTCGAAGCCGGCAGTGTCTGCCCCGTCCCGGTCACCAGCCCCGATTTCTACCCGACCCTGCTGGAGATGGCCGGCCTCGACCCCCTGCCCGAGCAGCACCGCGATGGCGTCAGCATCGTGCCCTTGCTCCAAGGGGCGGACCGTCTGGACCGCGAGGCGATCTTCTGGCACTACCCGCACCACTCCAACCAGGGGGCACGCCGGGCTCGTCCGTGCGCAGGGGGGACTACAAGCTGATCGAGTTCTTCGAGGACGGTCGTCTCGAGCCTGTACAACCTGCGTGAAGATGTAAGCGAGGAGAACGACCTGGCCGGCGAGGAACCGGAAAGGGCTGACGAGATGCGGCAGGTACTCGCACGGTGGCGGGAGGACGTGGAGGCCAAAATCCCGCAGCCGAACCCGGATCACCAGCCGTGACCAGGACCAGAGTTTTGATAACCGGCGCGGGCGGCAAGGTCGGGAGATGCCTGCTCGACAGCTTCGGGGGCGCTACGACGTGCGCGCCTTCGACCGGCACCCCGTGCCGGGCTGGGATCGGGCCATCATCGGAGACCTGCAGGATCCGGCCGCGCTCGGGCGCGCGATGGCTGGGGTGGACGTCCTGGTGCACCTGGCGGCGACGCCCAAGGAGGCGCCGTTCCTCGAGGAGTTCTGGCGCCCAACAACGTCGTGGGCGTCTACAACACCTACCAGGCGGCGCAGGAAGCGGGCGTGCGGCGCATCGTGTTCGCCAGCACGGTGCAGGCCGTCGCCGCCTACCCGCCCGAGCGCACGATCGAGATAGGGACCCTCCCCGACCCTCGTCCCTGTACGGCGCGACCAAGGTCTTCGGCGAGGTTCTGGGTCGCTATTACCACGACCGCTGGGGTATCGAGTTCGTCGGCATCCGCATCGGCTGGTTCCAGCCCTATGACAGCCCGCTCCTGCGCAAAGAGCCCGGGGCGCGCAACATCTGGCTCAGCCCCGGCGACGCCGTGCGCCTTTTCGGCCGGGCCATCGAGAAGGAGAACGTCGGCTACGCCCTCGTTTTCGGCACCTCGATTACGCAATTCGAGCGCCTCAGCCGCCGGCCGCGCGCGAGTTCCTCCACCCGAGCCGGAAGACGATGTGTCCCGAATCCCCTACGGCGGCGATGGAGGTATGGAAGCATGAGGTATGGAAGCATTATGAATCTGTACGGCATTCGGAAGCGGGCGGTCCTGCTGTGCGCCGCCACGGTGGCGATGGCCCGGCCCAGCCAGGAGCACGCGCGGAGGAAGCGATGACGACGAAAGAGACAATGATCCGGGTGGAGCCGGGCAAAGACCGGGGCGCGATCTCTCCGTTTATCTACGGCTCGAACCATCGCTACGCTAACCACGGCATCGGCACGTGGGACCCCGGAGAACAAGCGCACCCTGCCCGCCTTCGACCGCCATCACCGCGAGGCGGGGCTGAAGGAGATCCGCTATCCCGGCGGCACGGTGGGCAACACCTTCGAGTGGAAAAAAGCCGTCGGCCCGGTTGAGAAGCGGCCCAGGATCCAGCCGTTCAGCGGCGGCGGCACCCCCTGGGGCTTTTCGGCGCGCCGAACGGCGACCTTCGGCGTGGATGAGGCCGCCCGCTGGTGCGAGGCAAACGGCGTCGCGATGATCTACATGTATGGCATCGCTTTCGGCACCCCGCAGGACGCCGCCGATCTGGTCGAATATCTCAACGCGCCCGCCGGCAAGAACCCCAATGGCGGCGTGGACTGGGCGAAGATTCGGGCCGAAAACGGGCATCCCGAACCCTACAATGTTCGCTTCTTTGAGATCGCCAACGAGGCCGACGGTCCTCGCAACGCTACTGGTGGCCCCTACATTGATTCGGACGAAACGCGCGCCAAAAAGAAGCTGCCCTTCCAGCAGGAGCGCGACTCGTATGCGCCCGAATACCTCTTCGGCGGCATCGCCCGGTTCGACAGGCAGCCGGTCGGCGTCCAGGACGAGCGGGGAGGCCGCGACTTCGCGCGACGAGATGGCGCTGGGCGACGCTCAGCCCGACCAGAGCAAAGTCCTGCGCTACGTCCCCATTGAGCCGGGTTCGGACGCGCGGTGTTTGTCGGAGGCGAGGAGGAAGCGCGTTCGACGTCAGGACCGGGCAGGGCGCGGTCTATCAGATCGACCCGGAAACCGGTGTCATCACCTTTGGCGACGGCGCAAGCGGCCGTGTTCCGCCCAAAGGCGCCCAGATCACGGCGACGTATCGCTCCAGGCGCGCCGGCTTCGTGGACTACTACAAGGCCATGAAGGCCGTTGACCCGGACATCAAGATCTACGCCGGCTACGAGTCGCGCAACATCATCAAGACCCTGGGCGACAAGCACCCCTACGATGGCGTTGTGGTCCACCCCTACACCAACCAGCACAACGTGCCCAAAGCGGGGACGCTCGAAGAGTGGCACCACAACCTGATGCTCTCCTCGGCGCGTCTGGGGCACGAAGTCGCGGAGTATCAGGCGCTGATCGACAAGACCATGGCGCCGGAACGCCGGGGACGGGTTCATGTGATCTGCACCGAGTTCGGTGCCATCGGCCAGGAGCAGGTGATGCCGGAGGGCACGGGGCAGGGCTACTACCGGTTTCTCGACATCGGGCTGTACACCGGGGCGCCGCCTGCTGCACTACCTGCGCGCCGGCGTGCCGCACGCCGACCGTCACGCCACGACGGTGGGCGTCTTCGGCCCCGCGCCGGAGTTCGAGATGACGCCCACGGCGCTGGCTTACAAGCTGTTCACGCACCACTTCGGTGACCGCCTCGTCGGCATCGAGATGGCGAACGTCCCCGAACGTCCCACCCATGCCGTGCTCATCGAGGGCGCCGGAAGCAGCGGCAAGATCGTCCCCGCCGGCGCGCCGAGCGTCCCCGCCGGCGCCGCGCCGTTGAAGCTGCCCAAGCTCGAAGCCGAGGCCAGCCGCGACGCGCGGGGCAACGTCTACGTCCTCGTCATCAACCAGGACGCGACCGACGCGGTGGCCGCGAACGTGCAGATCGCCGGCTTGGCGGGACAGGGCCAGGCTGAAATCCAGACGCTCAGCGGCCCGGCGTTTAGCGCGTTCAACACCCCGCAAAACCCGGACGCGGTGCAAACCGCGCTTCGACCAAGCCCCTCGGCGACTGACCGTTCCGCAATAAATTCCCGGCCCACTCGCTCACAACCATCAAGTTCCCGGCGGCTCTCACCACCGACCCGCCGGCGAGAAAGGCACGACAATAAACACTCTCAACCGGGGCGCCGTGGACCTGTGTTCTGGGAGTGGCGCTTCCGGATCTTCGGGCACGCGCTGAACAAAAGCCCGATCCTGGCCGTCCGGGAGGGTAATCGGTGGCTCCGCCCGGTCGGGCGCAGGGGAGGAAAGCGAGGCAGTATGGCGGAAGGTAAGATGGGGCGGCGTTCGGTCCTCAGAAAGGGGTGGGTGCTGATGGCGGCGGCAGCGGGCGGCGATGTTTTCGCCGCCGAAGAGATGGCGTTTCCCGCGGAGTGGCCCGCACACCCGCGGCTTATCGTCCGGCCGGACGACTGGGCGACGCTCCGGCAGGCGCGGGCGCGGGATCCGGAGCTGGAGGCGCTGGTGGGGGCGATCGTGGTGCAGGCCCGCGCCGGTTTGGACGACGCGCCGCTGGTGCGCAAGCTGGAGGGGCGGCGCCTGCTGGGCGTTTCCCGGTCCGCCGTGGCGCGCGTCCTCCTGGCGGCGTTCGCGTTCCGGGTGACCGGCGAGAAGGCGTTCCGCGACCGGGCGGAGGCGGACCTGCTCGCCGCCGCCGGCTTCTCGGATTGGAACCCGTCCCACTTCCTGGATGTCGCCGAGATGACCACCGCCCTGGCGCTGGGCTACGACTGGCTGTTCGACGACCTCACCCCCGCCGCCCGCGCCGCCGTGCGCGCCGCGATCGTGGAGAAGGGGCTGAAGCCGGGCGCGGATCCCGCGCGCAACAGCTGGTACCGGTCGCATAACAACTGGAACCAGGTGTGCCTGGGCGGGATGGCGATGGGCGCGCTCGCCGTCGCCGAGGACGAGCCCGACCTGGCGCGGCGCATCCTGCGCCAGGTGCCGGAGTACAATCGCAACGGGCTGGAGCCGTATCGTCCCGACGGCATCTACCCGGAAGGTCCGGGCTACTGGGCCTACGGCACCACCTACCAGATGCTGCTGATCGAGGCGCTGCGCAGCGCGCTGGGCAGCGACCTGGGTCTGCTCCGGTCGCCCGGACTCCTGGAGAGCGGGGACTTCGTCCTCCATGTCACCGGTCCGTCCGGCCGCTACTTCAATTTCGCCGACGGCGGCGAGCGGCTCAGCACCGATCCCGCGGTGTTCCGCATGGCCGGCCTGCGCGGCGTGCCCCGCATGGCGGCCCTGCCGGAGCGCTTCCTGCGCGAACGGCTGAAAACGGGCAGGGACCTGGACCGCTTCCTGCCGCTGATCGCCTTCTGGCGGCCGCCGGCGCAGAGCGGGCCGGGCGCGGCCGAACCCCCGCTCCACTGGTCCGGCCGCGGGCCGAACTCGATCGCCGTCTGGCGCTCGTCGTGGACCGATCCCGGTGCGCGCTGGCTGGCCATCAAGGCCGGCGGCGCGGCCGTGAGTCACGGGCACATGGACGGCGGCGCCTTCGTGCTGGAGTGGGACGGGGTCCGCTGGGCGGTCGACCTGGGGGCGCAGTCGTACCACTCGCTGGAAAAGATCGGGATAAAACTGTGGGATAGCAGCCAGGACGGGGAGCGCTGGAAGGTGTTCCGCCTGAACAGCTTCAGCCACAACACGCTGACGCTCGACGGCAGCCTGCACAACGCCAAAGGCCTGGCGCGGCTCGTCGAGGCGCGCCCCGACGGCGCCGTGATCGATCTGCTGCCCGTCCTGCTGCCGGGACAGGCGACGGGCGCGCGGCGTCGGGTCCGGGTCGAGGACGACGCCATCGTTCTCGAGGACGAACTGGAGGGATTGCGCCCGGGGACGCCCGTCCGCTGGGCGATGGCGACGGAGGCGCGCATCCGTCTCGACGGGAGCCGCGCCCATCTCGAACAGGACGGCAAGAGTCTCCTCGCCGCCTTCGCGCCGGCGGCGCTGCGGCTGGAGGACATCTCCATCGAGCGTCCCGAAGGCGACTGGAACGCGCCGAACCCGGGGCGGCGGATGCTCGCCGCCCACGGCGTCGCCGATGCCGGCGGGCGCCTGCGCATCGAGGCCCGGTTCACCCGTGGCGTGCGGCCCGCCCCGTTAAAAACAGACCCAACGTCACAAGAGAAACCATCGACCTCCAGGAAACCGCGGAACGGCGCGAGGGAATCGAGTCGCTGCCGGGACCTGCCGGCGCTCCCGATGCCGGGGGAACGCTGGCGCGGCTGGCGGTCGCCGCCCCCCTGGGACGACGGCTGCTACTGGGCCGCGTTCCAGCGATACGACCCGATGGGCAAGACGGGCGGCGACTGGCCCAACGGAACGAACCGCGTCCAGCCGCTGCGCATCCCGGATTTTCGTGATCTGGTGCCGGGCGGCATCTTCTGCTGCTGCGCCTCAAAGACGGCCAGTATCTGGTCCTGCTGCCGCTGACGGGCGCGCAAACGGCGGCATGGCTCAGGCTCGGAAGGCCAGTCGCTGGTCCTGAACGTCGGGACGCTGGGCACGGCCCCCTCCCGGAAACGGCGCAGCTACCCTTGTGCGCCTGGGCACGAGACGCCGATGCGTACCGAGCGTTGCGCCGGGTCTGGCAGATCGCCCTCGATAGCCCCCTGATCGCGCGGTCGACGCGGCTGCGCGAGGAAAAGAACTACCCGCCGATCTTCGAGTACCTGGGCTGGTGTTCCTGGGAGGAGTACCGGGCGAAGATCAACGAGGCGCTGCTCCGGGGGCGGTCCGCGCCATCGAGGCGTCGGGGCTGCCGGTCCGCTACGTGCTGGTGGACGACGGGCATGCCGATGCCGACAGCCGGCTTGCCTGCGCTGTTTGATCCCCACCCGCGAAGTTCCCCAACGGCTGGGCGCCGCTGCTGTCGGCGCGGACCCGCGAAAGATCCGGTGGATGGGGCTGTGGCTGAACTTCAACGGGTACTGGCGCGGCGTGCATCCCGAAAACGCGCTCGGGGCGCTCAACGAGCACCTCCTGCCGAACAAGACCGGCAGCCTGCTGCCCCGCGCCGATTTCCTGTCCTCGGTCGCGTTCTACGACGCCCTGATCGGCGCGGCCCGAACGGCCGGCTTCGATTTCGTCAAAGTGGATAATCAGGCTAACAACCTGGGGATGTACCGCGGCCTCGATCACCCGGTGCGGTGCGCCGTCCACAACCAGCAGGCGCTGGAGGCGGCGTGCGCCCGGCATATGGACGGGCTGATCAACTGCATGGCGCACGGCCCCGCCTCGCTCTTCAATACGCGCATCAGCAGCGTGACCCGGTGCAGCGAGGATTACCTCGTCGGCGATGCCGGGCGTGCCCGCCGCCACCTGCACAACTCGTATGCCAACATCCCGTGGCTCGGGCAGACGGTGTGGGGCGATCACGACATGTTCCATTCCAACGACCCGGCCTCGGGGCGCATGATGGCCGTCTCCAAAGCGCTCTCGGCGGCCCGGTCTACCTGTCCGACGCCCCCGCCGCCTTCGATGCCCAAAACATCCGGCCGCTGTGCTTGGAGGACGGGCGGCTCCTGCGCCCGCTCGCCCCGGCCGCGCCGCTTCCCGACAGCCTCCTGCTTGACCCCTTCGCCGATGGCGAGCCGTACCGCGCGATCGCCCGCTTGCCGGCGGCGCGGCCGCCCTGGTGGCGTATAACCTGAGCGAGCCGGTCGTGCCCGTGTCGGGCGCGATCTGCGCCGACGATTACCGGCACGCCGGGGCGATGCTGCCGGGCGGCCCCGTCGCGTGGGCCGTCCCCGAGGGGGCTGGTGCTCTATCTCTGGGAGGCGGGGCAGGCGCGGCGTCTGGACGGTGCATACGCCTACACCCTGGACACCTTTAGCGACCTTCTCGCCCTGCTGTGCCCCTTCGGCACGGCTGGGCCGTGATCGGCAGGGCGGACAAGTTCCTTTCCCCGGCCGCCGTTGGAGGTCATCGACGTGACGGAGGCGGAGTTGATACTGCGGATGGTGGAGAGCGGCCCGCTGGCCGTTTGGAGCGAATGGGGGCCCCCACGGCGGACGGTGCGCCGGGCGAGGCTCTGGGCGAAAAGCTGTGGCGCTTCCCGCTTCCGGTGGGCGACGAGGACCGCGTGGTGCGGATACGACGCCGAAACGAGGCGCGGGAGACACAGAAATGAGACGGGCTATGCGATACCCCGCCGTTCTGTCGGCGGCCACGTCCCTGTTCGTCGTCGCCGAAATGAGGCGGAGGCTGGAGATCAAGGGGGGCGCGCGATGACCCCCCCGCCGAATATCCTGCTCGTCACCACGGACCAGCAGCGCTTCGACGCCGCCGGGGACGCCGGCCCCTCGTTTCTGCGCACGCCGCACTGCGACGATCTGCGCCGCCAGGGCATCACCTTCGCATCGGCCTACGCCGACTGCCCGATCTGCGTGCCGTCGCGCGTGACCCTGATGACCGGCAAGCACGCCCACACCCACGGCATGACGGGTAACGGAGAAACGTCGAAGGTGATGGGGCGGGACAACACGCTGCCGACCCTGCTGCGCGCGGCCGGCTACCAGACGGCGGCCATCGGCAAGATGCACTTCGGCCCGCAGCGCACCCGGCACGGCTTCGATGAGATGATCCTGCCCGACGACTACTACCGGCAGATGCAGCGCAGCGGCCACCCGGCGCAGCCAATGCGGCATGGTCTGGGGCAGAACGAGCTGTATCCCGGCATGGCGACCGTCCCCGAGGCGCTGACGCTCACCGCCTGGATCGCCGAGCAGTGCGTCGAGTATATCCGCGAGCGGCGCGACCCGACCGTCCCGTTTTTTCTCTGGTGCTCGTTCTCCAAGCCGCACCCACCGCTCGACCCGCCGGAGCCGTACTACTCGATGTATCAGGGGAGCCCGATCCCGGAACCAATCCGGAGCGACTGGAGCTCGGACGAGCGCGCGCCGGAGGCGTTCCGGCGGTTCCGGCAGCAATGGTCGCTGGACCTGATCCCGCCGGAGGTGGTCCACGCCGCGCGCGCCGCGTACTACGGCCTGATCACGCAGATCGACTACAACCTGGGCCGTGTTCTGGCCGCGCTGCAGGACCGGAACCTGCTCCAGGACACTCTTATCCTGTACGCCTCCGACCATGGGGAATACCTGGGCGATCATGGCACCGGCTCCAAGATGTTCTTCCACGAGCCGTCCGCGCACGTTCCCCTCGTGCTGCGCCTGCCCCGGATCTGGGACGATCGGCGGCCGGGCGCGGTCGTCCGGACGGCGGTTTCGCTCGCCGACGTTCTGCCCACCCTGGTCGGCGCGGGCGGGGGACAGACGCCCGCCGACATCGACGGCGAGGACCTGCTCGCCCTGGCCCGCCGTGACGGCGACGGTTCGTCTCGATGGGTCGAGGGGACCTGCATGAGCGGCGCGACCGTTCCCGGCCTGCCGCTGTACCTCGGCCTGACCGACGGCCGCTGGAAATACATCTGGTATCCCGAGGGGCCTTCCGAGCAGCTCTTCGACCTCCAAGCCGACCCTGAGGAGCGGCACGACCTGGCGGGCGTTCCGGAGCACGCCGAAAAGCAGCGGGAGATGCAGACAATCCTGGCCCGGCGGCACGAGGAGCGCGGGTCGAAGTGGGTAGCGGGTGGAGATCTGGTTTCCGCCGCCCCGCTCGGCGACGACATCGCGGAGCGGCGCAGCCGGAGCTGGCCCGGTTATCACACCGAGTATCACGATGTGGATGTGCGGCATTAGCCACCGAGGGAAGGCAAGCGATGGAACGGGACGCATGGGGCGGATGGACAACGGTTCGGGGAGCGGCGACGGGCTTTTTCCGTACCGAGCAGATCGGCGGGCGCTGGTGGCTCGTCACGCCCGGCGGCCATGCTTTCGTGTCGCTGGGCGTCAATCACCTGGACCCGGCCGCGCTTCTCCACACGGAAAACCAGGACCTGTGGTTCGGCCGCTACGGCGGCGAGCGCGAACGCTGGATCCGGGAGGGCGTCGTCCGTGATCTGGTGGCGTGGGGCTTCAACACCGTTGGCTGGACACAGGAGGTGGTGACGCCCGAGGAGCGGCGGCACTCGCCCTCGTGGACGCCCGCCGACTACCGGGCGGCGAAAATGCCCTACTGCCATCTGCTGCCATTCGCGCGCATCGCCCGTTACGACCCACACCCGGTCTATGATGACGTCGAGAGCGAGGAGTTCGCCGTCTGGTGCGACTTCCTGGCGCGCAGCGTCTGCGTCGAGCTGCGCGACGACCCGTACCTTGTCGGCTATTTCTATGGCGACGTTCCCGGCTGGGCGGGCCATGCCCACACGGACGCAAGCTGGGCCGGGCGCGGCGAGGATCTGGGCCGGATCGCCCGCCGCTACTACGGCACGATCGGCGACGCCATCCGCCGCTACGACACGAACCACCTGCTCCTGGGCGACCGCTACTACGGCCCGCAGCCGATCCCCCAGACGGTCCTGCTGGCGGCGGCGGAGAACGGCGTGGATGTGATCTCGGTCGAGTCGTTCGAGCGGTGGCCGCGCATGGCGGAGATCCTGGGCCACTGCCACCGGCTCACCGGCAAGCCCGTTCTCCTGGCCGACGGCGCCTACAACCCGCCGCGCGCCGAATGGCCGGATGAAGAAGCGCGGCAACGAGAACGCGGGCGGCTGTACGCCCAAACGCTGACGCAGGCCCTGCGCGAGCCCTGGTTCGTCGGCTTCCACTGGTGCGCGTACCTGACGAACCGGGTGCGCGGCAACGGCCTCAAGACCGAGCGCGACGAGCCGCACACCCCGCTCACGAGCGTCATGACGGACCTGCACCGGCGCGTCTACGCCCTCGCCGCGGCCATGACAGGAGAATGATAACGCAATGAAGCTATTTTGGGCAACGCTTGCGCTGGTTCTGGCGGCAGGCGCCGCCGCGGTTCCCACGCCCGCTCAGGAGACGCCCCGATCGCCTGCCAACGCCGCCGGGCAGCGCCGCCCGAACGTCCTGTTCATCATCTCGGACGATCTGAACACCGACCTGGGCTGCTACGGCCATCCCCTGGTAGAGACGCGCAACAACGACAGAAAGAGGACGAGCGGGCTGCTCTGCGGAGGGCGAGTCTACGAGTACACCGAGAGGCAGGCAGC
>JAUJNC010000429.1 GCA_030446525.1 Armatimonadaceae bacterium
GTGCACGCTCCGGCACT
Organism: Armatimonadaceae bacterium; assembly: GCA_030446525.1. The sequence goes on from JAUJNC010000429.1 coordinate 18, forward strand.
TCACCCAGGAGCAGAGCCTGGAGACGGCGCGGCTGGTCGAGCGTTTCCGCGCGCGCCGCACCGCCGCACTCGACCTCGCCGCCGACGAGGCGGGGTTCCCGATCGACGCGCACGTCCCTGCTTTCCAGTATGCCACCCGGCACAACATCCCGCGCACGGCGCACGCCGGGGAAGCGAAAGGGCCCGAAAGCGTGTGGGAAACCTTGCGGCGCCTGGAGCCGTCGCGCATCGGCCATGGCGTACGCAGCATCGAAGACCCTCGGCTCGTCGAACACCTCCGTGAGCGCCAGATCCACCTCGAAGTCTGCCCGACGTGCAACGTCCAGATCGACATCTACGACACGTACGAGGATCATCCGGTCGACCGCCTGTACAGGTCCGGCCTGTCCGTGGGCGTCAACACCGACACGCGCACGATCACCGACGTGACGCTCGGCGAAGAGTACGACAAGCTGCACCGCGTTTTCGGCTGGGGCCGGGAACAGCTCCTCGCCTGCAACCTGAACGCCGTTCGCGCCGCCTTCCTGCCGGATCCGCGGAAGCAGCAGCTGGCCGACAGGCTGCGCGCCGCTTACGGGGCGTCATCCGGCTAATCTTGCGCTGCTGCGGGAGCGGGCGCAAACCTTCGATGATCTGGAGGTCCACCCCGCCCGGCAGCGATTCGGCGGCCGGCGCCAGCATCTCGGCGACGCGCCGCCGGACCCGGGGCGTCCGGGAACATGTCCTCATCCTTTGGCCAGTACCGGCCCTCACCCCAGTCCCCTCTCGGGGAACGGAGGTGAGGGCCTTTCACAGTATGTACCGGGAAAGGTCGTCGTCCTTCGCCACGTCACTGAGCCGCGCGCGCACGTACGCCGCGTCGACGGTCACCTGCTTGGGCGCCACGTCCGGCGCATCGAACGACAGGTCGTCCAGAAGGCGTTCCAGGATCGTGTGCAGCCGCCGGGCCCCGATGTTCTCCGTGCGCGTGTTCACCTCCACGGCGATGCGGGCGATCTCGTCCACGGCATCGTCGGTGATCGCCAGCTGCACGCCCTCGGTGGCGAGCAGGGCGACGTACTGCTTGGTCAGCGCGTTCTTCGGCTCGGTCAGGATGCGCCGGAAATCCCCTTCGGACAGCGAGTCCAGCTCCACGCGTATCGGCAGCCGCCCCTGGAGCTCGGGGATCAGGTCCGAGGGCTTGGCGACGTGGAACGCCCCCGCCGCGACGAACAGGATGTGGTCGGTGCGCACCGGCCCGTACTTGGTCTGCACGGTCGAGCCTTCGATGATCGGCAACAGGTCGCGCTGCACCCCCTCGCGCGACACGTCGGGCCCGCCCGTGTTGTTGCCGCCGCGCCCGGTGATCTTGTCCAGCTCGTCCAGAAAGATGATCCCCGACTCTTCGGTGCGCTCCACGGCTTCGCGCGTCACGGCATCCTGGTCGATGAGCGAGCGGGCCGCCTCCTGCGCCAGGAGCACGCGCGCTTCGCGGATGGTCACGCGCCGCGTGCGGCGTCGCTTGGGCAGCATCTGGCCCAGCAGGCCCTGGAGGTCCATGCCCATCTCCTCCATGCCCCCCGGCGAGAAGAGTTGGACGAACGGCGAGCCGCCGCCCTCTTCGACCTCGACCTCGATCTCGTCGTCGTCGCGCGCGCCCGTACGCACCTGCTCCCGCAGGCGCTCCCGGATGCGCTCTTCCTGTTCCGCGCGCCGCTTGGCGTACTCGTCGTCCACCCCGTCCTCGTCCCGGGGGGGGTGCGCCCCCCCGGCGGGCGGCGCGCCGCCCGCCGGCGTGGGGAAGCCCAGGAGCCGGCCCATCTGCTGCTGGAGCTCGGCGAACTGGTCCGGCATCCCCGGCGCGTTCCCCGCCCCGGCTCCCGCCCGGGGCCGCTCCCGGCGCGGCTGCAAGATGTCCACGATCCGGTCCACCGCCAGGGCGTCCGCGCGCTCGCCGACCGATTCCATCTTCTCCGCCTCGATCAGCCGCACCGCGATCTGCACCAGGTCGCGGATCATGGAGTCGACGTCGCGGCCGACATACCCCACCTCGGTGAACTTCGTCGCCTCGACCTTCAAGAACGGCGCGTGCGCCAGCTTCGCCAGCCGCCGCGCGATCTCCGTCTTTCCGACGCCGGTCGGCCCGATCATCAGGATGTTCTTGGGGATGACCTCGTCGCGCAGGTCCTCCCCGAGCAGGCGGCGCCGGTAGCGGTTCCGGAGCGCGATGGCGACGGAGCGCTTGGCCTTGGCCTGCCCGACGATGAACTTGTCGAGTTCGGCCACGATCTGGCGGGGGGTCAGGCTCTCCGTCTGTCCCGCCCCGGCCCGGGGCGCTGATAACATAGTCACGGCTGTTTTCCTTATCTTCGGTCGCACGCCGCACGCCATGGGCGGCGGGGCGTGCGGCAAAGAAAGACGCGCCCCGCG
>JAUJNC010000430.1 GCA_030446525.1 Armatimonadaceae bacterium
CCCGCCCGACTGCACGGCTGCCAGGGCATCGTCGGCGACCGCCTCGATGTCCCGCACGACCGATTCCAGTTCCCGCCGCGACGCCTCGTAGCGCACCACGACGCTGTTCGCGTCGGCCACCACGTCCGTTTTGAGCACGGCGGCGACCTCACCCAGGCGGGCAGCAAGCGGCTCCAGCCGCCTGTGCCCGTCGTCGCGGCGGCAGGGTCCGGTTAACTGGATGCGAACGCGGCCGGGAATGGCGGACGTGACGCGAAACGGCGCTGTACGCGCAACGGGCATGAAGACGGCTTCAGGCGCCGTCACTGACTGGCTCGTCAGCCGCGGCGGCGGTGGTTCTCCGCCGAGCCTTTCGGGGGGAAGTTGCTTGCGCAGCCGGCAGCGCCCCGTCCTCCAAGCCGGATAATTCGGATTCCGGCGCCGCCGCGTCGTCCTCGTCTGCTTGATCCATCACGGCGAGGGCGGCTTGTTCCCGCAGGGTGGCCTCCTGCGCGCGCTCGTAGCGCGCCTCCTCGATGGCGTCGCGCATGTCTTCGCGCATGTTGGCCATCATCCCCGCAGTCCTTTCCTCCACGGCCAGGTAGGCTTTGGCCATCACCTTGGTCACACGTTTGCGCTTGGCTTTGGCACCCGTCATGGCTCCGAGCGCGAAACCGACCAGAAGCGGAAACAGTCGTAGTTCCATCATGTGCTTTCCTGCCAAAGTAATGAGAAGGTGCGAGGAGCAGCGTTGCCTCACCCGCGCGCCCCTGCCCGGACTTATTCACCAGTACCTATTCACCAGGCCGCGTGCAAAACCCTTGTCGGTTCAAGGCCGCCCCGCGAGCGCGCGTGGGGAGGACGCCGGTTCGGGCCTTTTATCCGCAAAGGGCCCCCCGGAATCGGGGCCGCGCGTGCGGGCCGTGCGGCAGGCGGCACGAGCCGCGGTTCGGTTACGGGTTCGCGCCGGGCGGACGCCGCGTCGTCCACGAGCGGCCGTCGGCCCGGAGCGCCGAGTCCGAGCACCCTGCCGGCGACGCGCCCGACAACCGCCAGCACCGCGTTCACGTCCTCTTGCAACTGCCGGGGGGCAAGGTGCAGCCGGGCAAGATGGCGCGCGGCCACGGGGGGCGGGCAATGGGCGAGCGCCTGCCGCGTGCCCACAAGGAACCAAACGGCCTCGTCCACGAGACCCAGCACGGGAATGGACTGGGCGAGCAGATTGACCGGCGAAACGCAGTACAGGGGGAACAGGCAGAGCAGCGTCTTGTGCCGCCACGGGATGGCCGGCTCCTTCGCCAGCGCCCAGCCCAGGCGCACATAGGCGGGCAGGCGCTTTAGCACCGGCTCGACGAGCGCGCACAGGTCACCGCTCCCCGGCCCGGCGGGGCGCTCGGCGCCTTCGAGCGGCTCCGCCACGGGGCGCGGGGCGGCGGTCATCGCCTCGATGTCGGCAAGCACCGCCGCCAAATCGCGCTCCGGGGCCGCGAAGCGCACGATGATGCTGTTCGCGTCGGGCACGACCTCCGCCTTGCACACGCCGGGCAGAAGGGCCAGGCGCGCGGCGAACTCCCGCAATCGTCCGTCGCCGCGGCAGCGGCCGCCGGACGTCTGGAGGCGGATGCGGCCAGGAAACGCCGAAACCACGCGAACCGGACAAAGCGTTTTCGCAGGGCTGGTTGCGCTGGCGCCGCGTCCCCCAATCTGATAGTAGTTGCCGGCCGGAGGCGGTTCGTTTGGGGCGACGGTGAGGGCTCCACAATCTTGGCCTGCCCACGCCCTTTGAGCCGTCGTCCGCTCACGCGTTTCGACGAGTGATATCGGTGGTTGACTCATGGTTTGAAGGTTTTCTCTGATTCTCGGAGCAGCAGGTTGCGGCTGGAGTGGATGGGCAGGTTCGCCCGTCCACCGCGCCCTTTGTCCATTCCTTGCTGGGCAGCAGGCACGTCAGAAGATAAGGCTGTACTCGAGCACCGCCTGCGGCTTTTGCTTTTTTCTTAGCCGCCCCTCGATCACGAACTTGGAGGTCCACTGGGTTCCCGGTCCCTGAAAGCTCACGTACGGAATGAGGAGCGGCTCCAGCGGCGCGTTGGTGCTCCGGCCCAAAACGTTGGTCCGGTGGTCCACCCGCACACCAAAGGCCGCCCGCGACACCGGGATATACTCCAGCTCCGCGCTGTACCGCCAATCCTGCTTCCCGCCGAAGTGGGCGCGCGCCGCCCCCGCAGTGGCGTAGAAGTTCTGCCAGTTGTGCGTCGCAACGATGCCAAGATATCGGCGCCGTTCCGAACCCGTGAAGTAGTTGATCCCGATGGAACTAAGATCGTGGCGTCGGTACGCTTCCAGAAACACGCCCTTGGCGGTGTCCTCGAACTCAAAACTGGCGTTACGCCGTGCTTCACTGCCGAGCGGAAGCGAGAACTCACCCGCCAGGGGAACCGTGGC
>JAUJNC010000040.1 GCA_030446525.1 Armatimonadaceae bacterium
CGGCCGGCTGCGGTCTGGGTCCCGCAAGCGCGATACGCTTCGGGTGGCGGGGCCTGTGGTGGCCGGCGCCGGTGAGCGCTACCGGTTAGAGGTACGCCAGTTCAGCTGGCTTCGATGAAGGAGGTTTCACATGATTTCTTGGCTGTGGCCCCGGCGTTCTCGCCGGGCACTCCTGCTGTCGCCGGTTCTGCTGCTTGTGGTGGGGGCGGTCACTGCCCCGCCGGTTGTTGCGCAGGACTACACCGTAGCTGCCAGCCCGAGCACGGTGTCCCCGGGCGGCATGCTGACCGTCAGCTGGACGGCGCCTGCCGGCCGTCCCGCCACCGACTGGGTCGGGCTTTACCGCGTGGGCGCCCCCGATGACGAGAGCTCCCTCCTGTCCTGGCAGTACACGGGCGGCACCAGCTCCGGCAGCCGCACCTTCACCGCGCCCGGGCCAGAGGGCCCGTACGAGTTCCGCTATTACTTGGAAGACGGCTTCACGCGCCGGGCGAGCAGCGGCCCGGTGACGGTACGGGTCACTCCCCAGCTGCCCGCGCCGGCGGCGCAGGTCGGGCGGTGGGCGGCTTCCTCCGGCTGGCCGGCGGCGGCCGCACACGCGGTGCTGCTGCCGACCGGCAGGGTGCTGTTCTGGCCCCGCCCCTATGAAGGCGCCGCGCGCCTGTGGAACCCGGCGAACGGCGCCTTCGATAACGTGCCCCCGGTGCCGGGGGAGTACGACATCTGGTGCAGCGGCCACTCGCTGATGGCCGACGGCCGGGTGCTGATCGCCGGCGGCTGGGTGCACGACAGCGACATCCAGTACGCCGACGGGGCCGGCGTGCGCAACGCCAGCATCTACGACCCGGAGCGCAACGCCTGGGAATCGCTGCAACCCATGAACCTGGGCCGCTGGTACCCCAGCTGCCTGACCCTGGCCAACGGCGACGTGCTGGTGCTCGGGGGCACGTACGACGCCGACCCCATGAGCAGGGAAGATCCTTACATGCCCAACAATCTGCCCCAGGTCTGGACCGGCAGCGGCTGGCGCGATCTAGTCGCGGCCTCACAACATAGCGCGGCCACGCTGGGCGGCGACCCTCGTGACCCCCTGCCGGTGCCCACCTACCCGTACCTGCACCTGGCGCCCAACGGCCGGGCCTTCCTGGCCGGCCCGAATCAGGCCACCTTCTACCTGGATACCGCCGGCGGCCCGGGCGGGGCCCGCGCCTGGAACTTCGTGGCCCACCGGCAGTTCCCCAACCGCGACTACGGCGCTTCGGTGATGTACGCCCCCGGCAGGGTGCTCTTCGTCGGCGGCGGCCAGGACCCGCCGACCGAGACGGCCGAGGTGATCGACCTGAACGCCGACTCGCCCGCGTGGCGCCGCGTGGAGCCTATGTCGGTCGCGCGGCGCCAGCTCAACGCCACCATCCTGCCCGACGGCCGGGTGCTGGTGACCGGCGGGACAACCGGCAACGGCTACGGCTGGACGGAGCCGGGCAGAGAGCCCGAGGCCGTGTTCCGGGCCGAGCTGTGGGATCCGCAGACCGAGCAGTTCCGCCCCATGGCCAACATGCCTGGGCCCGGCCGCTGGTACCACTCGGCCGCGCTGCTGCTGCCGGACGGGCGGGTGCTGTCGATGGGGGGCGACAACACGCGCCTGGAAGGCGGCCAGTGGACCACGACCAACCGCAACGCCGAGATCTTCTCGCCGCCCTACCTGTTCAGCGCGGGAGACACACCGGCCGCCCGGCCGCAGATCGGCGCCAACCCCGCCGCCGGCAGCAGCGTCGGCTATGACGCCGATCTGGCCATCGATGTCGCCACACCGGTCGGGGGCAACAGCGTCGCGTCGGTGACCCTGGTGCGGCTCAGCTCGGCCACCCATACGCGCAACATGGACCAGCGGTTCAACCGGTTGCAGATCCAGCAGCAGACATCGAACCGCGTCACCGCCCGGACGCCTGCCGGCGCCAACGTGTGCCCGCCGGGCTACTACATGCTGTTCGTCTTGAACAACAGCGGCGTGCCCTCGATGGCAAGGATCATCCGGATCGGCTGATACCAGAGGAGCCAGCGACTCAGGCCTTTGAGCCGGTAATGCTGCCAGCCGATAACAACCATCTCCTGACCTGACATGACCAGGAGATGGCTCCCGAAACGTTTCAGGGCAGCTAGAGGGAGAGCTTGCCCCATTGGGGGATCTTCAGACGCTCGCCGTCCCGGAGGCAGGACTGGTGGGCGACGATGCCGGGCGCGCAGTAGGCGACGGCCTCGTAGACGTCGACTTCGGGCGGGCGGTTGTCCCGGATCGCGCGCACCCAGTCCTCGACGATGTAGGGGTGCGCGCCGTCGTGCCCGCCGTAGGTATATTTGACGAGCGGGTCGGGGAGGGGGGCATACACCCCCGCGCGGTGCCAAGGTGTGGGCGCGGCGAGGCTGCCCTCGGCGTCACGTCCGTAGACGCGGTAGCTGCTTTCCCAGCCGCCCGGGTGCGGCGAGACGAAGGACAGGCTTTCCCCGTAGATCGAAAACGTTTCGGCCGAGGGGGAGGCGACCCGGCGCATCTCCAGGATGCGCACGGGCACGCCGTCGTCCGTCTTGAAAAGGGCGACGGCGTTGCCGAAGGGACATTGCCAGTAGGTGTCCGCGCGGTAGGTGCCGTCGTCGGGGACCGGCGAAGGGTAGGCGCTCACCTCGACCAGCCGGCCTCCCGTCACGCCCAACACGTGCCCGGTCGAGTGGGTGATGTACAGGAACGGCGGGAAGCCCGCCGCCCGCCAGTCTTTGCCGCCGTACTCGGCGGGGCTACGGGTGCGCGCGCCCTCCACGCGGTCGTGCAGGTACTGGGCCTCCATGTAGACGACGCGCCCGAAGCGCCCTTCCCGGAACCACCGGCGGCACTGGGCGGCGGGCGGGCGCCAATAGCTTGTTTCGGCGTTTGCGTAGACCAGCCCGGTTTCCCGGACGGCCGCGACAAGCTCCTCACACTGCTCCAGCGTGATGGCCGCCGGCACGGCACAAAGGACGTGCTTGCCCGCCCGGAGCGCGGCGACGGAATGCTCGGCGTGGCGCGGCGCGTGGGTGAATACGGCCACGGCGTCGACGTCCGGCATCGCCAGAACCTCGTCGAGCGTCCGCGCCCCGCGGGCGCAGCCGGTGACCTGTGCGGTTCTGGCCACCATATCTTCGTTCAAATCCGCGACACAGACCAGCTCGCAATCGGGGTGATCGCCGACGATGCGCGCGAAGGTGCTCCCGAAGCCTAAGCCGACGACGGCGACACGAAGGGGCATGTGGCTTCTCCCATTAGAAGTGAAAGGGGCGGTCCGCCTTGCCGGAGTCGAGGACAGCGCGTGCGATCGCCAGGCTCTTCAGGGCTTCCCGCACCGTCCACGGGCGACGGGCGCCCTCCCCAAACCGCGCCCACGAAGGCGCGGATCTCGTCCAGGTACATGTCGTTTTTGAGGTACGGGTGCTGCTCCAGCCCGCCCCCACCCCGGTCGATGACCACGGCCCCCTGCTCCGGCCCCAGCGGGGCAGGGAAGCGAAGTCGGGGCGTGCGTCCCGCCCGAAGTAGAGCGCGCCTTGCGGGCCGATGATCTCGTTGACCGCGCTCCCCCGCGCGCGCCCGCGGGAAAGGCCCCACGACCAGGAGACGATCAGGTCGTCGCCGCTGTCGAACGGGATGATCGCCGTGCCGGTGTCCGCGCACGTGGCATCGCCCCGGAAGGTTTTGGTGCTGGACAGGACGGCGCGCGCTTCGCCGAAGGTGAAGCGCGCGAAGTCGTAGTTGTGGATGGCGGCGTCCAGCAGGGGGCCGTCCCCTCGCCCCTTTTGCAGGTACCACGGCTGCCGGCCGCCGCGCACGGCGTTCAGCGAGCGCCACACGACGGGGCGGCCCAGCGCGCCCGCCTGCACCAGGCTCCCGCACCTTCAGCCAGCCGTTGTCGAAGCGCCGGCAGAAGGCGATCATGAGCAGGACCCCCGCCTCGTCCGCCGCCGCGCGCATCCGCTCGGCCGCGTCGGAGTCAGCGCCATCGGCTTCTCGCACAGGACGTGTTTGCCGGCCTGCGCCGCGGCCACGGCGGCCTCCTCGTGCAGCCACGTCGGCAGGCAGATGTCGATGGCGTCGATGTCGTCCCGCCGCAGCACCGCGCGCCAGTCGGTGTGCCGCTCGGGGATGCCCAGGGCTGCTCCTGCAGCGCCCCGGCCTTCGCCTCGTCGATGTCGACGATCACCGCCAGGCTCCACGCCCTCCGGGGCGGCGTAGGACCGGGCGTGCCGGGCGCTGATCCCGCCCGCCCCGATCTGGGCCACCCGCAACGTGCCTGCCATGTCCGATAATCCCCTTTACAAGCCCGGCACGCCGGCCAGGTAGTCGCGCGCCCGCACCAGCCCCGCTCCACCTCTTCCGGTTTTTCGCCGGGCACCAGGCTCGATCAGGGACGGCCCGCGGAACCCGGCCTCGCCCAGCGTGCGGAAGATCGCGGGCCAGTCGACCTCGCCGTCGCCGGGGGTGGGAACTCGTTCGCTCCCCACCGGCCCGCGGTGGTCCTTGACGCAGAGCCCGACCGTGCGCGGGGCGATGATCGGCAGGTCGCTTTCGGGCCGCACGCCCGTGTAATACAGCAGGTTCCCGGGGTCATAGAACACGCCGACCTCGCCGGCGCCCGGCGTCTCGACCATCTCCAGAAGCCCCGGCCCGGTCCCCGTCGGCCCGCCGTGCGGCTTGAGGGCCAGCGACACGCCGACGCCCCGGGCGTATTCCGAGAACTCTCCGCCAGCAGCCGCGCATACTCCTCCCGCTCGCCCGGCAGGAACCGGAGCGCGTCCGCCGCGCCGTCCCTTGCCAATTGGCCCCGGGGGCCCACCAGCAGAAGCGTCGGCGCCCCCAGGCTCGGCCGCCCGCCCGATCCTGGCGCGGAAGGCGCCGGCGTTCTCCGGCTTGAGGGTTCCGCCGAAGGCCATCCCGGCACGTGCAGGGCGAACCGGTCCACGGCGCGCCGGATCGCGCGCACCTCCTCGCCCGTCATGTCCTCCCGGACGGCCGCCCGGCCGCCGTGCTGGCCGAGCAGCGCCACGTCCCGGAACCCCAGCCGGGCGATGCGCTCCAGGCCTCTTCCAGCGAACACATGCGAAAAGCGCGCGTCATCACACCGAGCGTCACCGGCATACCTCCTCCCTTTCCCGCAGCCCGTCTTAGCCGGCGAGCGGCACCGCCTCGCCGGACCGCACGGCCTGCTCCGCCGCCAGGCAGATCTGCACCGCCTTGCGACCCTCCCTGCCGCCGACCGCGGGCCCGGCGCCTGCGCGCACGGCCCGCGCCACCGCCTCGATCTGCCGGCGCAGTTCCAGCGTCTCGCCGGGCACTTCGGGGACGGGAACCCGGCGCACCCCTGTCTCGCCGCCCACCTCCAGCCCGTACTCGGGATGCTCCGCCCGGTCCATCTCGCCGGACCACCAGGCCCGGATCGCGCCGCGCTCGCCCACCACGTGCGCCGCCAGGTGGTGCTGGTACCCGGCGAGCGTCTGGCTGACGACGGCGTAGGCCCCGCCGCCGTACGTCACGGTCGCGGTGAAGTTGTCGAGCAGGCACGGCGCCCGGTCGGGGAGCCCATTCGCCCACGCCGAAACGACGACGGGATCGCCCCAGCCGCCCAGGTACCAGTCGGCCAGGTCGAAGAAGTGGATCGGCTCCTCCAGGATCCAGCTGCCCACGCGCCCGGCGTCCCACCGCCACCCCTCCGCCCCCTGCCGGTACGGGCGCCGGAACAGGGTGATCTGCACGTGCAGCGGCCTGCCGATGGCCCCCTCATCGATCAGGGATTTCACCCGGCCCCACAGCGGCGAGAAGCGGAGCTCGTGCCCGACGAACAGGCGGCGCCCTGCCGCCTGCGCCGTTCGCAGTATCTCGTCGCAGTCCTCGACCGAGAGCGCCATCGGCTTCTCCAGCAGCACGTGCTTGCCGGCCTGCAGCGCCGCGACCGCCATCGGGCGGTGCAGGTGGTTGGGGACGACGAGGTCGACCACGTCGATATCGCCGCCCCTCAAAAGGCCTTCATAATCGGCGTACACCCGGGCGCCGTACGCCCGGGCCGCCTCCGCCCCCTTCTCGGGCGAGCGCGTGACCACGGCGGCGAGCCCCGCCCCTTCCGCCTCGTGCAGCATGCGGGCGTGGCACAGGCCCCACCCCCCGAGGCCGACCAGGCCGAAACGGACGCTCATCCCTCAGGCCGCGCCGTACTTCTTGAACCACGCCTGCAGGCGCTTCCAGCCGTCCTCGGCCGCGGCCTTGCGGTAGCTGGGACGGTAGTCGGCGTGGAACGCGTGCGGGGCGTCCGGGTAGACGACGATCTCCGAGGGCTTGCCGGCCTCCTTGAGCGCCTTGCGCATCTGCTCGACCGCGGTGAGCGGGATCCCCTGGTCCTCCCCGGCATACAGGCCGAGGACCGGCGCCTTGAGCGAGGCGGCCACGTCGACGGGGTATTTGGTCTGGAGCGCGTTCGCCTCGCCGGTCAAACGCCCGTACCAGGCCACGCCCGCCTTGAGCTGGGGGTTGTGCGCGGCGTACAGCCAGACGATGCGCCCGCCCCAGCAGAACCCGGTGATGCCCAGCTTGTCGACGTCGCCCTTGCCCGACTGCTTGGCCCAGGCCACGGCGGCGTCGAGGTCGGCCATCACCTGGGCGTCGGGGACCTTGGAGACCACCTCGGCGATGAGATTGCGCGTGTCGGCCATCTTCGACACGTCGCCCTGGCGGGCGAACAGCTCGGGCGCGATGGCCAGGTGCCCTAGCTTGGCGAAGCGGCGGCAGACGTCCTTGATGTGCTCGTGGACGCCGAAGATCTCCTGGATCACGAGGACGGTGGGGAACGGGCCGCCCGAGGCGGGCATGGCCCGGTACGCGGGGATCTCGCCCCCCTTCGCCGGGATCTTCACTTCACCGGCCGTCAGTCCTTTGGCGTCCGTCGTGACGGTCTGGGCCGCGACCGGCTGTACGGACAGGGCGAATCCGGTCGCCAGGGTCGTCATCACAAACTCGCGGCGGGTGAAGTCGGTCTTGGGCAGCAAACTACGCAGGTCATCGTTCACGGTTAACTCTCTCCTTGCAGCTGTACATGTTAGAGCGCGGACGCCTTAGCCTGACCAGCCGCCTTCCCGTATCTCGTCGGCGCGCCGCTTCCACTTCTGGTAGTTCGGCGTCAGGCGGATGGCGCCGGCCGGCTGCGGCACCAGTTGTCCGTTCCGGCCGCGCGGGTCCCCGCGCCGCTCGTTGATCTGGGCCAGCCGGCCGCGCCACAGGCCGATGCGCTCCTGCCACCCGGGATCGCGGGATAGGTCGCGGCACTCGGCGGGGTCATCCGCCAGGCGGAAAAACTGCTCTTCCCCGGTATGGTGGAACCAGATATACTTCTCCCGCCCGTCCGTGACCCATTGCTGGCCGTACGTCCTGCCGTAGCAGTGGGTGTGTTCGCCCTGGACGTATTCCCGCCAGTCTTTTCCGCCGCGTGCCAGCTTCAGCACGCTCCGGCCGTCCACCGACTCCGGGATCGGCACGCCGGCGGCATCGAGGAGGGTCGGCATCACGTCCTGCAGCTCGACGGGCTGGTCGAACACCTGTCCCTGCGGCAGGTCCCATGCCGCCGGATACCGGACCAGGAAGGGCACGCGGGCGGAACCCTCGTAGCCGTACGTCTTGCGCCAGTGGTGGTGGTCGCCCATCATGTCGCCGTGGTCTGAGGTAAATAGGATAAAGGTGTCGCGCAGCCCTTCCGGATCCATGCGCCAGAACTCATGGAGCAGGCGCCCGATCTGGTGGTCGATGAACGTGATGTTCCCGTAATACCCGACCCTGGCCCGGTGGATTTCCCGGTCGCTCAGGCGCGTGCGGGGCGCGTCGACGTCGGGAACACGCCGGTCGAACCGGGCCGCCCACGCGCCGACGGCCGCCCCGGGCACGTCCGGGTTGTTGATGTACATGTCCCAGTACGCCGGGGGCGCGTCGTAGGGCGAATGCGGGCGGGCGAACGAGAGCCACAGGAAGAACGGCCTGGTGGGGTCCCGGCGGCGCAGAAACTCGACCCCCTCGCTCGCGGTCCAGTGCGTCGGATGCAGGTGCTCGGGCAGATGCGTCGGCCGCGCCATCCAGCTGTTCCACCCGACGCCGTGGTCCCGGTAGCCGTATGCCCCCTCCTTGTGCTTTTCGAAGAAGAGATGGTAATCGCTGATGAAATGCGGGCTTTGACGGCGCCCGCTCTCGTCCAGGACCATGTGGTGAAACCCGTACAGCCGCCGCTGCGGGACGAAGTGCATCTTCCCCACGGCCTGGGTGTGGTAACCCGCCCGGGCAAGCTCGCCGGGAAGGGTGGCGGGGAACTCCAGCGCGTCGCTTCCGGTCATCTCCAGGCGCCCGTGGTTCCACTGGTTCATGCCGGTAAGCAGGGCCGCCCGCGCCGGGATGCACGACGGCACCGCCGAGTACGCGCATCGGAAGCGGGCACCTTCGGCGGCGAGCTGATCGAGATTGGGCGTTTCCACGGCCGGGTGCCCGTCGCACCCGAGGCAGTCGCCGCGCTGCTGGTCCGTCGTTATAAACAAAATGTTGGGCCGTTTCGCCAACCGCTGCACCTCCAGGCTTTGACAGGGCCGTGTTCAACGCACGGCTACCGCTCCTTCAAACGTCAGCCCCGCCAGCGACGCGGCTCCCGGGACGCCTTCCTTGCGGAAGGCCACGAGGACCGTCTTGCCGCCGCGCCGCACCTGTGCGCCGACAGCGGTGTCGCTTTCCAGCCGCTCCGCCGTCCATTCAACGCTTTGTCCCGCGCGGTGGGGTGCGATGACGGTCAGCACGCCGATGTCACGGCGTTTCTCGCGTGTGCTCGCCTCGATGTGCCACTGGTTCGGGAACTCTTTGGTAGGCTTGGGGTCGTAGCCGTCCCACTGGCGAAACGCCAGCAGCGCGGGGGAAAGGTAGCGCACCGTCACCCCCGCCTTCGATTGCTGGACGCCGAGCCGCGCGCTCTTCTCGTCCAGGGTGAACGGGGCGAGCGCGTGCAGCAGGAATTGGAAGGTCGCCGGCTGCGGGGCGGACAGATCGTCGTAGAGCACGATCAGGTCCGGCTTGACGAACGCGACGTGCCGGCGATATCGCAGGAGCCGGCCGGCGTAGGCGCTCGTGGCATCTCCGACGACGTAGTCCAGCTCCGGAGTGAGGCGGGAGTGGGTGATGCGCCCGGGCGACCCGGCGCTGTGCTTGGTCTGCCCTTCGCCGTCCACCAGCACGGCGTTGTGCGCCTTGGTCTCCCAGCACCACTGGGTGTGGAACGGGCTGCCGTGCCAGTCACGATAAACGCACGTCGTCAGCAGCGCCTCGCCGTAGGCGTTGAGCTGGAAGCTGTTCTGGGGGTTGTGCCCGTGGCTCTGGCTGCCGAACGGGCTGGACTTGAATAGCAGGTGCACGTCGTCGGCGATATCAAGGAGGGTGGTGTGCAGGCTCGCGAAGACGATGCCGGGGATGACGATGATGAGGGGCAGGTCGGCCGGGCAAGGAGGGTGGTGTGCAGGCTCGCGACGCCGATGCCGTGGAAGACTTTGCTCTGCGGCAGGTCGGCCGGTGGCTTGGGTTCGGGCAGCGGCCCCAGGTTGGCGTGGTACAGGAAACCCAGGATGCCGGCCTCGCCGGTCGCCTCCAAGCGCTCGGTCCACCAGCGCCAGCGACGGCTGGACGCGTCGCCCTCAGGCCGGCGGGCGTTCGCGCGCTGGAAGTACTCCAGGAACCCGCCCCAGCCCTTCGACGGGCGATTGTGGGACAGGTCGCCTAAGCCGATGTTCGGCGCGCCCGGCGGCGCGACGTAGAGCGGGAAGTCGCCCACCTGCGCGAAGAACGGCTTCTTGAACCCGTCGATACGCAGGGCCGATTGTGCCACCTGCAGCCACCAGACGACTTTGCCCATGTAGCCCGCCCAATAGCTCACCCCCTCGTGCCAGCCGCCGTCGTCGTCCGCCCAGACCGGGTAGGCCGCGTAAAACTTGTTGACCGCGTAGTCGAGCCAGGTGGCCGCCTCCGGGATCTCGCCCAGGAACGCGATGCCGCACTCGCCCAGCTTGTGCCAGGTGCGGTTGCCGTGGCTGTTGTAAGGACGGTTCAGATGTCCTACCCCGTAACCCACCTCGCCGCTCTTCCACGCGTCTTCGGCGCGGCGCAGCATCACCTTCTGCACCCTAGCGCGGTCCTCGGGGGAAAGGGCGGCATACGCCCAGTCATAGGCGCGGGGGAGCCGGTGCAGCAGGGGTTTGGCGGCTTCGCAGTTGAGGCCGAAGTTCGTCGGGCCGTCGGGGTCCCATGCGGCCAGGTGCAGGATCCACGTGCGCGCCGCCTCGCCGTAGCGCCTCTCGCCCGTAATCAGGTAAACGAAGGCGAGCGTCTCGGCCTCCTGGCAGGCCTGGAGCGTCTGCAGGCGGTTGGGCCACCAGAACTGCCGCATCTTCTCGTCGCGGGCCGTGCCGCGCTCCGTCGGCTCCGGGGTCGGCCGCGCGGCGAGCAGGCGGTCCGCCTCGGCGCGCAGTTTGCCGAACCGCTCCGACTCGCGGCCCCGCGCCAGCTCCCGCAGACGCGGCAGGTCTTCGGGCCGCAGGAACAGGCGCGGGTGCCCCGCCGGCACGCGCTCGCGCTGCTCCTTGCGCGTGGGCATCGGGAACTCGACCACGCCCGCGGGCACGGTGAGCGTGCGGGTGACGCTCCAGTTCGAGGCAGCACCGTCCTTCGTCGTGAACCGGTACCGCCAGTGATAAACGCCCGGGGCGAGCGGCGCATGGTGCGTGTAGGTGTTAAAAGGCAGGTCGCTTACCGTTTGGGCGTCGCTGAAGTCTTTCTGCCGCGCCCACTGCACGGTGTAAGAGTCTGCCGGGGTCTCGTGCAGCCAGATCAGGGACGGCGGGTTGAGCCGCGCCGTCGCGCCGTCGGCGGGCCGGTAACCCACCTCGTCCGGCCTGGGTTCGCGGTTGTCGATCCGGGGCTCCGCGGCGCCCGCGGGCGCCGCGAGGACACAAAAAAGGCCACAGAGCAGGATACCGATCAGCATATTCACCCCTAAATGGTCGTCTGCTTTGCCGGTGGGACCTCTGATAAATTCGCGGCGCCGCGATAACAATCCTCTGCGGGTACAATACTCTGACCGACACCGGGCCGCCGACGAGCCGGTTTGTGAGGTTTACCGATGCGGGATCTGCATACACACCACCTTTTCCGCCCCCCCGCCAGCCGCCGGGCGTGGGAAGAGCGCGCCCGCGAGCTGCGCGCGCGGATCCTGTTCAGCGCGGGCCTGTGGCCGGCGCCCCCCAAAACGCCGCTCCGGCCGCGCGTCACCGGCCGAACCCAGGGGCCGGACTACACGATCGAGAACGTCGCCATCGAGACCTATCCGGGTTTCTATCTCTGCGGCAATCTGTACCGGCCGAGGGGCAAGAAGGGGCCGTTCCCGGCGATCGTCAACCCGCACGGGCACTGGCGCAACGGCCGTCTGGAGATGCAGCCGGACGAGCCGCCCGCCGCGCCGGCCCCTGCCCCGCCGGGCAAGGGGCGCGCCAACCTGGTCGCCATCGGGGTGAACCTCGCCCGGCAAGGGTTCGTGGTCTTCGCCTACGACATGGTCGGCTACAACGACACGGTCCAGATACCGGGGCACCGGCAGTTCGCGAGCGGGCCGGAGCCCTGGCTGTGGAGCATCAGCCTGTTGGGGCTTCAGCTGTGGAACAGCCTCCGGGCCGTCGATTACCTCCAAAGCTTGCCGGACGTGGACCGGGGCCGGATCGGCGCGACCGGCGCGTCGGGCGGCGCGACCCAGGCGTTCCTGCTCGCGGCCGTCGACCAGCGGATCAAAGCGGCGGTCCCGGTCAACATGATCTCAGCCCAGATGCAGGGCGGCTGTTTGTGCGAGAACGCGCCGGGGCTGCGCGTCGGGACCGACAACGTCGAGATCGGCGCGCTGATGGCCCCCAGACCGCTGCTCCTGGTCGCGGCCACCGGCGACTGGACCAAGAACAACCCGCGCGAAGAGTGGCCCGCCATCAAGAAGGTCTACGACCTGTACGACGCGGGCGACCGCACCGCCGTCGTCCAGTTCAACTACGGCCACAACTACAATGTGGAGAGCCGGCAGGCCATGTACGCCTGGTTCGGCAGATGGCTTCAAAACAACGCCGACGCGTTCCAGGAGAAGCCGTTTACGCTGGACCCGCAAACCCTGCGCGTTTGGGACGAACGGACGCCGCCCCCCGCCGGCGCGCCGGGGGAGCCGGAACTGATCCGGCAGCTCAGGAACCTTTCGGAAAAGCAGCTGGCCGCGCGGTGGCCCGGGGACGAAGCGGGCGGGAAGCGCTTGCGCCAGACGATGGCCCCTGCGCTCCGGCTCGCGCTGGCGGTGCACCCGCCCGCGGTCGCCAAGGGGCGGCGCGCCGCCCCCCGAACAGACAAGAAGGCGGCGCTGGTCGTCGCCCTGGCGGCGGAGCAGGGGGCCCAGAACTCTTTGCGCGACGCCCTGGGGGAGAAGGGGTACGAGGCGGTCCTGCTGCCGCTCGCGCCGATCGAAGACAGCCCCGACCGGCTCTGGGACAACTTCTTCACCACCTACAACCGCACGCCGCTGGGCGAGCGCGTGCAGGAGATCGTGGACGCCCTGGCGTCCGTAAAGGCACGGGGCGATGCGCCGGCGGCCGTGGTCGGGGTAGGGCCGGCGGGGTTGTGGACGCTGTTTGCCCGGGGCCTGTTCCCCGGCGCCGGTCGCACCGTCGTGGACGCCGCCGGCTTCGACAACCGGGACGACGCGGCGTACGTGCGCCGCCTGTACGCGCCGGGGCTGCGCCGCGCGGGCGACGTGCGCACCGCCGCCCTGCTCGTCGCCCCCGCCGCCCTATGCCTGTACAACACGGGAACGGCCTTCCAAACGGACGCCATCACCGCCGGCTGCCGCGCCCTGCGCGCGCCGCTGCGTATCGAGCGAGGCCCTCTTTCGCCCGCCCAGATCGCCGCGTGGCTGTCCGCGCGGTGAGTCACCGTGAGGCTGGGCGCCGTTCGGCGCCCGGCGCTTCGCTCGCCTCCCTACCGGTACGCGGCGGCTTGCAGGTTGAACAGCTCGGCGTAGATGCCGCCCAGAGCGAGCAGATTTTGGTGGGTGCCGTCCTCCTTGATGGCGCCGTCCTCCAGGACCAGGATCCGGTCGGCCAGGCGCACCGTGCTGAAGCGGTGGCTGATGAACAGCGCCATCTTTCCTTCGGTGAGCGCCTGCATGCGGGCGAAGATCTCGGCCTCGGCGCGGGCGTCCAGGCTGGCGGTCGGCTCGTCCAGGATCAGCACCTCGGCGTCGCGCATGAACCCGCGCGCGAGGGCCACCTTCTGCCACTCGCCCCCCGAAAGCTGGTAGCCCTCGTCGAACCAGCGGCCCAGCGTGGTGTCGTAGCCGCCGGGCAGCCGCGCGATCACGGCGTCCGCGCCGCTCTTTGCCGCCGCCCCCTCGACGCGTGCGCGGTCCTCGATCGCGGCCAGCTGGCCGACGCCGATGTTCTCGGCGGCGCTGAAGAAGTACGTCACGTAGTCCTGGAAGATCACGCCGATCGCCGAGCGGAGGCTGGCCAGGTCGTATTCGCGGATGTCGCGGCCGTCCAGGAGGATCACCCCGTCGTCCGGCTCGTACAGGCGGGTCAGCAGCTTGACGATCGTCGTTTTGCCCGCGCCGTTCTGGCCCACCAGGGCCACGGTCTCGTCCAGGGCTACTTTGAAGCTGACACCGCGCAACGCCGGCGTGCTCTTGCCCGGGTAGGTGAAATGGACGTCGCGAAACTCGATGCCCGAGCGCAGGAGGAGCCGCAGCGGGACCGCGTCGGGGCGGTCGCGGATGGCCGGCTCGTAGTCCAGGAAGTCGAACAGGTTGGACAGGTAAAGCCCGCTCTCGTACAGGGAGGAGATGCCGCTCAGGATGCCCTGGAAGCTCGACTGCACGTTGCTGACCGCCTGCGTGTAGAGCGTCAGGTCGCCGATCGTCAGCCGGCGGGCGATCGCCTGCAGCGCGACATACAGGAACGTGCCGCTGGTCACCAGGGTCGTCAGGCTGCCCCAAACGAAGCCCGCAAGCGAGCGGCGCGCCAGCAGGGCGCGGTTCTCGCGGTAGAAGCGGTCGGCGATCGTTTCCCAGCGGGCGATGAAATGGTCGCCCAGGCCGAACAGCTTGATCTCTTTGTTGTACGTGTCCTTGGTCAGCAGGTCCAGGAAATAGCCCATGCGCCGGCGGTCGGGCGATTGCCGCCGCGCCTGCAGATAGCCGTACCAGCCGTAGCGCGAGCTGGCGATGAAGCTGGGGATCGGCGCGACCAGGGCCAGAACCGCGACGACCCAGCCCAGCCGGGCCATGAGGGCGATCATGCCCAGGAAGGTGATCAGCGAGCGCAGCACGCCGAACAACTCCTGCACCATGCCGAGGGGCCGGTATGACGCCTCGCGCTGCGCCTGCTGGAGCGTGTCGTAGAAACGGGGGTTCTCGAAAAAGGCCAGGTCGAGCCGGTTCGCGTGCTGCATGATCGTGCGCTGCACGCGGTTCGCGGTCAGCTCCTGGAGCGCCTGCTGCACGACGGTGCGCAGGGTTTGGAGCAGGGAGCCCGCCAGAGACACGCCCAGCTGCGCCGCCACCAGCCCTATCACTCGGCTCACCAGACCGGGGCCGCCGCCCCCGCCCGCCGCGGCCACGACGGCATCGATCAATAGCTTGCTGATCCAGGCGGTGGCCGTGGGGATCACACCGCCCAGGACGGCAAACACGGCCAGGGACAGGGTGAACCCCGGATGTGCGTCCCACACCAGCCGGAAGGCACGCGGCAATCCCGCTAGGGTCGCGCGCGCGTCCTGGCGCAGCTTGCCCACTCGCTCGCGCGGCGTCCGGGGAGCCGCCGCCTCCGGCGCAGGCTCGGGCGGCGGGCCGCCGCCGTCGCGACCCACGAACTGCGGTCCGCCCCGCGATCCCCGTCCTCGCACGATCCGCCCCTCCGCCTTGCCCTTCGCCCGGGATAACCCTGGGGCGGTGCCGGCACCGAAGGTTTCTTCCTCGGTTTACCGGAATCCTTCCGTGCGCCGTGCGCTTGTCTCGCGACGTTTTGTTCCGGACTTTATGATCCAAATACAAGACATGTTATGATAATTCAACGGGGTTTTGAACGCGCCTAACGATGTACAGTGTCTAAGGCGTTTGTTCACCATGCACTCCCTGCTGCTTTGCCACCTGTTTCAGCCCTGCGTTATCGGCTTGACGGCGGCCCGTCGTTGTGGTATACTAAGGACATAATCAGTTGGGGAAACAGGCGGCGACAGCACTATCGTGGGTGCGGTCGCCTTTTTGCGTTTAAAAGGAGGCAAAGCATGCCGAAGCAGTACAAGGCCCCGCCGCCGATGACCGTCGACACCAGCAAGAGCTACACGGCGACTCTCGAAACGACGCGCGGCCCCATCGTGTGCGACCTGTTCGCCCAGGACGCGCCGGTGACCGTCAACAACTTCGTTTTCCTGGCGCGCGACGGGTTCTACGACGGGACCGTCTTCCACCGCGTCATCGCCGACTTCATGGTGCAGGGCGGCGACCCGACGGGCACCGGGCGCGGCGGCCCCGGGTACAAGTTCGCGGATGAGCCGAACGCGCGCCGGCACCAGGTCGGGTCGCTCTCGATGGCCAATGCCGGTCCGAACACGAACGGCAGCCAGTTCTTTATCACGCACGTCGAGACCACGTGGCTCAACGGCAAGCACACGGTCTTCGGCCAGGTGCGCAGCGGCCAGGAGGTCGTGGACGCCATCGAGCAGGGAGATAGGCTGACGCGCGTCACCATCGACGAGTCCTAGCGTAGGCACGGGTCATCCCGGCCGGCGGGGAAGTTGACGCCGCCGCACACGCCGGGACAGCTCCTGCCTGCGTTCCTTTCAGTCGGTCGGGTCGAAGCGCTGCCACAGGAACGCCGCGAACGAGAGCGCGGCGGCGGCGGCGGCGAGGTTGGTCAGGGAAACCCCCAGCGCCACCGAGGCCAGGAAGCCCCCAGCAGGTTGCCCACCGCGTTCTGCGCCGGATCGGCGCGGTTCGGGTACAGCAGGACGAAGCAGGTTTGCACCAGCAGGATCACGGCGGCGAGTGTCGGCAGCATAAGGAACGCCACCCGGAACAGCGGCCCCCGCCCTCCCCCAGCGCCGCCATAAGGAGGAGCGACACCCAGCCGAAGGCCGTCAGCAAAGAGTAGGGAGAAAGCCGTCTCGCCCAGCAGAAAGCGCGCGGGCCCGACAGGCAGCGCTTTGGTGATGTCGGCGCGGCGCAGCATGGTCCGGATTCCCACGAGGAAGACGTGGGACACGTTCACCGTATAGAAGAATATCCAGAACACCACCGCCTCGTCGCCCCGCTGCCCGCCGATGCCCCGCCCCATCAGGGCGGCGAGGGCCGAGAGGACGAGAAGGAAACCCACGAACGCGGCGGCGTCCGGGCGGCGGAAACCAGGTCCTCCAGAGCAAGGCCCGTGCGCCGCCGCCCAATGCCCACGGCACGCGTACGTGCCCCGGCTTCCCCCCTGCGCCCTCTGCGCCAGGATCTCGCCGGCGTTCTGCCTGCAGGGCCGCGGTGATGCGCTGGGCGCTTTGCCGAAACCTCCACGGCCCCTTCGTAGAAGTCGCGGTCACGCCCGAACAGGAGCGCGAAGGACGCCGCCGCGAGCAGGACGAGCGCCGCAAGCTTCCCCCACGCCCCCATGTCCCAACCGCGAAAGGCCACCAGGAACAGGTCGGAGACCCAGGCGACGGGCAGGAACAGGACCGAGACCGCCCGGAGTTGATCGCGCGCAGCGGGTCGCGCAGCCCGCCGATCCCGTCGCCGCTCGCCAGCCGATAGGCCACCAACGCCCCGGCAAGCAGCAAGGCGGCCCCGAGGAAATGCAGCGCCTTCTGCACCCTTTGGCGGCCCGCGTCGTCCTCGCCCGGCGCGCGGCCCAGCAGGGCGGCCTGCGTGACGTTGACCGTGGTCACGAGGAACAGCGGAGCGCCCACCATCCCCGGCCAGTAAGCGAGCGGGCGTCGTCCCCATCTGTCCGGCCAGCGAGCCGCCGAGGAAGAAGGGGAAGTAGGCGGTGGGGAGGATTAGGGGGACGTGTAGGTGCCCCAGTATCTTGAACAGGAGCACGTGACGGCGCCTGAGCGGCGCCGGGAACAGGAAATCCACGTCGCTCGGGGAAAGAACAGGCTGCCCTCGCCGAACGCCGATGCCACGGAACCGAAAAGGCTGAGCAGCAAGCGCGCGCACGGCGGCCGCGAACGCGCCAGGCCCCCTCGTCGACTAGCGCGCGGCGCCGCATCGGCGGCGGCTGTTCCCCGCGCTGGCCGCCCGCGAGACGAAACGACCACCTGAAGCCCGAACGCGAGCAGCAGCAGGAGTTGTCGGGAGCAGGAGGCGCGGGTTCCGGGGGATGCGCTTGACCGAATTGATCAAACGGCGCACCGCCAGGTACAGCAGCGGCCTCATCGCCCCGCCGTGGCCTCCCCGGCTTCCTCGGCCGTCAGGGTCAGGAAAACGTCCTCCAGCGACGCTGTCCCGCTCGCCTGGGCGCGCAGGTAAACAGATCCGCCAGCGTCCCCTCGGCAAGCTTATTGCCGACCCGGAGGATGAGGATGCATCGCACAGCCTGCGCCGTATCGAGCATGTGGGTGGAGACCAGGACCGCCGCCCCCTCGTCACGGGCGTCCTGGATGCGCTCGCGTACTTCGCGCGCCCCGGGATCCAGACCGATGAGCGGCCCATCGAACAGGAACACGCGGGCGCGGTGCAGGAACGCGCAGGCGATGGTGAGCTTCTGGCGCATCCCTTTGGAGAGCGCGCCCACCGAACTCGTTCTGTTTGGCGGTCAGGTCGAAGCGCCGGAGCAGCGCCTCGGCGCGCTGGTCGAAGCCTTCGGTCGTGTTGTAGACCAGCGCGACGAACTTCAGGTGCTCCCAGACCGTGAGCACTTCGTAGGGGTTGGGCTGTTCGGGCACGAAGGCCAGCATGCGCTTGGCTTCCCGCTCCTGCGTTTCGAGATCGTAGCCCGCCCACCACGACCCGCCCGCCGTGGGCCGCACGACGCCGGCGATGCAGCGCAGCGTCGTCGTCTTGCCCGCCCCGTTGGGCCCCCAGCAGCCCGACGATCTCGCCGCCCTGCACCGCAAACGATAGGTCCGTCAGGGCCGCGAACTTCCGGTACCGCTTGGAAAGGTTCTGGACCAGCAGAAGAGGAGGCGCTTAGCTCAAACGAGCTTTTTTCGCCGCGGCACCGGCGTTGCCCTCCTCTGCCGATGCCAGTGTCAAACCCTACGACGAGTCTCCGTTCTCTTTTTCTGCTTCGTCGAGGCCTGAGGGCAGCACGAAGGTGCCATCCTCTTGGGGCGGGAACGGGACCACGCGGACGACCGCATCCACGTTCAGCAGCCCGTACAGGTGCGGGAACCGGTCGCCGTCCGCGGCCTCGTAACGGATGGGGGCCCGGACCTTGCGCGCATCGATGACCAGCAGCACAAGCCCCGTCTGCCCGCGGAAAAAGGCGTTGGCGGGGCCGAGCACCTGAGCCGGGGCGGAGCAGTGGAGGAAGCCTTCCGTTTCGAGCGTGTCCGCGCGGTACAGGCCGTCCTGTCGCGCCCGTTCCCACCGCTCCCGCCGGGTGATGTGCAGGATCACGCTCACAGGCCTGCCGCCCGGAACACCGCGCTGACCATGGCCTGGGCCTCTTCCTGGATCCGCCGGAGGTGCTCGGCGCCTTCGAAGCTTTCTGCGTAGATCTTGTAGATGTGCTCGGTGCCGGACGGCCGGGCCGCGAACCACCCGCTTCGGGTGACCACCTTCAGCCCGCCGATGGGCGCGTTGTTGCCCGGCGCGTGGGTGAGTTTGGCCAGGATCGGCTCCCCGGCCAGCTCTTTGGCGCCGACGGCGTCGGGCGTCAGGTCTTTCAGCACCGCCTGCTCCTCGGGGGTGGCCGGGGCGTCGCTGCGCTCGTACACCGGACTGCCGAACCGCTCCTGCAGGCCGTTATAGTGTTCGCCGGGGTCGCGCCCCGTCGTGGCGGTGATCTCGGCGGCCAGCAGGTCCATGATGATGCCGTCCTTGTCCGTGGTCCAGACCGTGCCGTCCTTGCGCAGAAACGACGCCCCGGCGCTTTCCTCCCCGCCGAAGCCGTAGGAGCCGTCGATCAGCCCGTCCACGAACCACTTGAAGCCCACCGGCACCTCGGACAGGGGGCGCCCCAGGTGTGCGGCCACCCGGTCGATCAGCGAGCTGGAAACCAGGGTTTTCCCCACGGCCGCATCCCGGCGCCAGCCGGCGCGGTTCTGGAACAGGTACCAGACGGCGACCGCCAGATAGTGGTTCGGGTTCAGGAGCCCGCGGCTCCGGGTGACGATCCCGTGGCGGTCGTAGTCCGGGTCGTTGCCCCAGGCGATGTCGAACTGGTCCTTCAGCCCGATCAGGCTCGCCATGGCGTAGGGCGAAGAGCAGTCCATGCGGATCTTACCGTCTTTGTCCACGGTCATAAACCCGAAGGTCGGGTCCACGTAGCGGTTGACCACCTCGATGTCCAGCCCGTAGGTGGCGGCGATCGGCTCCCAATACGCCAGCCCGGCCCCGCCCAGGGGATCCACCCCGATCTTGAGTTTGGCCGACGCAATAGCCTCCATGTCGATGATGTTTTTCAGATCCTCGACGTACGGCGTGACATAATCGTGTTCGTGCGTGGTGTCGGCTTTGAGCGCCTTTTCGAAGGGCAGCCGCTTCACGCCGGCCAGGCCGTTCCTCAATATCTCGTTGGCGCGGTCCTGGATCGCTTTGGTGGTCCCGGTGTCCGCCGGCCCGCCGCTCGGCGGGTTGTACTTGAAGCCGCCGTCGTCGGGCGGGTTGTGCGACGGGGTAATCACGATGCCGTCGGCAAGACCGGAACTCCTGCCCCGGTTATGGGTCAGGATGGCGTGGGAGATGACCGGCGTCGGGGTGTAGCGCAGCGAAGGGGCCGGACCGGTCTGGATCCGGACGTCCATGCCGTTGCCCGCGAAGACCTCGATGGCCGTGGCGAGTGCGGGCTCGGACAGGGCGTGCGTGTCCCTGCCCGCGTACAACGGCCCCGTGATGCCCTCCGACCTCCGGAGCTCGCAGATCGCCTGGCAGATCGCCACGATGTGGGCCTCGTTGAAAGAGTTTGCGAGCGAAGACCCCCGGTGCCCGGACGTGCCGAAGGAGACGCGGTGGGCGGGGTTATCCCCGTCCGGTTCGTGGGTGTAGTAGGCGGAGACGAGTCGCGGAACATCGACAAGCAGCTCACGGGGAGCCGGCTTGCCCGCGAGCGGGTGTACTGCTATCTTTCCTGCCATACGATCTTCTCCTGTTCCGACCGACAATAAAGGATAACCGTTCGCGGGGTCGTTTCGACATCGCGCCGCCCACTTCCTACCCGGCGGGGGCGGACCGGAGCCATGCAGCCATGCTCAACGATCTATCGCGCATAGCGCCCGCCCCCCCGGTGCGGCCCGCGCCCGGGGCGGCCCCGGGCGCGGGCGCGCCTTCGGCCGAGCCGGCCGCGGCCCTTCTCGGGCAGAGGGCGGCGGTCCGCCGAGACCTCACCGCCGCCCTGGCCGCGCTCGGGGTCCCCCCGGACGAGGGCAGGCTGCTGGCCGCGCAGGCGCTGGTCCGCTTCGGCATCCCCCTCACCGCCGAGGACCTGGCCGACGTGCGGCGCGGGCTGGCCTCGCGCGCGGCGCGCCAGCCCGAGACCGTGGCGCTGGCCAAGTCGCTCGGCCTGCCGCCGTCGCCCGCGATCCTGCGCGCCCTGGACACGCTGCTGTCCGCCCGCACCGACACGTCGCTCCTGACCATCACCGTGCCGATGCGCCTCGCAGGCGACGTTCGCCCCGCAGGCGACGTTCGCCTCGCAGGCGACGTTCGCCCCGACACCGCGGCGATCGCGGCGCACCTGCAGATGACGACGCGAGCAGCCACGCTCTCGGGCGAGGCCCGGCTGCTCACCGGCGACATCGACGGCGCGCGCTCGGACCTGCGTTCGCACCTGCTGCGCCGCGCCCGGGACGGCGACACGGACGCCGAGACCGCGGCGCGCCACCTGGAAGGGCAGATGCCTGCGAACGTGGCGCGGGCGAACGAGCCCGGCGAGACCGACGGTCCCATTTTCGTGGCCTTCACCGCGGCCACGAACGGCCGGGCGCACCCCGTCGAGATGCAGGTCGAACGCAGCGCCGATGAGCAGGGCGACGCGGGGGCAGAAGCGAGCGACGGAGCGGCGGTGGGGGCGACGGTGCGCATCCGACGGCGCACCTGGGCGTGGTGACCGCCCGCCTGCGCCTGGCCGGTGACGGGCGCCTTTCCTGCCGCCTGTCCACCCCGGGCGAGCAAGCGGCGCGGCGCATCGAGCGCAGCGTCGGGCATCTGACCTAGGCGCTGGCCCGGGCGGGGTTTCCCCGCCCGGCAGCCAGAGCGGAGCACGAGCAAGCGGCGGCCGAACCGCTTACCGACGTGACGCCGCGCGCAAGGGCCACCCGGCCCCTGCGCGCGCTGGACCTTCGGGCGTAGCCTTATGCCAGACGAGCCCCACAACCCGGACCCGGAGAGGACGCCCGGCAAGCGCCCAGAGCCTAAAACCGCCGTGGCGCTGCGCTACGATAGGGAGCGGGACGCGGCGCCCCGCGTCCTTGCGACGGGACGCGGGGCGACCGCCGAGGCCGTCCTCCGCCGCGCCGAGGAGGCCGGGGTGGCCATCCGCGAGGATGAGGCGCTCACCGCCGCGCTCGCCCTGCTCAACATCGGCGACACCATCCCCCCCGAGCTCTACCGCGCCGTCGCCGAGGTGCTTGCCTACATCTACCGCCTCGACGCCACGCCGTGAATGGCGCCCCCTGAAGAAGCCTTCCCCGTCTGCCGAGAAAAGGAATGCACGTATTCTCAGCAGGCTGACGGTTGGCAAGGAGGGTAGATGGCAACGGCCATGCAGACGCGGCAGTCCGCCGCCCAAGCGCCCGTTCTGGGCAAAGTCAAGCAGTACGCCGATGTCGCCGCGGCGTCGGGCATCCTGGCCGTGGTGGCGATGCTGATCTTCCCGATGCCCGAGTGGCTGCTCGATACGGGCATCGTTTTGAACCTTTCCGCGGCCATCCTGATCCTTCTCGTGGCTTTCTATACGACCGAGCCGCTCCAGTTCTCGGTCTTCCCCCCGCTCCTCCTGGTCACGACGCTGTTCCGGCTCGCCCTGAACGTGTCGGCGATGAAGCTGATCCTGAAGGACGGCCACGCGGGGCACATGATCGACGCGTTCGGCAAGGTGGTCATCGGCGGCGACGTGATCGTCGGCGTGATCGCGTTCCTCATCCTCGTGGTCATCCAGTTCGTGGTCATCACCAAGGGCGCGGAGCGCGTGGCCGAGGTCGCGGCCCGCTTCACGCTCGATGCGATGCCGGGGCGGCAGATGGCGGTCGACGCCGACCTGAACGCCGGGATGATCACCGAAGAGGTGGCGCGCCAGCGGCGGCAGGCCGTCCAGCGCGAGGCCGACTTCTACGGCTCGATGGACGGCGCGTCCAAGTTCGTGCGCGGCGACGCCGTCGCGGCGATCATCATCCTGGTGATCAACATCGTCGGCGGCTTCGTCCTGGGGATGCTGCGCGGCGAGGGCAACTTCGCCGCGATCCTGCAGAAGTACACCCTGCTTACCATCGGCGAGGGGCTGGTGAGCCAGATACCCGCGCTGCTCATCTCGACCGCGACCGGCCTCATGGTGACGCGGGCTGCCTCCGAGACGAACCTGGGGGTGGACATCGCCGGCCAGTTCCTGCACGGCCCGCGCCCCCTCCTGATCGGCGGGAGCCTGGTCGGGCTGTTCACCCTCGCCCCCGGCTTCCCCAAGTTCCAGCTGCTCCTGGTTTCGGCGGCGATGTTCGGGACCGCTTTCCTGCTCCAGCGCGCCGAGAAAGAGGCTGCCAGGGCGCCCGCCCCCGACCAGGAAAGCGAAGCGGCCGGCGCCGCGGCCACGCCCGAGAACGTGATGCGGGAGCTGGGCGTGGACACCGTCGAGCTGGAGATCGGCTACGGGCTGATGGCGCTGGTCGACACGGCTTCGGGCGGCGACCTGCTGGAGCGCATCACCGGCCTGCGGCGCCAGCTCGCCCAGGAGCTCGGGATCGTGCTGCCCTCGGTACGGATCCGCGACAACCTGGTGCTGCGGCCCAGCGAGTACCGCCTCAAGATCAAGGGCGCGCCGGTCGCGGGCGGCGAGCTGATGACCAACCACCTGCTGCTGATGGACCCCGGCACGGTGGCGGACCACCTGCCCGGCGTCGAAACCAAAGACCCGGCGTTCGGTCTGCCCGCCACCTGGGTACCAAAGAAAGAGCGGGAGCGGGCGGAGATGGCCGGGTACACGGTCGTGGACCCGACGGCCGTCCTGATCACCCACCTGACCGAGGTGCTGCGCGCGCACGCCGCCGAGGTGCTGACGCGGCAGGACGTGCAGGCGCTGCTGGACCACCTCAAGGAGTCCAACGCCTCCGTGGTGGCCGAGGTGGGGAACGACCGGATCAGCGTGGGCGAGATACAGAAGGTGCTGCAGCACCTGCTGCGCGAGCGTGTTTCCATCCGCGATCTGGGTACGATCCTGGAGACGGTCTCCGATAACGCGGGCCGCACGCGCGACACGGACGCCCTGGGCGAGCTCGCCCGGGCCGCCCTTGCGCGCGCCCTGTGCCGGCAGTGGTGCGGCGAGGACGGCGTGCTGGAGGCGCTGACGCTGGACCCGCACCTGGAGCAGCGCCTGCGCGACGCGGTGCAGGACACCGTCGCCGGGGCGCAGCTGGTCCTGGAGCCGGGCGAAGCCCGGCTCGTGCTCGATGCCGTCGCCCGGTCGGCGGAGCGGATGACGGCCCTGGGGCAGATGCCGGTCCTGCTGTGCGCGTCGGCGGTGCGTCTGCCGCTCAGGCGGCTGACCGAGCGGACGCTGCCGAGCCTGGCCATCCTGGCCTACAACGAGGTCGCGCCGCGCACCGAGGTCCGCGCGGTCGGGCAGGTGACATTGCCGTAGGAAGGATACAGCGTGAAAGTTCGGCGCTACCAGGCGGTGCTGCCGAAAGAGGGCCGTTCCGCACGTGGCGGGACTGCCTGGAGCCTGGCGCGCAAGGAGTGCATCGGGCGGGCGCACGCCGAGCTCGGCGCCGCCGCCGTCTTCCTGAACGAGGAGACGCGCGTCGAAGAGCGGCTGCTGGGCCTGCTCAAGCACGACGTGGTGGAGATGCTGTTCGCCACCGACCTCGAGGGCACCGCGCTACAGGGGCAGGCCAGGCCGTTTCCCGGCGCCTCCCCCGCTGCCGTCCCGTCCCCCCCGCGGCCGATGCGGTGGGGCGGCTCGAAGGCGAGGTGCGCGACCTGTCGAACACGGTGCGCGCCCTGGTCCGTGAGGTGTCCGAGGGCGGCTTCGCGCCCCTGGAGATCGCCGGCATAACGGCGGGGGCGACCGGCAGGCGTCGCAGGCCAGCGGGCTGACTCGGCACGCCTGATCTGCGGGCGCTGCTGGTGGAGGCCGAGGTGCCGGAGCCTTTGGCCTCGGAGCTTCTGGCGCGGGTCCCCGACGAGGCGCAGGGCGCGGCCGCGCGGCGCGCCCTGCGCGCCGCGATCGGCGACGCCTTCCGCACCGCCCCCTTCAACGAACCGCTGGGGGCAGGCCAACGTCATCGCCCTGGTCGGCCCCACCGGGGTCGGCAAGACCACCACCATCGCCAAGCTGGCCGCGCCGTTCGCGCTCGGTCGCAAGCGGCGCGTCGGTTTGGTGACGCTGGACACCTACCGCATCGCCGCCGTCGAGCCTGCGCACCTACGGCGAGATCATGGACGTGCCCGTCCGCGTCGCCCACGGGCGCAAGGATATCGTGCAGGCGCTGCAATCGCTTTCCCGCTGCGACCTGATCTTCCTGGACACGGCGGGGCGTTCGCAAAAGAACCGGGAGCAGGTCGAGGAGATGGAAAAGGTGCTCCACGGCGTCCGCTGCGAGCCGCACCTGGTCCTGTCCGCCACGACCAAGCTGCGCGACCTGCACGAGATCGCCCGCGAGTTTTCCGCGGTCCGGTTCCGGTCGCTGATCCTGACCAAGCTGGACGAGACCAACACGCTCGGCCCGGTACTGGGCCTCGTCGCCCAGACCGGCCTGGGCGTCTCCCATGTCACCACGGGCCAGCGCGTGCCCGAGGACATCGAGCCCGCCGACCCCGGCCGCTTCGCCGCGCGCCTGCTGCCTTCCTGAAGTTTCTGGCGGGGAAGCTGCGCCCGCACAGGAGGGAACGTGGTTTCGGGTAGAATCCAAGATGATGAGGTGACTTCCCTTGCCCCGACAGGACATCTACCATAACGCCGTAAAAAACGCACTCATCAAGGACGGATGGATAATCCAACACGACCCCTTGATTTTGGCATTCGGCCGGCGTAATGTTTATGTGGATATCGGGGCGGAAGCGCCCATCACGGCAGAGAAGGAGGGGCGCAAGATCGCGGTGGAGATCAAAGCTTCCTCGGGGTCTCGGAGGTCACGGAGCTAGAGCGGGCCTTAGGACAATATGCGCTGTACCGATTTTTACTGGCGCGCGACGAACCGGAGCGCATCTTTACCTGGCTCTTTCCGAGGTCGCCAACACCAGCATCTTCAGTGAGCCGGAGGGACGTGACCTAGCTACCGCACAAAAGCTGAAGCTACTCGTCTTCGACCCGGCGAAGGAGATTATTCTGCAATGGATAGAGTGACAGATTACCGGGACATCGTCAAGCGGATCATCTCCGAGTATGCCGCCTTGAAGCCGTCCTACGGCGACATCGAGGTCGAGACGATCTTCGATGACGGGCAGGGACATTATGAGATGGTGTATACCGGCTGGAACGGCTTCCGACGCATTCATGGCGCCGTGCTGCATGTAGACATCCGGGACGGCAAGGTGTGGATCCAACATGACGGCACGGAAGACGGCATCGCCGAGGAGCCTAGTGCAAGCAGGCATCCCGCACGAACACATCGTGCTGGCATTTCACCACCCGGAGCAGCGCAAGCACACGCCGTTTGCGGTAGCGTAGCCTAGCTCCCGCCTTCGCGTGAACGTGTCAAAGACTGCACTTATGGCGAAAAATGGCTTCGTCAACATGAGGCTCCCCGATCCAAAACCGCCGGCAGGTTCTTCCGTGTCAGCCCGCAGTGGGCGGTCGGCTGGATGCCTCTTCTGGTTGCTGGCCCCCTTGCTGACGGTGGCGCTTGTGATGACCACGAACGGGCGGCAGCCGGCGTTAAGGCCCCTTCGGGCACGGGAGAGCGGTGGAAGCGCTTTGCCATCATGGTGTGGCAGTACAAAACCCCGCCTCCGGGGCCGGAAGTCGAACGACTTTATGAAATCCTGAACCTGCGCGGTATCCATCTGGACAACGGCTTTTCGGACGCGCTGCTTCGCTTCGCCAAGGAGAACGGTTACTTCTACTACGTGGACCACGCGGCGGGTAAAGGGGACCTGCATCTCCATCGCGGCGAATGGGACGATTTTGCCAGAGCGTACCGTCAGGATCGCAAACGTCCCGTGCGCCCGCGCAGTATCTGGGACCCGGCGGTGCGCGCCCGCCTGAAGCAGCGGCTGCGCGAGAACATCACGAGGGCCCGCACGGGCGGCGTGTTGGCTTACGCCTTCGACGACGAGATCTCGCTGACCTCGTTCACCACGCCCGCCGACGTCGACTGGTCGCCGGAAGGGCTAACGCGCTTTCGCGCCTGGCTGCGTGCCGAATACGCCACGCTGGAGCAGCTGAACGCCCGGTGGGGCACTCGGTTCGCCCGATGGGAAGAGGTCGAGCCTGAAGGCGTGGACGACCTGCTGCACTTCCACAGGCAGCCTTTTGACCGCTGGAACCTCGCGCCCTGGTTGGACCATCGGCGCTTCATGGATGGCGCCTGGGCCGACCTGCTGGCCGAGCTGACCCGCGAAGCGAACGCCCTGGATCCGTCCACGCCCGCGGGCTTTGTCGGCGGGCAGGCCCCGGCGGCGTACGGCGGGTTCGACTACGCGCGCCTGACGGAGGCGGTCCAGTGGATGGAAGCGTACGACATCGGGGGGACGAACGAGATCCTGCGCTCCTTCTGGGGCTCGTCCCGCCCGCGCGTGCAGACCTATTTCCTCACCGAGAAGCCCGCGCAGGACAAGTGGTTCCTCTGGTACTACCTCGTGCACGGCAACCGCGGCGTCATCTGCTGGCCGGACACCCCGAAGGGCCCCTGGTTCCAGAACGGCCAGGCACGGGAAAGCGTCCGCGCGCTCGCGGACACGTTCCGCGAGGTTCAGGGGCCGCTGAGCGAGATCTTCCCGGGCGCCATCTTCGAGCACGACGGCATCGCGCTCTACTACTCGCAGCCGAGCATCGCCGTCTCGTGGTTCATGGACATCGAGCCGCACGGCCGCACCTGGGTGAACCGCAGTTCGTCGATGAACAACGACAACGCCACGGACATCCTCAACCGCTGGGCCTGGATGAAACTTCTCGAAGACGCGGGGTTCCAATATGACTTCGTTTCGTACCGCGATGTGGAGCGGCGCGGGGCGGCGGCTCTGGGCGCTTACCGCGTGCTGATCCTGCCGCGCACCCTGGCGCTCTCGGACAAAGAGGCCGCGGCGCTCCGTGCATGGGTGGCCGGCGGCGGTACGCTGATCGCTGACTACCTGCCCGGGGTCTTCGACGAACACGGGAAAGCGCGGCCCCGCGGGGCGCTGGATGCGGTGTTCGGTGTCACACGCGACGCCGGCCAAGGCGTCCTCGACGGTAAAACCGTTGCCGAAGTCAACGCCGAGCTGTATCAGAAGCCTCTTCCGGCGCGGCTCGCTCATGTGGGCACGCTCCGGGATCGGGAAGGGGCGGTCCTGTATGAGAGGATGCTCCGCCCCACCGGCGGCGCCTCGGCCCAGGACACCGCACAAGGCTCCGCCACCGGCATCAGCAACACCTTCGGGAAAGGCAGGACTTTCTATGCGAACTGGACGCCGCTCCCCTACCTGTTCGTTCGCGCGACCGAGGAAGGGCGCAAGCAGCGGACACGGATCACCCGGCAGCTCGCGTGGAGATCGGGACAGCGCACTCACCCCCTGGAGCCGCGCGTGCGGGTTGTTGCCCAGGGGAAGGAGCTGCCCCTCGCCGAGCGGCTCTTCTGGAAAAAGGGCGGCAGGCGCTACCTGTGCGTGGTCCTGAACCCGCTGCGGACCGCGAAGATCGACGCCGCCGGGGGCGTCGACGATCTGCCTGCCGAGGGCGCGCTGACGATCACCCTCGAGTTTAACGACCCGATCATCGGAGTAAAGAACGAACGCACCAACAGCCCGTTAGGAGACGGCAGCCGCTTCACCGACCGCTGGCTGCCTTACGAGGCCAATATCTACTCCTGGCCAGCGGCACGATCACCCGATCCGTGAAACGCACGCGCCGGGAGGTTTTCCCGCCGAATTATCGAATAGTAACGGAGCCAGACGTGGGTCGTCTGGCTCATCCTTTCTAATACTACAGTTGTAGATTGATCACACCGACGATTCAGGCATGAACATCGATGCTTTTCTTGACGAGACACTGCCCCAGTGGCAGCGCGCCTTTGACACACTCACCGCCCGAGTCGGCAAGCACTTGCCGCGTGTCGAGCTGCGCGAGCAGGCCAGAGACTACCTGCAGGCCCTGCTCAGTCCCATCGAGCGCAAGAATGGTTGGCAGATGGCCCAAGGGCTCGGTCACCAGACACCTTACAGAATCCAGCACCTGCTGGGAAGAAGCCGCTGGGACGCCGATACCCTGCGCGACGAGGTGCGCCACTATGTTATCGAGCATCTAGGCGAGGCAGAGGGCGTGCTGATTCTCGATGAGACCGGCTTCGTCAAGAAAGGCAGCCACTCGGCTGGTGTCGCCCGACAGTACAGCGGCACGGCAGCAAGGATCGAGAACTGTCAGATCGGCGTGTTCCTGGCTTACGCCAGCAGCCGAGGCCATGCCTTGATAGACCGAGCATTGTATCTGCCCAAGGAGTGGACCGACGACAAAGAACGCTGCGGCAAGGCCGGTATCGTTGAGGACGTAACGCTCACCACCAAGCCCAAGATGGGCCGGCAGTTGCTGCAGAGGGCCTTCGCCGCGGGCGTGCCGGCGCGCTGGGTGACGGGGGACTCGGTGTACGGCAACGACCGCAGCCTGCAGTTGTGGCTGCAGGCGCGCGGCCAATGCCATGTGCTGGCGGTGACGGGGCAGGAGATGCTCTACATCGGCGGGAAAGGATGGCGCGTCAAAGATCTCTTGCCCCGGATCCCCGCAGATGGCTGGCAGAGGCTGAGTTGCGGGGCGGGTTCCAAGGGCGAGCGGGAGTTCGCCTGGGCCTGGCAGGAGGTCAACCAGGGGCACGGCGATGCCTGGAAGCGCTGGCTGCTGGTGCGCCGGAGCCTGTCGGACCCACAGCAGATGACTGCCTTCCGCGCGTTTGCTCCGGCGGACACTTCGCTGGAGACGTTGGCAGCGGTGGCAGGGCGCCGCTGGTGTATTGAGTGCTGTTTCGAGCAGGCCAAGGGCGAGGTGGGTCTGGACCAGTACGAGGTGCGCTCGTGGGCGGGCTGGCACCGGCATGTGACGCTGTCGATGGCGGCTCTGGCGTTCCTGTCGGTGGTGCGTTGTGCCCAGGGAAAAAAGGGGCTCCTGTTTCCCGGCAAGAGGGCGAGGTCTCTGGAGCGGTTCAAGCAGGCTCGAAACCGGTTGTGCCGCTGAGCGTCGGGGAGATACGGCATCTGCTGGGATCTGTGCTATGGCGTGTGGCCGGTGGGGCAGCATTTGTGTGGGCGTGGTCACTGTGGCGGCGCGGGCATCAAGCGCTGGCCCGCGCCTGCCACTACAAGCGAAGAGCGAAAGAACAAGGAAATCTACAACTGTAGTACTTAGTGAGGAGGACATGTATGGCACTTCGGTACGACGTCACAGCACTCCAGATGCCGATCTACTACAATGAGGTCCGGCTCGACACCCTGCCCATTGGCAAGGGAGAAAAAAAGGGAGACAAAGAGGTTCTGTTGGCTGGCGGAGACCACGACCATGACGGTCTGATGTACGCCCTGACGATCAACGTTCCACTGCTGGAGTATATCCGCGCCCTAATCAAGGGGGAAACGCCCTCCGATGAGCTGAAAGAAAAAGCTCAGGACCGCGCCCTTAAGCTGGAAATGCCCTTTCCCACTGACCGTAAGCAGGCGACTAGTCCGCACCCCTTGGTCCGCCCGCTGGTTCTGCGCGCGCGGCACAAGGAGACGGTCCACGTCACCTTGCGCAACAAAATCAAAGACCGGCGGGTGGGAATACATCTCGTTGCCGATGGCTACGACGTCCGAACAAGTGATGGCTCCTATGTGGGGGAGAACCCTACCCATGTGGGAGGGAAGCCCGTTAACCTGGCCGACACCAACCAGACGGTCGAATACACGTGGGTCTGCAACAACGAAGGTGTTTTTCCTTTCCACGACGGGGGCAACTACGACGGGACGGAGAAGGGGAAGGAGCGTGACAGCACCAATCTCCACGGGTTATTCGGTGCTCTGGTTGTCGAGCCGCCGGGGGCTATTTGGCGAGACCCCATCACCGGGCGTATGGCTCCTGAAGAGGTGCCTGAACTCGACGGATTGTACATGGACATCCTCTTCCCGGCCGACCTGGAACGCCCGCCATCAGATGACCCGAAACCTTGGCCGGAGTATGACTGGTCAATCCAGCGATGGAGCGAGGCGACGATCGATTACTCAGAATACGCGCACCGCGAGTTCGTAGTTGTGTTTCATGACGAACCTGAGTTCAAGCCCCCTCATGAGGACACTCCTCCGGATCCCTGCGGCGGCCACGGCGGCGGCGGCGGCCACGGCGGCGGAGAACATCAGCTTCCAATCATGCCGATATCGTACCGGGCCGAGCCGATGATCAACCGAGAGCACGAACTGTTCCGGCTGATACACGCTGAGCACGATTTCCAGGACCGCCCGGTCCTCAATGAGGAGCAGCACCACAGCTCCTGGATGTTCGGCGACCCAGAAACCCCGATACTAAAAGCCTATATCGGCGACCCGGTGCGGATTCGGCTGGTACACGGGGGCGTGAAGGAGACCCATGTCTTCCATCTGCACCTGTACGAGTGGCATGCCGCGCCGCAGGATACGGACTCTCCGCGTATCGATGCCATCTCCTTCAGCCCACAGACCGGCCACACCATCGAGCCGCTGTGGGGGGCGGGGAACCGGCATCAGGTCGCAGGCGACGTTATCTGGCACTGCCACCTGTACCCCCACTTCCATGAAGGCATGTGGGGCATGTTCCGCACCTTCGAGACGCTTCAGGAGGGGAAGATAGGCGATCTCCTGACTGACGATCCCAAATCGGTGTACGCGCGCCGCCGCATAGGCCAGTATCCCGACGGCACCCCGATTGAAAAGCTGCTGCCCCTGCCCGGTCGTCCCCTGCTGCCCAGACCCAGCAAGCAGCACCCCGGCTACCCGCTCTACGTCCCGGGGGCAAATCGCGTCAAGTCGCCGCGTCCGCCATGGCCGCCCACTGCCGGGCGCCTTCCCGACGACTATGACTATCGCTCGGACCCGACAGCGCTGGAACTGGCGGCCTTCAATAAGGAGCCTGTTCCCGGCGAACTGTTCACGCGCTATCCCTTCCGTGAGCAGCAGGCAAAGATGGATCCCGACGATGTGTCGTACCTCTGTACGCAAGACGGTGACACGGATGACTGTGACAAGCGGGAAGTTCGCCATCCCATCGATGTCATCAGCAGGCCCATACGCTATCACCAGAGTTCCGGACATGAGTGGTGGGACCCCTCCGGCCATTTGTTCGTCCTCAATTCCGACGATCCACATGACGACGAGTCCGGCGACGAGCAGGCGACCGGTGAGACCCGGGCATCGGGGGCGGTATCCTCGCTGGCTGAGTGGGAAAACAGCTTCTGCTCGCAGCGTCCGGAATGGCATGAGCCGCTGTTCTTCCGCGCGAACCACGGACAGATCCTGAACCTCACGCTGAATAACCGCCTGCCGGAGAGTTTTCCTGAAACGGCCTTTGACTTAGCCCTCCCGCCCTGTGACGAACGTCCGTGGGAAGGCGAATGCGCCCTCCATGTCCACATGGTCAAGTTCGACCCGATCTGTGCTGACGGCGCGAGCGTGGGCTGGAACTATATAAGCGGCCCGCGGATCCAAACAAAGGAGAACGACAGGACCAAGATGGTTTACCGGTGGTGGCTGGACCAGGAGTTCGGCACCATCTTCTTCCACGACCACCTGTTTGCCAATTATCGCCAGAAGCGCGGCCTCTTCGGCGCGCTTATCGTCGAACCTTCGGGGGCCAAGTACTACGACAACTTCAAGGAGGGAGACACCAAGGAGAACGAGATCATCAGCGGGGTGCAGGCCCGGATCACGTTGCGGCCCGAACGCAGCGACCGGACGCCGCGTCAGGGGCTGACACAGACAGTAAGGGGGACGTCGGTCCGGGAATTCTGTCTCGCGCTGGCGGATTTTATCCCGATGTTTGATCGGCAACAGCCCGGCAAGACCCGCTGTGGGGAGCCGCTCAACCCGCCGGAGGAATCTGGGGGGCACGGAGACCAGGGGGTGATGGCGATCAACTACCGCTGCGAGCCGATTCGCAATCGCCCTGACAACTCAGACCCCGCCTACTGGTTCAGCTCACGCGTCCATGGCCTGCCGGATACTACCGGCTTCGCTGCCCACGCGAATGATCCCATCTGGTTCCGAATCATTCAGGGTTCGCACGAGGAGCAACACAGCTTCCAGGTGCACGGCATGCGGTGGCGCCGATTCCGCAGAAACCTGGAGTCTACCCTGCGCAACCAGCAGACCTTTGGCATAGCCGAGGCTTTTACGTTCGTACATAACGAACCCTTCGGGCCGGGCGATTACCTGTACAAACTCTCCAGCGCTGACGATCTGTGGCTGGGCTGCTGGGGGCTGATCCGCGCGTTCCCGCGTCCAGAGCGGATAGCGGGGGCAGCAGCTTCTGCCCTCCCGCAAATCGAGCGCGACGAAGAGGCCGGGGAGAACGCTCCGATTCCCGAGCCAGTCTCCTTTGAGGACGAATCGTCAGCGTCCGAATCACTGGCCATTCGGGAACCTGCCCCGCTTCCGGGTGTCGTCGCGCCGGCCGCGCCACCGCCGGCTCTGGTACGTCACTTTGCGGTTGAGGCAGTAAAGCGTTCGCTTGTCTACCGGCCCGCCCGGGCTGCGGACCAACCTGCGATCATCGATCCACAGGGCGTGGTCTACCGTGTTCTGTCCCTGAACGTATACCATGAGAACAATCCGGGGGCGAAGACATCCGTACCTTTGCCGCCCTCCGCTGGCGACGAGCCGCTGGTTCTTCGGTGTCATCAGGGGGAAGTGGTAAAGGTCACGCTGTACAACAGGACCGGCGGTACCCTCCGGCACGAAAGCGATCCTCCGGAGGTTCCCCTCGACCGAAAGAACCGCCCGGTTTCCCAGCAGGTTTCTCTGCACGCTGACTTCCTGCTCTACGACGTGCTTACAAGCGATGGAGCCAACGTCGGAAGGAACCCCTACCAGACCATCTATCCGGGCTACAGGATTACTTATCGGTGGGATACCCGGGTTTATCAGGATGACGCGCAGAGTAATCTGCCGCTGGGGCCATTGATGCTTCAGGACATGGCGGATTTCCGGCACCACCGCCACCACGGCCTTGTGGGCGCTCTCATCATGGAAGCGCCGAAGTCCGATCCTCTGGCAGTGGCGCCGAACCAGACAACGGCAGCCCCGGATGCGCGTCCAGCTTGGTCAGGAGCACGCGCAACCATCGTCGAAGGCAGAAAACGCTTCGAGGAGATAGTGCTGTTCATGCAGGACGGCCTGCGCTTATACTGGGACAAGCCTAATGGTAAGCCGCTTCCTGACGCTCCACCGGACGAGGAAGGCGGCAAGCCAGACCACGAGGACGAGGGGCAAAAGGGCTTCAGCTATCGTTCCGAACCGCGCGGACCGATCTTCGACGTGAGGGGGCGACCTGATCTCCCGCCGCACGAGTGGCTTCACGACCCCAAGCCCGCCACCCCGCTATGGCTTGTGGGCACGGAAAGTTGCGTGCGTTTGCATCTCATAGGAGCGTGCGACAAACCACGCAACCACAGCTTTACCGTGCACGGGGTAGCGTGGCCGGAGCATCGATTCCGGCGCGACGACTCGGGCGGGACCGGCACGCAGAATCCGTGCCTGGATCCGAATGAAGACGACCGCTTCCCTGTTTCCTCGGAGTCGGCGATTACTACCGGCACGGTACGCACCTTCCGGTTCTCGCCGCAGTTCCCCGGCGACCACGCCTACCGCAGCGGCATACTGCGCTGGGACGTTCCTCAGGGGATGTGGGGCATCCTTCGGGTAAAGGCAAGAGAAGACCGGGTCCAAGGCATGCGGGGTACCGGGATCGATACCAGTCCCAATGTCTTTGCTCCGCCGCCTGAAAGCAGGCGGCGCGGTATTCGTACGGCAGCATGGGCATCCCTGGCCGTAGGCTTTGGCTGGCTGGCGTGGAAGGAGTGGAAAAAAGGGAGGAATTAATCGACACTCAGCT
>JAUJNC010000431.1 GCA_030446525.1 Armatimonadaceae bacterium
TGCACCGAGCTCCTGGTCTTGTGCGGCCTCCTCGCCAAGCTGCGCGGCATCGACCCGCTGACCGCCCGCTTCGGCGACGACCACGACGCCCGCCGCGCCTTCATCGACCAAGAGCGGGACGCCTGGCTCGACCGGATGCGGGAGCGGTACCCCTCGCTGCGCAACGCCGGCTAGCCGGCCGCCACGCCGCCACGCCCCGCCCGTCCTGTTCACCCGCCCGCGTTTCCCCGTCGCGCCGCCGTTTCCGCCTCGTGCTGCATGGACACGGCGCCCCCCGACCGTGGCGGATTGCTGCGGTTCTCGCCCGCCCCGTTGCACTCCTGCCCTGGCTCTACACGCTCCCATACTCCACCCTGAGCAGCCGTCTGGCGACTGAGGGGTGATGGTGATGGGGGGACTTTACTCGTGATGGTGGTTGTTGCGTGTGTGGGAGGGGTCCCCGCGTGCCCCCCAGCACTTTTCCCAGGTTTCGGCCCTTTAGCGCGAGAACCGCCTGACGCCAAAAACATCCCCGGGGTTTCGGGTCCGGGTGGTAGCCGAGTCCGAGGAAGACGTTGCCCACGGGTGGGGCCAGAATACCGCCGCCCCTGTCCCTCCCCCGCGCACGCGCAAGAGGGCGCGGCGGGCCGGCATGGCCGGTGCTTCTGGGAGCAGGGGCGCTCCCCCGATCCCTCGTCTCCGCGGGCACGCTGCGGGCGGGGTTCTTGTCGCGCCGGCCGGGGAGCGCGGCCGATCCTCGCCGGCGTCCCTGCCCAAGCCGCCACGCCACCGCACGAAACCGACCCGTTGCGCAGGAACGACCCTTGGTGTAGCGTACGGTGCCGTCGCCGCGTCCTGCGGCGGGGGCCGCGTTGTTGCATCCCGGCACGGCCGCCGCGCGGGCGAGGCTCCGGTCCGGCGGACGCGGCGCCGGGCCTCGTGGCCGAGGGACGCGTCATGCGGACCCGCCTCGTCCTGGGCTTCGGGCTCTCCTTTGTGGCCGGCCTGCTCGCGCGCGCCGCCTTGCCGGGCGCCGGCGAGCGTCCCGATGCCCCGCGGCCCGCGACCCCGCCGACCGGCCTGCGGGCGGCCCCGCCGGTACCGCAGCGCGCCCCGGATCCGCTCGACGCGCCGGACAAGGACGATGCGCCCTCCACCGCAACGCCCGGTCGGGCGCGGGTTTGGGCCAGCGACGTCTTCGGGCACGGGCCGCTGCTCGTCGGGGTCGCCAGCCTGATCGCCTTCGCCGCCGCCGCCGCGTGGAACGCGCTCGGCGGCTGGTGGGCCGCCACGCTGCTCGCCGCCGGCGTATCGGTGGTCTGGGGCGCCTCCGGTCGGCATCGGATCGTCTTCCTCGCGGCGTTCGGCGCCGTGGCCATCGCCTCGTGGAGCTACAGTCTGTACGGCCCCGACCGTTCGGAAGAGTGCGAAATTAACTATTTTGGCCATTATGTCTGTGACCGTCTCATTTATAACGACGACTGGCGCCCCACAAGGTTCTTCCTCCTGTTCGTCCCGGCCTCCCTGCTCGTCTGGCGGATGATCAGGTGGCAACCCACCGCGACGTGGCGCCTGCCGCCCCGGTCTCTGTTGATTCCCTGGCTGATCGGCGCCGCCAGCTTCGTCTACTGGCAGGAAGAGATCGGTCCCGTCGGTCCTGGGCTGATTCAGAACGTCGTCGAAGGGGCTTGGATAGTTGCAGCAGCTCCCGTGTTGACCGCGGTCTGGCTGATGATAGGTTTGGACGACGTGGAGCAGTTAGAGGCGACGTTGGCCGACCTGCGCGGGTTCGCCTTCGTCGCCAGCGCCGCCGCCGCGGCGCTCGTCTGGATCGTGCTGCTGCTGTGGAGGGTGCCCCAGTGGCAGGCGAGGCGCTTCGCCCCGCCGGGCTCGACGCGGTCCGGCGCCAAGACGGGCGATTCGTCGGCGGCGGAGTCGCCTGACCCGTTCGAGGTGGAGAACGGCGCCCGCGCGACCCTCGGGCAGATCCTGAGCGGGCTGGCGGTGGTGGCGGGCCTTGCGTTCACGTGGTACCAGATCACCGAGACGCGGGTGTCGACCCAGCGCTCGCTCGCCGTGGCGGAGCGGGGCCAGCGCACCGATCGGTTCACCAAGGCTGTGGAGCAGCTGGGACACGCCTCTCCGCAGATCCGCATCGGTGGCATCTACGCCTTGGAGCAACTCGCCGCGGACTCGGCGCGCGACTACTGGCCGGCGATGCAAGTCCTGACCGCGTTCGTCCGCCTGCCGCCCGCCCAGCAGTCCACCGCGACGCCCGCGCTGCGGACGGCGACGCCCCGCGCCGACGTGCAGGCGGTCCTCGACGTGCTGCGGCGGCGGGAGTGGTCCACGCACGGCGAGGAGGACCTGGGGCTGGACCTGAAAGGGGCGGACCTGCAGGGCGCCGAGCTCGCCGGGATCCACCTCGCCGAAGCGCGGCT
>JAUJNC010000432.1 GCA_030446525.1 Armatimonadaceae bacterium
CGAGTGGGAAAGGGCCCCACGAGGTTGGGGAAGGGGGCTGGGGGGTGAGGGCGGGCGACTTGTGCCGCAGCGAGGCCTCGACCAGGAACTCCGTTTCGGGGCGGGGGGTGAGCACGGCGGGGCAGACCCGAAACTCCAGGCCGTAAAAGGCGCGCGCACCGGTGATGTAGGCGAGCGGCTCCCGGCGGGCGCGCCGGTCGACAAACGACCCGAACCGCGCCGCCTCTTCGTCCGTGACCGCCCGCTCGGGCCGCAGACGCAGCTCCTCGCGGCTGACGGGGAGCGCCGCCGCGAGCAGGAGGCGCGCCTCGGCGCGCGCCTCGTCGGCGGGGATGCCCGCCGCCTGCAAACGCCGCGCCGCCGCGAGCAGCAGGCGGTCCGCGGTGCCGCCGGCCGCCCTCACGGCTCCGTTTCCACGAGCACGGCGAAGGCCAGGGCCAGGTGCTCCAGATGGCTCAGGGAGACCAGGACGGCGCGGCCGCCGGCGCGCTCGGCGGCGCGGCCGCGCAGGGTGATGGAAGGGGAGCCGCTCAGCGCCCGCACGACCTCGATGTCGCGGAAGGCGCACGCGCCGCCCAGACACTTGATCACCGCCTCCTTGGCGGCGAAGCGCGCGGCGACGTGCGGCGCCGGGTCCGGCCGGGAAAGGCAGTAATGGGCCTCCTCCGGCGTCAGCACGCGGGCCGTGAAGCGCCCGGCGTGGCGGGCGAGCGACGCGCGGACGCGCCCCACGTCCACCAGATCCACGCCGACCGACGCGACCCTGCCGCCCGGGGGAAGGGAGGGGGTCATCCCTTCCTCAGTGTTCCTTGGCCTCTTCCGCTTCCAGGAAGCGCGCGGCGTCGAGCGCGGCCATGCAGCCCGAGCCGGCCGCCGTGACGGCCTGCCGGTAGACCGTGTCGTGGACGTCGCCTGCGGCGAACACGCCCGGTATACCGGTGTGCGAGCCTTTGGTGACGCAGATATACCCCAGATCGTCCAGGTCGAGCTGCCCCGCGAACAGGTCGGTGTTCGGCTTGTGGCCGATGGCGATGAACACGCCGTCGGTCGGGATCACCTTCTCCTCGTCCGTCTTCAGGTTGATCACTTTGACGCCCGTGACCTTGCCCGCCTCGATGTCCTGTATCTCCTTGATCACCGTGTCCCAGACGAAGGTGATCTTCTCGTTTTTGAAGGCGCGTTCCTGCATGATCTTCGAGGCGCGCAGGGTGTCGCGCCGGTGGATGAGCGTCACGCTCCGTGCCAGGCGGGTCAGGTAGATCGCCTCTTCCAGGGCGGTGTCGCCGCCGCCGGCCACGATCACGTCCTTGCCGCGGAAGAAGAAGCCGTCGCAGGTCGCGCAGGCCGAAACGCCCTTGCCGTACAGCGCCGTCTCCGACGCCAGCCCCAGCCACTTGGCCGACGCCCCCGTGGCGATGATCAGCGTCCTGGTCTTGTACTCGTTCATCGCAGTCCGCACGGTGAACGGGCGGTGCGACAGGTCGACCGCGGTGACGTGCTCGGTGACGATCTCCGTGCCCACGCGCGCGGCCTGCCCGCGCATCTGCTCCATCAGCTCCGGCCCCAGGATCGCGTCCTTGAAGCCGGGGAAGTTCTCGACCTCGGTCGTGATCATGAGCTGCCCGCCCGGCTCGAACCCCTCCAAAAGCAGGGGCGCAAGGTTCGCCCGCGCTGCGTAGATGGCGGCGGTCAGACCCGCCGGTCCGCTGCCGATGA
Source organism: Armatimonadaceae bacterium (assembly GCA_030446525.1). The sequence goes on from JAUJNC010000432.1 coordinate 1,717, forward strand.
TCAATACGTTTCTTATGTCCTCGCTCATGGTGTGCCTCGTCCTTATTGTAACACGGTTTGCCACTAGGCGGGGGGCGCCGGCAGGGCGGCCAGGCGGCGCTCCGTCTCCTCCGGCGTGATACCGGAAAGGGCGAACCGCTTGCTGCGCGAGGCGCCGCCGCCCGCGAGGGCGACCTGCGAGCCCTTCAGACCGAGCGCCCGGGCGACCAGGGCCGCGCAGGCTTTGTTCGCGGCCCCGTCCACGGGCGGCGCGGCGACACGCAGGTGGAGGGTGCCCCCCCGCACCCCGATCACCGCGTCACGGCCGCCTCGTGGTGTCACGCGTACACTAATTATAACGTCCGCCATCGGCGCCGGTTCCCGTCACGTCCCGTCGAACAGGGTCCACAGGAAGAAGAAGGCGAACGAGTTCTGTACCAGGTGCGCGACCATGCACGGCACCAGGCTTTGTCGCATCTCGCGCATCGTGGCCAGGCCGAGGCCCAGCCCGAAGATGGGCAGCCAGTCCTGCGGGGGGTGCGCGACCGCGAAGACGGCCGAGGCGGCAACGGCCGACGGCACCCAGCCCCAGCGCGACCGCAGGCCGCCGAAGAGCGCCCCGCGGAAGAACAGCTCCTCCAGGAACGGGGCGGCCACGGCCACCATGACGAAGATGACCACCCGCCCGGCGATCTCCCGCTCGGCGACCAGGAGCGGCATGATC
>JAUJNC010000433.1 GCA_030446525.1 Armatimonadaceae bacterium
GGGCCCCGGACACTCCGAGGCCCGCGGCGGGCGCGCGGTTCCGGGGCACGGCTCGAGTCGGGTCGGATTTATGACGTGGGAAGTCCGCAGGGCGCGCGGTTATGGGTCGGGGGCGAATGTGGAGCGGGTCCGGGGCGCCCGGCGGGGGCTTCGCGCGGATCGGCCACGCGCGGCGGCGCGGTTTCGGAGGGGACGACGAGGGCCAGCACGACGCGCGCGTCTCACGATCAGCCTCCTCGTTGGAGCCTATCCCGCACAGTCCGCCGGTTCCGCCTGGGCCAGAATGCCGCGCAATGCCTTGTAATGCTCGAACCACCCGCAGTATAGCACGACCGTAGCAAATGGCAACCGCCTGTCGCGCTCCGGTCAGGGCAGATGCGTTCTCGGCATGGCGGAGGCGCGCCAGCCGTGAGCGCCCCCCGGCCCCCCAACTTTGGGGGGAGCAGGCCGGTTCAGGCGCTCTGGCGCTCCCCAGCGTGGAGGGGCTCACCGCACCACGGGCGGTATCGTTTCGAGAACGCGAGTGGGCGCACCGTCGCCCAGCCCCTGAGCCGGCTACACCGGCGCGGCGCGGTAGTCCAGCAGCGCGGTCGCGAGCGGGGTCAGGGCGATGTCCTCCGCGTAGCGCAGGATGGCCGCGCTCTCGGGTAGGCGCAGCCGCCCCGCCCGCACCGGCAGGGCCGCACCGCCCAGCAGGTCCACGTAGGTCCCGTCGGGGAGTTGCACCGCCACGTCGCCGGCGTTGCCGTCGACATTGAAGACGCCGTAGAGGCTCGCGCCCGACAGGCGCCAGGCCGCCTGGATCGCCGGGGCGTCGCCGAGCAGGACGAAGCGCCCCGCCACCTGCGCCCGGTCCTTTTTGAGGGCCGCCAGCCGGGTGAGGAAGGGTTGCAACTCGTAGCCCCCCCACGCGATCCGGTCCACGTCCACATGCGAGGGCCGGCGCGTCGCCCCCGACTCCTGCCCCGCGTAGATCAGGAAGGCCCCGCGGTTGAACGCCTGGAACGCGGTCCAGGCCAGCGCCCGCGCGCGCGTCGGCGCGAACGCCATGATCCGCGGCGTGTCGTGGTTCTCCACGCAGCGCAGCTTCGCGGCGTTGGCGGGATAGATCGCCTCCTGGAAGCGCAGCAGCTCGAGGTAGCGCCCCACCGGCGCCCGGCCCTCGACCGCGGCCTGCCAGAGCGGCCAGAGGTCGTAGTCGTAGGTCAGGTCGAACGCGCGGTAGAGCTCGCCGTCCGAGAGCGCCGTCAGGCCCGCGGCGCGGCGCGACAGCACGAAGGAGGGATGCACCGACTCCGCCAGCCAAAGCAGCCCCGGCTTGACGGTGGCGCAGGCGCGGCGGGCCTCCAGCCAGAACGCCTCCGGCAGCGCGGCGGCCACGTCGCAGCGGAAGCCGTCCACCCCGAGGCGCACCCATTCGGTCAGGGTCTCGATCAGGTAGGCGGTCAGCGCGGGGTGGAACGCCTTGAAGTCGACGACGTCGTCCCACTTGAGCGGCATCGGGACGCCGCGCTCGTCCTGGTGGAACCAGTCGGGGTGCGCGCGCGCCAGCACCGAGTCGGGCGCGGTGTGGTTGAAGACCACGTCGAGCATCACGCGCAGCCCCAGGGCGTGGGCGCGCGCGATCAACCGCGCCAGGTCCGCCCGCGTGCCGTACTCCGGGTTCACCCCGCGGTAGTCGGCGATCGCGTAGGAGCTGCCCAGGGGGCGGTGCCTGGCGACCTCGCCGATCGGATGGATCGGCATCAGCCAGACGACGTCCACGCCCATGCCCCGGATGCGCCCGAGGTCGGCTTCCACGTCGGCGAAGGCGCCGCGCGGGCCGTGCTGGCGCACGTAGACCTCGTAGAGCACCAGGTTGCCGACCTCGGGGTGCGTGTCGGCGGCCACAGTCCTCCCCCCTCGCGCGCGAAGACGCCCCCGCGGCCCGCGGCCCGCGGCCCACCCCCTACGGCCCCGCCCCCACCTCCCCCACGACCTCCGACACACTCCCGCCGACGCCACCCGCACCGTGCGCGCGACCGTCCTCAGTGACGCTCTGCAGAGCGCAGTGGCCGACACCGGCAGCGGCATCCTGGCGCCCGAGCGCCACCGAGTCTTTGAAGCCTTCTACCGCGGCGGCCCAGCGTCGGCGCGACCACCGGGCGGCGCAGGCCTGGGGCTGGCCATCTCACGCGCGATCATCGAGGCACACGGCGGACGGATGTGGATCGCCGACAGCCAGATCGGCGCCCATCTGCGCTTCCCGAGTCCCGCCTCGGCGTAGTGATGGAAGGTTCGCCCCGATCCGGGGCCGTACTTCCGGATCTCGAGCTGCTCGATCACGCCGGAAACGTGCGGCGACTGAGCGATGTCGTCGCCGGCGACCTGGCATTCGTGCACTTCTACCGCGGCTGTGGTGTCCGAAGGAGCAGCTTT
>JAUJNC010000434.1 GCA_030446525.1 Armatimonadaceae bacterium
CCCGGTGCGGCGCGGGATCCACGAGTGCGCATCGGTGAACCCCCACATGGTGAATGACGCTACGCCCTGCGCCAGGCAGGCCTCGATCGTTTGCCCGTACACGCGCGCCTGCTCCTCGAGCCGCCGCTCGGGCGGCCCCTCGCCCGTCTGGAGCTTGACGTCCATCTCGGTCACGTGCACCTCCAGGCCCAGCGCCGCCAGCCGCGCCACGTTCGCTGCCAGGTCGTGCGGTGACGGCACGTGTCCCGCCCCGATCCCCACGTGCATCTGCAGCCCCACGCCGTGCACGGGCACGCCGCCGTCCTTGAGCTCCCGCAGCAAGGCATAGACCGCGTCCGACTTCCTGCCGAGCCCGTCCGCTCCGTAGTCGTTGTAGAACAGTCGCGCGTGGGGATCGGCCGCGTGTGCCCAACGGAACGCGCGCGCGACGTAGTCCGGGCCGAGGACACGGCGCCAGAGTGTGTCGCGCAGTCCGCCGCCGTCGGCCACCGCTTCGTTGACCACGTCCCACGCAGCAACCCGGCCCGGGAATGTCTCACGGTAGTGGGAGAGCACGGCGTCGATGTGGTCACGGAGCAAGACCGCAGGCTGCTCCCCGGCGGGGGCGCCGTTCTCGACGGCCTGGACGAGCCACTCGGGGTTCTGGCGATGCCAGACGAGCGTGTGCCCGCGCACCGCCATGTCGTGCCTGGCGGCGAAGCGCACCATCTCATCGGCAGCGGCGAAGTCGAACCGGCCGCGCTCGGGCTGGAGGTACATCGGCTTCATCACGTTCTCGCACGTGAGGGACGAAAATTCGCGCGCCAGCACCTGGCGGTAGCGCGCCTCCTCCGCCAACGGACCCGCCGCCACGGCTGCGCCGATGTGCAGGCCGCGCGCCCCGGCCAACTCCCGCAGCGTGGACGTCTTCATATCCTCCGTCGATCGCATCATCCTCACCATAGTGAGGCCTCCGTCAATGCACACGGATGGGGGACCATTGAGCACCGGCTATGCTTGAAGGGCGCGTGCAATGCGCAGTGCGTCGGCCTCGTGGGCCGGTGATTGTGCCTCGCAGAGCGACATCCTTCCGGAGGTTCGCAGCAGATGGAGAGCACCAGAGCAGCGGTCGTAGGGGGAGGCGTGGCTGGCGTGGCTGGTGTGGTTGGGGGCAGTGCGGATGCGGGCGGGGGCACGCGGCAGATGGGGCACGCGGGGCAACTGGGGCCGGGCGGGCGAACGCGACGGTGGGCGCTGGGGGGCGCCGCGTTGGCCGGGGGCGCGGCGCTGGCCGCGTGCGGGGAGGCGAAGGCGCCGGCGCAGGGCGGCCCGAAGGCGGTCGCCGGCCCCAAGCAGCTGAGCCTGGCGGCGTTCTTCGACTTCACTGCGCCCGTGTCGGTCAAGATCCGCGAGGCGTTCGCCGAGCAGTTCCCCGGCGTGGAGTTCCAGACGGAGACCACGCCCTGGGGCGAGTACATCAACAAGCAGATCGTGCTGATGGCGTCTGGCTCCGCGCCGGACGTGGTGGCCTCGGAGAACGAGCAGTTCCCCGCCTTCGCCAAGGGGAACCTCTACAAGCCGCTGGCGCCCTTCTTCAACCGGGACAAGGGTATCGCGCTCAAGGACTACTACCCGCAGCTGGTGGCGGGCTACAGCCACAGGGGCGAGCAGTACTGCATCCCGGGGGACCTCGCGCCGATCCCGGCGATCTTCGCCAACAGGCGCCTGTTCGAGGCGGCGGGGCTGCAGATTCCCTCGGAGAAGGACAGCTTCAACTACACCTGGGACCGGGTGGCGGAGCTGGCCAAGAAGCTGACGCGCCCCGACGGCAGCCAGTACGGGCTGCACGTCGAATACTTCCAGTCGGTCCCGTACTCGGGCGGCGCGTACTACGTCGACGACCGCAACAACCCCAGGAAGGGCACCCTGGATGACCCGCGGTGGGCCCGCAGCATCGAGATGCTGGTCGACTGGACCAACCGCCAGAAGATCATGCCCACCGCCGCCGACCGGGACCGGCTGGGCCAGAAGGACTGGTGGGGGCTGTTCGCCCAGGGCAAGGTGGCCATGTACCTGACCGGCCCGTGGCAGATCCGCCGATTCCTCGAGGCCGAGCCGGGGCTGCAGTGGGACATGTTCTGGGTGCCCAAGCTGGCCAACAACCTGCCGCGCAAGTTCCGCACCGGCGGCACCGGCTGGGGCATGTCCCAGAACGTGCGCAACCCCGACCTCGCCTGGGAGTGGCTCAAGTTCAGCAACGGCAGGCCGGGCTACGAGATCGGGCAGAAGTACGTGCCCGAGACCGTGGTGCGCCTGTTCGCCCACGTGCCCTCAAGCGAGCTCGAGGTCGCGCGGTTGAAGAAGCTGGGCATGGCCAACGTGGACATCTTCCTCAAGGGCGCCCCCGACGTGCTGTGGTGGCCCTTCCACCCCGA
>JAUJNC010000435.1 GCA_030446525.1 Armatimonadaceae bacterium
GGCCCCCGTGGGCGACCAGCTCCTGGCCCTCCTCGGCGGCCAGATCGTTGCCGGTGAGGCCCGGGAGGTAGGCCCGGATGCACTGGAGCCCTTCCGTGGCGGCGGGCGACGGTGCTCAGGTTGATCACCTCCAGCCCGACATAGCCGCAAGCGTCCCAGTCGCACCAGGGGTGCTTGACGTCGAAGGGGAGGGAGACGAGCGGCAAGCCGCCGCGGGCGTTTATCTCGTCCAGGGCCGCCTGGGGCGGCAGATACTTGGTGGGCTCCCAGTCCGGGGGCATGTCCAGCGCCAGCAGAAACGCCCCCTGCTCCACCGTCACCTCCGTGCCGATGAGGAGGACGGGCTTGGCGTCATAGTCCGCTTCCCAGTCGTCGCGCCGGGGGCGCTGCGTGTTGTGGTCCGTGAGCAGCACCCAGTCGACGCCGGCGTCGCAGGCCGCCTCCATCACGCAGGGGATGTCGCCCTTCCCGTCGGAGTAGGTGGAGTGCACGTGCAGCGCGCCCCGCAGGTCGCGCCAGCTGCGCGCGTCCGCGGGCGGGGCGATGATGTCCTTGGGGTACCGGCGGCGCGGCGCCCGCTGCAGCAGGAAGCGCCCGGCCAGGGCATCGAAGAAGCCGGTGGCGAACAGCACGGAGGAGGCGATGCGCAGTTTGGTGCGGAGCGAGGACATAAGACATTCTAGAGCTATCTACCCACTCGGGGTCCGCTCTATTCTCTTAGGCAGAAAAAGAAGGAATACGTTTCCGGATTTAACCGGCGCGCAGGTAGCGGCGGGCGGTCTCGACCATCAGGGCGATGCCGTGGGCCAGCGGGGTGTCCCCGAAGTCGTAGCGGGGGGTGTGGAGCAGGTGCGGGCAGCCGGTGCCCAGGCGGAACATGGCGCCGGGGACCTTCTGCAGGTAGTAGGCGAAGTCCTCCGCGCCCATCGTCGGCTCGGACAGCTCGACCACGTTCTCCGGCCCGAGCAGGTCGCGCCCCACCGCCCGCACCAGGTCGGTGACGCCCGGGTCGTTCACCGTCACCGGGGTGCCCCAGGTGTGCTCGAACGTGTACTCGGCGCGCAGGGCCGCGCACACGCCCGCGATAACCCGCTCGAGGATGGCCGGCATCCGCCCGCGCAGCGCCGGGTCCAGGGCGCGCACGGTGCCGGACAGCTCGGCCGTGTCGGGGATGACGTTGTGGGCCGTGCCCGCGTGGAAGGTGGTGACGCTGACCACGGCCGGCGCCAGGGGCGAGAGCTCGCGGGAAACGACCGTCTGCAGGGCGGCGACGACCTGCGCCCCGGCCACGATCGGGTCTACGGTGTCGTCCGGGTACGCGCCGTGCCCGCCCCGGCCGCGGATCTGGAGGGTGAAGCTGTCCGAGGAGGCCATCGCGGGGCCGCTGCGCACGCCGATCCGTCCCACGGCAAGGTTCGGCCAGCCGTGCAGCATCACGATCGCCTGGACGCCGTCGACGGCGCCCGCCTGCACCAGGGCGTCCGCGCCGCGCACCGTCTCCTCGGCCGGCTGGAAGATGAGCCGGACGCTCCCCGGCAGCTCCCCTCTGAGCGCGTCGAGCACCATGGCCGCGCCCAGGAGGTTGGCCGTGTGGCCGTCGTGGCCGCAGGCGTGCATCGCGCCGGGCACGGTCGACCGGTACGGCACGTCGTTCTCCTCCCGGATCGGGAGCGCGTCCATGTCGCCGCGCAGCGCGACGGTGGGCCCATCTCCCGCCCCGCCGTGGATGTGCGCGACCACGCCGTGCGTGCCGCCCACGTCGGTTTCGTGGGGGATGCCCAGGCGGCCGAGCATGTCGCCGACCATGCGGGCCGTGCGCGCCTCCTGCCCGCTCAGCTCCGGGTGGGCGTGGAGGTCGTGGCGCAGGGCGACCACCTCGGGCAGCACGGCCGCGACCCGGTCACGCAGCTCTTCCCTGGTCATGGCCCCTAGCCCGGCCGCCGCAGCATCTGCTTGAGCTCGGTGGCGTTGCCCGCCGCCGACAGGGCGTCCTCTTCGGAGATGATGCCGGCCCGGAAGTACTTGACCAGGCACTGGTTCATCGTCTGCATGCCCCAGAAGTTCCCCTCCTGGATGGCGGTGTAGATGTTGCCGCTGCGCCCCTCCTCGATGAGCTTGGCGACGGTGGGCGTGGCGATCATGATCTCCACGGCGGCGACGCGCCCCTCGACGTCGGCGCGCGGCAGAAGCTTCTGCGAGATGACGCCGCGCATCGAGGTCGCCAGCCGCATGCAGAGCTGCGCCTTGTCGTGGGGCGGGAACAGGTTGATGATGCGGTCCAGGGTCTCCGAGGCGCTGGCGGTGTGGACGGTGGAGAAGACGAGGTGGCCCGTTTCCGAGGCCTGCAGGGCGACGTTCATCGTCTCGATGTCGCGCATCTCGCCGATCAGGATGACGTCCG
>JAUJNC010000436.1 GCA_030446525.1 Armatimonadaceae bacterium
ATACTGTGGTAACGGACACCAAACGTTTGGTCTATGGCGTCTGAGCGAAGGAGCAACAGGCACGGTGAAGGTCACCCTCCGCGAGGTTGCTCGCCAGGCGCAGGTGCATTACGCGACGGCCTCGACGATCCTCAACGGCGCAAAAGGCAGCACGCGCGTGTCCGAGGAGACCCGCCGCCGCGTCCTCGACGTCGCCGGCGAACTTGGCTATAGCGCCAACCGCGCCGCCCAGCAGCTTAAGACGCGCCGTAGCCGCGTCATCGGCTTGCTCACGGGCGGCCTCGAAAACCCGTTCTTCGCCCGCATGGTCTCCCTCTGCTCCGAGGCGCTGGAGCGCGAGGGCTACGACGTGATCCTTGCCACGCGCCGCCGGGACGAGACCAGCGACCTGCACCTCCTGGAGGCGCTCCTGTCGCGCCAGATCGACGGCGTCCTCGTGTGGAGCGAAACGCTGACCCAGGCGCGCGAGTGGGTGCGGCGGAGCGCCATGGCGAACGTCGTCGTCCTGGGGCTGATCGCACCGGGCCGCGACAGCGTGGGCGCCGCGCTCGACGCCGGGGTGAGAGAGGCGCTCGATCATCTGGGGGCGCAGGGGTGTGAGCGCATCGGCTACTTCGCGCCGCGCCAGGCGCTGAACCGGCCCGGCAACCCGCGCGACAAAATCTACCGCGAAAGGATGGCAGCGTCGGGCCAGAAGGAGCGCATCTTTACCTTCGACGGCACGGCCTTTGACGTGGCGGCGGCGCGCGCGGCGGCCGAGGCGCTGGCGGACGAGATGGCGCGTCAAGCGCCGGGGGAGCGGCCCGACGCCCTGTTTTGCTTCAACGACATGAACGCGATCGGCGCGATGATGGGCCTGCGGTGCAAAGGGCTGCGCGTGCCGGAGGACATTGCGCTGGTGGGCTGCGACGACCTGCCGCTTGCGGCGCAACTGGACGTGCCGCTGACGAGCATCGCGTATCCGCTGGAGGCGATGTGCCGCGCGTCGGTGCGTCTGCTCATCGAGCGCATCCGGCCGGATTTTGCGGCGCCACCCGAGCCGCTCCCGCCGCGCGCCGAACGGCTGCAAACGCGCCTGGTGGTGCGCGCGTCCAGCACCCGCGGCGGCTCGGTTCTACCCGTGCCGCCCTGCTTCCACGTCAGCGAGGCGGTTCCCGCCGACACGTCCCGATATACAAAGGAGAGCGAGCATTGAGAGAGATCTTCGCCCCGAAAGCCCAGGCCTGCCAGCAAACTATCAAGGAAAACCCGTCCCTAAAAACCTGCGCGCTGAGCGGATTCATTCAGCGTCGCAACATCTTTGATCCGAAGGAGGGTCGTATGAACTCGCAGAAGAAGCACCCGGACCGCTCGGGCTTCCCCGGCCGCGGCATCTCCGCCCTCCACCCCGGAGGGGGGTCCCGGGCGGGGGCCGCCCTCCGCCCCGGAGCGGGGTTCACGCTGATCCATGGCGCGCAAGCGCGCCAGACATCCGCCTTCACGCTCATCGAGCTGCTCGTCGTGATAGCGATAATAGCGATCCTCGCCGCGATCCTTTTTCCCGTGTTCGCCCAGGCCCGCGAGAAGGCGCGACAGGCTTCCTGCAGCAGTAATCTTAAGCAGCTCAGTCTCGCGGTGCTGCAGTACGTCCAGGACTACGACGAGACCTTCCCGAGGGCTTTCAACGTCGCCCCGGGCGGTCCCGTCCCGCCCTATGGCTGGGCGAACGCCATCCAGCCTTACCTTAAGAACCAGCAGGTCTATTACTGCCCGAGCTTCAGCGGCACCAAGAGCACGGACCCGAACCGGACCGGCTTCGTCAACTACTGGATCAACACCGAGGTCACCAGCCGTTCCCTGGCGGTCCTTTCCCACCCGTCCAACACGCTCCTGAACGGCGACGGGAGCCTGGGCCCATTCACCACGTCTCGCTACCGCAACAACGGGTGCAGGGCGGCAGGCGACACCAGGATCGTTCCGGATTGCCCCGCCGGGCAGATAAAGGCCACCGAGCTGGGCGCCGCGGGCCTGCGGCACACCGGGGGCATCAACCTTTCGTTCACGGATGGGCACGTCAAGTGGTACAAGGGCAAGGCCAATAATTCCAGCGACATCATCTACACCGCCGGATCGACGTTCAGCCAATCGGGCAATAATCCCACCTTCAACGAGGACCGGGAGTGACGCCCCGATAGGAACGCATCCCGGCAGTCGGTAGACCACGCCCCGGCGCGGGGCCTTCCGCCCCTCACCGACATTCGGGAAACCGGCGGGTGGCCAAAGGACCGGGAGAAAATCCCGGTCTGTTAGCCTGACTGCCGAGGTGCCCGGGCAGTGCTGCCTGGTAGGAGCGACATCCAAAGGACGCAGACAGGAATAGCTCGACGCGACGGAAGCCGCGGCTCCTTTCCACGCTGCTG
>JAUJNC010000437.1 GCA_030446525.1 Armatimonadaceae bacterium
GACGGAGATGGTCCGCTGGCTGCAGGAAGACCACGGCCTGGACCCGGTCGGCGCCCACACCCTGCTCGGCCAGTGCGTCGAGTACGAGGTCGGCAACGTCTTCGATCCCGCCTACACCCTGGTGTGCAAAGTCTCCAAAAGTCTGCTCCGGCAGATCGGCACGGGCGCCTAAAACAGCAACAACTTCGCACTGGGCCCGGTCTCCTTGCCCATACCGGAGCCGGGCACGCTGCTGCTGTCGGCCTTGGCTTGACCGGCGCCGCCGTGGGCGCCCGCAGACGGCGCCGGTCTGTCGTGCGTCAGGCGGATTGATCGGGCGGTTATCCCTGCGTCGGGCGGGCGAGCGGTTCCCAGCCGAGCAGACGTTTCGCTTTCGCCATGTTCATGATCTTCTGCTCGTAGTCGCCGCTGATCATGAAGGCCTGGAAGCCGCCGCGGTACTCCAAAGCCGCGAGCAGGGCGCGGGCGACGTCCCCGGCGGTCGTGGCGAGCGTGGGCGTGCCCGCGCGGGTTTCGGCGTGCCAGCGCTCTTCCGAGCGGGGGAAGCAAAGGCGCAGGGCGTTCACGCTCATGCCCCACGTGCGGGCGGCGTTGCGGCACACCTCCTCGCCCAGGAGCTTGGTGAAGCCGTACACGTGGCGCGCGTCGGGCGTTATCTCCTCGTCGGGAAAGGTGCGCCTCATCAGGTCGCCGGCATAGACGGACATGCTGCTGGTGTAGACGGCGTGCGCGATGCCCGTCTGGTGTGCGGCTTGTAGCGCGAGGTACACGCCCTTGACGCTCACGTCAAAGGCGGTGGTTACGCCTTTGGCGTTTTTGTAATCGCCGCTGCCCATCGCCATGTAGAGCAGAGCTTCCATTCCCCCGGCGGCGCGGCCCAGGGCTTCGGGATCGCCGACGTCGCCGGCGACATAGTCCCACGAGCCGTCGGCGGGCGGGCGCAGGTCGAAGACGCGCAGGGTGTGGTGCCGGGCCAGGGCGGGAAGCACGAGACCGCCGACATGGCCGGAGCCGCCGACAACGAGGACACGCATGGATCCGATCCTTCCTCAGTGGGGGGCGAGCGCCGGCAAGCCGGCGAACTGCGATGCGCCTCTCCATAGCGTCGGCAGGAAGAGGGCGGCGTCAGCCGGCTCCGACTCGGCCCGGCGCGCGATCGCGGTTCCGATCATCGTGTCGGTGAGCAGGGGCAGGTGGTGCCCGTGTTGTTCCAGCGACCCGAGCGGCAGCACGGCCACGCGCCCCGCCAGATCCTTCACTTCCGTCCCGCTGCGTTCGCCCGGGTGCATAGCCGTTCACTCCTCCGTCGTCAGGGCTTCGGGCTTTTCCCGGTCGAACTGGAGGCCCACCTCCTGGCGCCATCGGTCGAGCGCGTTCATGTTCCCCAGGCTGTCGTCCCAGGTCATGCACGGCGGCGGAGCCTGCCGCTCGGCCAGGTGGCGGGCGACCACGTCGACCTCGAGCGTGTACAGGCCCGGCCCGCCCGGGATCTCTATCTCCTCCGCCTCCTGCCCCGCCCGCTGCAGGCGGATGGTGCTGGGCGTATCCTTGGCCCGGCCCGGGAACCAGGGGTTGGGGACGACGAGGTTGCCCTCCGACCCCCAGATGCGCAGCGCCGAATCGACGGCCACCTGGCTGCCGCAGGCAAGGTTGGCCAGGATGTCGCCGTCGAACCTGGCTGCCGCCACGCTCCACTCGTCCACCCGGCTCGTCTGCCCGATGTGCGCGCAGCCCTTGACCTCGACCGGCTCGGCGAAGTCCCGGCCCTGCGCCGCGCCCGCAAGGAGGCGGGCCATGGACATCGTGTAGCAGCCCACGTCCATGATCGCGCCGCCCGCCACATCGTTCCGCAGGCGGATGTTGTCGTACTTGGGCCCCAGGTTATAGCTGAAGCTGGCCTGGATCAGCCGGACCTCGCCGACCGCGCCTTCGCGGATCAGCCCCGCCAGGCGCGCCGTCTGCGGGCTGCAGCGGTACATGAAGGCTTCCATCAGGAACACGTCGTGACGGCGCGCCGCCTCCACCAGGGCCGTGGCCTCGCCGAAGTTGGTCGTCAGCGGCTTCTCGCACAGCATGTGTTTCCCGGCCTGCGCGCAGCGGACAGCCCACTCGGCGTGCAGGTGGTTGGGCAGCGAGACGTAGACCGCCTCCACCTGGGGGTCTCCGAGGAGCGCATCATAGCTGCCGTGCCGGTTCGGCGCCTGGTACTTCTCGCCGAACGCGTCGGCCGACTCCTGGCTCCGGCTGCCCACCGCCGCCAGCCGGCCCGTCTCCGACGCGTTTATCGCCTCCGCCAGCACCCCGGCGATCTTCCCCGTGCCCAGGATGCCCCACCCGATCTCGCGTGTCGTCATCGTCCCCCTCCGTGCAGCGCTGCTGTCCGCCGG
>JAUJNC010000438.1 GCA_030446525.1 Armatimonadaceae bacterium
TGGTCGACCCCACGCGCGTGGGCAACCGCAACGACTACGAGCGGCTGGTGATGGAGATCACCACCAACGGGACGATCTCGCCCGCCGAGGCGCTTTCCGAGGCGGCGGCGACGCTGTCGGACTACTTCCGGCGGTTCATCGAGTTCCCCCCAGGCGGGCGCATTCCGTTGGTGACAGGGTTCGGCGGCGCCAACCCTGTGGGCGCGCTGGACGGGCGCATCGAGGAGCTGGACTTTTCGGTCCGGACCTACAACTGCCTCAAGAAAGCCAACGTCCTGACCATCGGTGAGCTGACGCAGATCTCGGAAAACGACCTGATGAACATCCGCAACTTCGGCAAGAAGTCGCTGACTGAGGTCAAGGAGAAGCTGACGCAGCTCGGCCTCGCGCTCAAGGATTCCAAGGACGGCGAGGGCTACACCGGGAGCGAGGACGAGGACGACGAGGACGAGGACGAAGAGGAAGAAGAGGACGAGGAGTAAGGAGAAGATAGATGCGACACCGCAGGAGCGGGCGAAAATTCGGACTGCCCTCGGACCAGCGGCGTGCGCTCCTCAGGGGGCTGGTGCGCTCGCTGATCATCCATAAGAAGATAGAGACGACGGAGACGCGCGCCAAAGACGTGCGCTCCATCGCGGAAAAGATGGTGACGCGCGCTAAACAGGATACGCTCCACGCGCGCCGCCTTTGCCGGTCCTACCTCGGCGGCGTCGACAGCGAATCCGTCGTCAAAGAGCTGTTCGACAACGTCGCGCCCCGCTTCCGGGAGCGGCCGGGCGGCTACACGCGCATGGCCAAGCTCGGCCTGCGCCGCGGGGACGCCTCGCCGATGGTGATCCTGGAGCTTGCCGACGACTGACGCCGCCCCGGCGCGGGGTGCGCCCCCTTCCCCCCAACCCCCTTCCCGCCAGGGGAAGGGGGAGAGGCGGACTTTCCGGCTGGTGCTGGAGTATGACGGGACCGATTTCGCGGGGTTCCAGCTGCAAGGGCGGGGGGAGCGCACGGTGCAGGGGGTGCTGGAAGCGGTGGTGGCCCGGCTGTCGGGCGAGCCTTGCCGGGTGCACGGGGCGGGCCGCACCGACGCCGGCGTGCACGCGCTGGGCCAGGTGGCGCATTTCGCGGCCGCATGGCCCATCCCCGGAGAGAACCTGGCGGCGGCGCTGAGCGGGGCGCTGCCGCGTGACGTGGCGGTGCGGGAGGCGGGCGTGGCGGAGCCGGGGTTTCACGCCCGGTACAGCGCCACGGCGCGGGTCTACCGGTATGTGATCCTGAACCGCCCCGCGCCCTCGGCGTTGCTGGGGCGCTACGCGCTCCACGTCCGCGAGCCGCTCGACACGGGGGCGATGCGGGCGGGGGCGCAGCATCTGAAAGGCGCCCACGACTTCGCCGCTTTCGGGCGGCCCGACGCGCCGGGCAAAAGCACGATGCGGGAGGTGAGCCGGGTCGATGTGCGGGCGTGGAAAGACTGCGTGCTGGTGACGGTGCGCGGCAACGCGTTTCTGCGGCAGATGGTGCGCTCGTTCGTGGGGACGCTGCTGGCCGTGGGGCGGGGCGCGCTCGCGGCGGCGGACGTGGAGGCGGTCCGTGAGGGACGCGACCGGGCCGCGTGCCCGCCCCCTGCGCCCGCGCGCGGGCTGTGCCTCGTGCGCGTGGAGTACGACGGAACACGAAGACAAAGGACGGGAAGATGAGAACTTATTCGGCGAAGCCGAGTGACATAGTCCGCGACTGGGTGGTGCTGGACGCCACCGGCCAGCCGGTCGGGCGGCTGGCCGTGGAAGCCGCCAAGATCCTGCGCGGCAAGCATAAGCCGATGTTTACGCCGCACATGGACACCGGCGATCACGTCATCATCGTCAATGCGGAGCGGGCGATCTACACGGGCAACAACAAGGCGGATGAGCCGATCTACCGGCACACCGGGTATCCGGGCGGCCTCAAGTCCGTGCCGCGGGGCGAGTTCTTGACAAAGCGGCCTGAGGACGCTATACTACGCACCGTGAAGGGGATGCTCCCGCATAACTCTCTGGGTGCGAAGATGCTGAAGAAGCTGAAGGTATACCGGGGCGGCACACACCCGCACGAGGCGCAGGTTAAGGGCGCGCAGGCCCGGAAGGCCGCGACAAACAAAGGGGCGACGGAATAACCTATGGCAGAGCTTGCACGCTATTATGGCACCGGGAAGCGCAAGAACGCGATCGCGAAGGTGTGGATCGCTCCTGGCGACGGCACCATCACCGTGAATGGCAAGACCCCGCACGACTACTTCCGGCGCGCCACCCTGGAGGCGCTGGTCCAGCAGCCGTTCGAAGTCACCGACACCATCGGGCGCTTTTCGGTCACGGCGTCCACCTTCAGCGGCGGCATCTCCGGGCAGGCGGGGG
>JAUJNC010000439.1 GCA_030446525.1 Armatimonadaceae bacterium
GGGGGCTTCACTCCCGGAACTCGCGGGCGGCGCGCACGATCTCGACCACCCAGGCGGCGTCCTTGACCATGTCCGGGATGCGGACGAACTCGTCGTGCGTGTGCACCTTTTCCATGCCGCAGGACAGGACGGTGGTCGGGACGCCGTAGCCGTTGAAGATGTTGGCGTCCGAGCCGCCGCCCGAGGCGCGCAGGCTGGGCTCCAGGCCCGCCGCCCGGGCGGCGTCCATGGCGATGCGCAGGACGGGGTCGTCTTGGTTCAGGTGGTAGGCCCGGTACTCGGTGACCACCTCGACGTGCGCCGTGGCGCCCAGGGCGGCGCACTCGCGCTCGAACGTTTCGCGCATGTGCCGCGTCTGCTCGTCCAGTTTCTCCTGGGAGCGGGACCGCGCCTCGCAGAGCAGGGTCACGTGGGCGGGGACGACGTTGCGCGCCGTCCCGCCCTCGATGGTGCCGACGTTGGCGGTGGTGTCCTCGTCGATGCGGCCCAGGCGCATGGCGGCGATGGCTTTGGCGGCGGCGACGATGGCGCTGACGCCCTTTTCCGGCGCCACGCCCGCGTGCGACGGGACGCCCTCGATGCGCACGCGCAGCGAGTTCTGCGACGGCTGCCGGTAGACCAGGGCGCCCACGGGCGGGCCGCTGTCCAGCACGAACCCGTAGCGCGCCCGGATGCGGGACGGGTCCATCATCTTGGCGCCGACCAGGCCGATCTCCTCGCAGATGGTGAGCAGGAGCTGGATGTCCCCGTGCGGCTCGCCGCTCTCGTGCAGCAGGGTCATGGCTTCCAGGATGGGGGCCACGCCGCATTTGTCATCGGCGCCCAGGATCGTGTCGGACGCCGCGCGGATCACGTCGCCCTCGATGGCGATTTCCAGGCCCGGCGTCGCCTCGACGGTGTCGAAGTGGGAAGAGAAGAAGATGGGCGGCGCGCCGGGAGCCGTGCCCGGCTTCAAGGCGATCAGGTTGCCGACGTTGCCGCCCACCTTCTCGCCGGCGTCGTCCCACTCCACGGAAAAGCCCAGCTCCCGGAGGTAGTCCGCCGCCCACTCCGAGGCGGGTTTCTCCGCCCGGGGCGGCGTGTTGAACCGCACCAGGGTCAAGAAGGTGTCCACCAGCCGCTTTTCGTTGACGCTAATCATGGGTTTTCCCATCCGCCCATCGAACGTTGCGCTATTGTAGCCGATGGGAACCCGGGGCGTCAAGGTTCGCGCCGGTCGCCCGAACGGGAACGCGTCCTCCTCCGGCGGCGTATCTGTGTTATAATGACTAACAAATGAATGCCAAGGGACCGTCCCCGGTGCCTGTCATTCCGATGGAGGAATCATTGATGTTTTCACTATCGAAAGCGCAACCACGCGCTCGCAATGGCTTTACGCTAATCGAGCTGCTCGTCGTGATCGCCATCATCGCGATCCTTGCTGCCATCCTTTTCCCCGTCTTCGCCCAGGCCCGCGAAAAGGCCCGGGCGATCGCATGCCTCTCGAACACCAAGCAGCTGGCCATCGGCGTCGTGCAGTACGCCCAGGACTATGATGAGGTTTTGCCCGTCGCCGGCTATAACGCGCAGCTGCGCGGGCGCTGGCAGTGGCAGATCTTCCCCTACGTCAAGAACGAGCAGGTCTTCACCTGCCCGAACCTTGCCAGCAACCCCTGGAAGGCCCCCACCGTTGCCGGGCGGCTCGGCCAGAACGACCGGGGCGGCTACGGCTGGAGCTACGCCCTGGGGACCGCCGTACCAACAACGGCAACGGACGTCCAAAGGGCGGCCGGGTCGGGCTACTCCCTTGCCCAGATCGCCAAGCCGGCGGACACCCTCATCATCGGCGACACGGGCTTCACCGGCACCAGCCCCGCCGCCGCCGGCTGGGCCATGCTCGCCGCCGACCCGCGAAAACCCGCGAGCGGCTCCGCTACCCAACCGGGGCTGTACCCCCAGTTCCGGCATCACACGACGCGGACGAAGCCGGCGCAGGGCGGCGTTAGCCTGCCGATCGAGGGGCGGGCGAACTTCGTCTTCCTGGACGGCCACGCCAAGTCCCTGAGCACGGGTCAGGCGATGTTGTCGGCAGCCGTGGAAGACGGCCAGAGGCTGAACCCGGAGACCGTCCCGAACCACCAGGATCCGGCCATCGAATACGTGCTCTGGAACATCTACTGATTCCCGGCATCTCGGCAGGTGGCGGGACGGGTGCGCCGGAGGGCGGCGGCCGGTGCGCCACCGCGTTATCGCTGTGCTGGGTTTGGACGGAGATACCAAGCACCCCGCCACCCATCTTCCGGTCGCCGCCGCGGCCCCCCAGGCGCAGATTATAGCCGCAACCTCCGCCGAATCGGCGGACCCCGCACCAACGGCCGCGAAGGTGGTCCAGGGACAGGATGTTT
>JAUJNC010000440.1 GCA_030446525.1 Armatimonadaceae bacterium
GCCAGCGCGTCCACCAGGCCGTCGATGCTGTAGGCGCCGGCGACGATGTCCGGCTCGCGGAGCAGTTCCCGGCAGGTCCGGGCGGTTATGGGCCCGATGGCCGCAAGCAGCGTGCCCTGCGGCAACAGGATGTCTCCCGCTTCGCCGCGAACGGCCTCGACGAAGTTCTTCACCGTGGACGAGGAGGTGAAGGTGATCACGTCCAAAGCCCCCGTCCGCAGCATCTCGGCGATCTCCCGCACGCCCTCGGTTTCGAGCACGGTGCGATAGGCGGGCACGACATCCACGGTCGCCCCCGCCGCGCGCCACGTGTCGGGCAGCACCTCGCGCGCCTCGGCCGCCCGGGGCAGCAGGATGCGCTTCCCGCCGACCGGCTCGGGGAACTGCGCCGCGACGGACTCGGCGACGAACTCCGCCGGCACGAAGTCGGCGCGGATGCCCCCCTCCTGGAGCGCCGCGGCGGTGGCCGGTCCGATGGCCGCGATCCGGGCGCGTCCGAAAGCCCGCGCATCGCGGGCCCTGGCGGTGAGCCGCGCCCAGACGTGGGCGACGCCGTTCGCGCTGGTGAAGACCACCCAGTCGTATTCCGCGAGACCATCGAGGGCCGCATCAAGGGCGGCGTAGTCATCGTCGGGCGGCGTGATCCGGATCGTGGGGAACTCGAGGGGCTCGGCGCCCAGCGCACGCAGCCGCTCCGACAGCGCCGAGGCCTGCTCCCGCGCCCGCGTCACCAGAACGCGCTTGCCCCAGAGCGGGCCCGTATCGAACCAGGCCAGCGCGCTTCGCCAGCGCACCACCTCGCCCACCACGGTCACGGCGGGCGGTCTGATGCCGGCGCTGCGCGCCACGTCCCCGATGTCAGCGAGCGTCCCTGTCACCACGCGCTGCCGGGTCCACGTCCCCCACTCGACGAGTGCCACCGGGGTCGCCGGGTCGCGTCCGTGCTCCCGGAGCCGCGCGGCGATCTCCCCGAGCGACTCGACCCCCATCAGGAACACGAGCGTGTCGGCGGCCCGGGCGATGCGTTCCCAGCGCCGCCGCCCCTCCGCGCCCCCCGCGCCGCGCGTGCCGGACTCCCGGTCGTCGTCGCGCTCGTGGCCCGTGATCACGGCGAACGAGGAGGCCGCGTCGCGGTGCGTCACGGGGATGCCCGCGTACGCCGGCGCCGCGATGGCGCTGGTCACGCCCGGCACGACCACGAACGGCACGCCCCGGCCCTTCAGGTACTCCGCCTCCTCGCCGCCGCGGCCGAAGACGAACGGGTCGCCGCCCTTGAGCCGCACCACCGTCCTGCCCGCGAGCGCCCGCTCGGCGAGCAGGGCGTTGATCTCGTGCTGGGGCAGGGCGTGGCGCTGCGCCTCCTTGCCCACGTACACGCGCTCCGCCTCCGCCGGGGCGTGCGCGAGCAGGGACGGGTGGATCAGGCGGTCGTAGACCACCACGCCGGCGCGGGCGAGCGCGTCCCTGCCGGCCAGGGTGAGCAGGCCCGGGTCGCCCGGCCCCGCCCCGACGAGGTAAACGGTGCCGGTCATTGCACCACCACCGCGATGCCGGGCCGCTCGCCCGGCCGCTTCTCTTTGACCAGGACGGTGTCGCGGCGCTCGGACTCGCGCGGCTCCGGGTGGTCGGTGTTGTAGTGCAGGCCGCGGCTCTCCCTGCGCTGTTGGGCGGAGCGGACGATGAGCTGCGCGACCAGATACAGGTTGCGCAGCTCGAGCAGGTCCTCGGTGGGGCGGCAGGTGGCGTACAGCTCTTCCACCTCCTGCGCGATGACCGAAAGCGCCGTCTGGGCCTGTGCCAGGCGCTCGTCGGTGCGGACGATGCCGACGAAGCGGGTCATCGCCGTCTGGATCCGCTCCCGCAGCGCCTCGGTTTCGGCCACCTTGACGCGACCCCGGTAGGGGCGGAACGGCGGCACGTCGGCGCAGGCGGACGGGCTGCGCCCGGTCTGCCGGCGCAGAAACGCGGCGGCGCGGTGGCTCCACACCAGGCCCTCGAGCAGCGAGTTCGACGCGAGGCGGTTGGCGCCGTGGACGCCGGTCGACGCCACCTCCCCGGACGCGAACAGGCGGGGCAGCGACGTGCGCCCGTCCAGATCCGTCACGACGCCGCCGCAGGAGTAGTGCGCCGCCGGAACCACGGGGATCGGCTCTTTGGTCATGTCGATGCCGAACGAGAGGCAGCGGGCGTAGATGTTGGGGAAGCGGTACTTCAGCTCGTCCGCGGGCAGCGGGGTCACATCCAGGAACGCGCATGGGTCGCCGGTCCGTTTCATCTCCGCGTCGATGGCCCGGGCCACGATGTCGCGCGGGGCCAGGTTGCCGCGCGCGTCGTAGCGCTCCATGAACGACTCGCCGGCCTTGTTGCGCAGGACGCCGCCCTC
>JAUJNC010000441.1 GCA_030446525.1 Armatimonadaceae bacterium
TGGGCCGGGGCCAGGTCTCCGAGCGAGATGCCCCCTTCCCGCACCGCCGCGCGGAGCTGCGCGACCGTGAGAGTGCCGTAGAGGCGGAGCATCTCCGGGTCCTGGTACTCCATGCCGCTCTGGGTCGTGAGGAGGGCGGAGAGGAACGGCGGCAGGCTGTTGTCCTCCTGATCGGGGAGCGCCAACGCGAACGCGGCGCGCTCGTTTAGGGTCAGCTTACGCCCGCTGCCCACCCGGCGCAAGTAGGCGCCCAGCTTCGGCCGCTCGACAGCCGTGAGGCGCGCCTCGTTCGGGCGACGGGGACGCAGGGACAGCCATCCGCTTCCCTCCTCGATCTCCATGCTGGGGCGCAGTTGCGTGAGGACCGCCGATAGCGGGGGGTCCTGCTTCGGGTCGAAGTAGAAGTTCCGGAACATGCTGTCCGGCACGCAGGCCACGAGGTTCGCTCCCTTCGCCTCCGCGATCGCCATCAGAACCGGTGAGGCGATCAGGCTCAGGGGATCCTGCCTCTCGGGCCCCAGAACCTTCGCCACCATCTCCGGGGAGAGCTTCGCCTCGGCGCTCGGCACCCCGCCGCGCAGCTTCGCCAAAAAGGCCCTTGCCTCCGCCGGAATCTTCAGTTTCGGGTCGTCGGGCGGAGGCGGGACCGGCTTGGCGTCCGCGTCCTCGCCGTAATAGCCGACGTTGGTCTCGGCGCGTCCGATGATCTTGCCGCGCGCGTCCGCGATGAGCAGCGTCAACTGCAGTCCCGCCCCCTGCCCCCATTTCATCGCCGTCAGAAGCGTCTTCGAAGGCTGTCCCTGCACGGGCTGGCGGTGCTGGGCGAACCCGCCGAGGTAGTACGTCGTGTTCCCAAAGGTGGGCGCGCCCACCGCCCTTCGCTCGGCGGAGGACGCCCAAAGGTTCTGCTCCAGAACGAACGCTTCGATCACGTCCCGCACCCGCGCGTCGAGGCGGCGCTGGAGCCGATTGGGCGTCGTCGAGTACACCACCTTGGTGCGGGCCGGGATCGTGGCGAGCTCCTCGATGTCCAGGAAGGCGAGGAGCCGGGTGAGCGCGCGGCTGCCGGGACCCTTGGCGTCCAGCTTCTGGATGCGCTGCCACTGCGTCGAGTCGTAACGCCGGGGGTTGAAGTTCCGCGCGAGCGCGGCCGCTTCCTTGGCGAGCGAGTCGGCGGCGGCCGCGTCGAAGACGGAGTTCGCCAGCTCGGCTCTCCGCTTGGCCAGCCCCTTGGTCAGCGCCTCGATGTCCTGCCGCCGCTGCCGGACCACTTCCTCGCGCGCCATCTTGTCGGGCCGATTCAGGCGATAACCGCGCTCCGTCTTCACCCACGAGCCGTTCAGGGCGTGCGCGATCCGCTTCATCGCCTCGCCCAGCGGCACGTCCCGCAGGCGCAGCGCCAGCACTTCGTCCGCCACGTTAGGCGTCGCGTCCATCCAAACCCCCGCCGCCTTCGACAGCTCCGCGAGCGCCCGCTGGGCGGGCGCGGCCTCCACCGGTCCCCAAAAGGTGAACCTGCTGCCATGAGCACAAACACGACTACTGTCGCCGGCTCTCTGCCGCCAGGCACGCCCTTCGCTGCGCCGCTTTTTCGGAACACGACCGGCTGGTACCTGAGCGTGTCTTCCTACTGGTTCGCGGTCAGTTTCAAGTGGTTCATTTTGTTCCTGCTGCTGCCGATCCAGGTGGGCGCCCTGGTGCCGGGCGGGACCAAAAACAGCGCGTGGGGACTGGTCGTCGCGCTGGGCGCGGCCGAAGCGATGATCGGGCCGGCCCTGTTCGGCTATTGGAGCGACCGACTCGGCTCGCGCTGGGGACGAAGGCGGCCGTTCATCGCCGTCGGGGCCGCGCTGACCGCTTTAGCCCTGCTGTTTTTGGGACAGGCGAGCGCGCTGTGGATGATGGTCGCCGGCTACCTGTTCCTGCAAATTTCGGACGATGTGGCGACCGGGCCGTACGCCGCGCTCGTGCCGGACCTCGTCCCCGAAGAAAATCGGGGCCGGGCGAGCGGCGTGCTGAGCCTGTTGCAGCAGGTCGCGCAGATCGTGGCGGCCGTGGTCGGCTACACGCTGGGGGCTAAATTTTTCCTGATTTACGCCACAATCGCCGCGATCAACATCGTGTGCGCCCTGATCGTTTTGGCAACGATCCGCGAACCGCGCTTCGTGCTGTCCCCCGCCCAGGAGGACGCGCGCAGAGCGGCGGCGGTTCTGGCCGAATCGGACGGGCGGCCCGGCGCCCGGCTGGCGCGCGGCGCCCGGCAATGGCTCGCGCCGTGGCGCAGCCCGGACTTCCGCTGGGTCTGGTTCACACGGTTTCTGAGCGCGTTCGGCTTTTACCTGATCCTGCTGTACGTGGTGAACTATTTGACCGACCGGGTGCG
>JAUJNC010000442.1 GCA_030446525.1 Armatimonadaceae bacterium
GTGCGCGAAACGGACCGCGACCTTGTCCAGATCCACAGCCGCGGCCGCGCAGAGGATGTCGGCCAGGTCCGTCTCGAGGAGGGTCAGGGCCACCTGCGCCTCCGGGTCGCCGAAGCGGCAGTTGAACTCCAGGCACCTGGGGCCGTGCGGCGTCAGCATGACGCCGGCGTACAGGACGCCCCGATACGGGATGCCGGTCTCGCGGATGGCGTCCACGGCGGGGCGCAGTATGGTGCGGACCACCTCGTCGAAGACGGCGCGCCCGACGGCCGGGACCGGGGCGTAGGCGCCCATGCCGCCGGTGTTGGGCCCCTGGTCATCGTCGAAGGCACGCTTATGGTCCTGGATGGCGACCATTGGCACGACGGTGTCCCCGTCGCAGAAGGCCATGATGCTGGCCTCCTCACCGACAAGGCACTCCTCGATCACCACCTTGTCGCCCGAGCCGCCGAAGACGCGCTGCTCCATCATGGCGTGGACGGCCGCGTCCGCCTCGGCGTACTCTCGGGCCACCACGACGCCTTTGCCCGCGGCCGCGCCGTCCGCCTTGACCACGAGCGGGAACGGCTGGGTGCGCAGGTAGTCGCGGGCGGCGGCCGCGTCGTCGAACACGGCGAACTCGGCCGTGGGGATGCCGGCGCGGCGCATCAGCTCCTTGGCGTAGGACTTGGAGCCCTCGATCATCGCCGGCTCGCGCGAGGGGCCGAACACGCGCAGGCCCTTGGCCTCGAAGGCGTCCACCAGGCCGGCGATGAGCGGGCGCTCCGGTCCGACCACGGTCAGGTCCACGGCCTGGTGCTCGGCGAAGTCGCGCAGGCCGTGGATGTCGTCCACGCTCAGGCCGACGTTCTGGCAAAACCGCGCCGTTCCCGCGTTGCCGGGGGCGCAGAAAATTTTGTGGACCTGAGGACTCTGCGCCAGTTTCCAGCACAGCGCGTGCTCGCGCCCCCCCCCGCCCACGACCAGAATCTTCAAAAGGGGTTATCCTCCCGCCGGTCCGCGGCCAGGTTGTCAAAGCGCGCGAACTTGGGCAAAAACGACAGCTTCACGGTCCCCGTCGGCCCGTTGCGCTGCTTGGCGATGATCACCTCGGCCTCCTCGCCCTCGTACTCGCCGGGCCGCCGCGCCCCCTCGGCCTTCTCCTCCGCTTCCTGCGAGACCGCCTCTTTGCGCTCGTAGTACGCCGGCCGGTAGATGAAGCCGACCACGTCGGCCTCCGCCTCGATGCTCCCGCTCTCGCGCAAATCGGAGAGCATCGGGCGCTTGTCTTCGCGGCGCTCGACGGCGCGCGAAAGCTGTGACAGGGCGATCACGGGCACTTTCAGCTCGCGCGCCAGTCCCTTCAGCCCGCGCGCGATCTCGGTGATCTCCTGGTTACGGTTCTCGGTGTTCCTGCCATGCCCGCGCATGAGCTGCAGATAGTCCACGATGACCAGGTCCAGCCCGTGCTCGGCGCGGAGCCTGCGGCACTTGGCGCGCATCTCCAGGGCCGACGTGTCGGTCGAATCGTCGATAAAAAGGTTGGCGTCCCAGAGCCGCTGCACCGCCCCGGCGATGTCGGTCCAGTCCTCGTCCTGGAGGTAGCCCGTGCGCAGCCGGTGCGCGTCCACCCGGGCCTCGGAGCAGATCATGCGCTGCACGAGCTGCTCCTTGCTCATCTCCAGGCTGAACACGGCCACCGATTTGCCCGCCCGGAGCGCAGCATTTTGGCCGATACCTAGACAAAGCGACGTCTTTCCCATGCTCGGGCGTGCGGCGATGATGATCAGGTCCCCGTCCTGGAGGCCGGAGGTGATGTAGTTGAAGTCGGTGAAGCCGGTGTCCACGCCCGTCGTGACGCCCTTCTCGTGGTACAGGGTGTCGATCTTCTCGAAGGCCTCGTTGAGCAGGGGGCGCAGGGGGAAGAACCACTGCGAGGTGCGCCGGGACGAGACTTCGAAGATCGTGCGCTCGGCCTGGTCGACGAGGGTGTCTACATCTTCGACGTCGCCGTAGGCCAGGCCGGAGATCTGCGCCGCCGCCTCGATCAGGCGGCGCAGCACGGCCTTCTCCTGGACGATCTTGGCGTAGTAGGTGATGTTGACCGCGGTCGGCACCACGTCGCCCAGCTGCAGGATGTACGAGGGGCCGATCGGTTCGGGGTAGATGCCGCGCTGCTGCAGTTCGTCCTTGAGCGTCACGGCGTCGACCGGCTCGTCTTTTTCGGCCAGCGCCACCATCGCGTCGAAGACGTGCGCGTGCGCGTCGCGGTAGAAGTCCTCCCGCGTCAGTATCTCCGTCGCCTTTTCGATGGCGGCGCGGTCCCCCAGCAGCATCGCGCCCAGGACGGCCTGTTCGGCCTCGATGTTCTGTGGGGGGACGCGCTCCATAATCGTCTGCG
>JAUJNC010000443.1 GCA_030446525.1 Armatimonadaceae bacterium
GTGTGTCTGCTGAGTGCCTGTGCTTTCGCAGCCGTAGTTCTGCTCGCTCCGACCGAACGGCTGTACGAGGACGCACTAGGTGCCTGGCTGCAAGGGAGTTGGCTGGCCTTGCAGCCGTGGCATTTTCAGCGAACCGCGGCCTTCACTCAGATACCGCCGATCCTGGCCACCGTGGCTTTGCTCGCCAACATCATTGGGGAGGAGCTCTGGTTCCGTGCGTACCTCTATTCCAAGCTGGCGTTTCTCGGTACCTGGACATGGCCGGTTGCGGGTCTGCTGTTCGTCGCCTACCACGTATTTCAGGCGCCGGTCTCGTATCCGGGATTCCTCGGCGGTCTTGCGCTCACAGGTCTATATGCGCTTCGGCGCGACCTTTGGTCCTGCGTGCTGCTCCACGCCCTGCTGCAAACTCCGGTATGACGGCACCCCAAGGACCGCATTGGGTACCAGGTGCATTCGTTTCCGACGCCATGATCGCGCCACTCCCGTTCCCAGCGCGGATGTCTGTGCAAAGTCAGCAGGGGTCGCCATCGACCCGCGTGAGCAGGTGCATGCCGACCGCCACCTCGCGGACCACGCGCCCGTCAGGTCCGCGGTGGCGAGGTGGACCACCCGAAAGTCGCTCGCCGTGAGCACGCGGCCGGCGAGCGCGTCGTGCATGCGCCGCGCCGCCAGCCAGACGGTGTCACCTTCGGGCATGTGACATCGCCGCTGTCTCGCCGACCGCGCGCCTCGAGGGAGTGCGTCGCCTCGGTGCAGCCTTTGCAGTTCGTGACCGCATGCGCTGCTACGGCGGTTAACTGAACTAGGCCGGTGGTCCCGTAACGTGGAGCCAGTGCAGGACGTCGACCGGCCCGGAGGTCGCGCCGGTCCTGCAGCACGTCCCGCCCCGGTTGGGGCGTTCCGTGTCTTGCCATTTGTATTGCTCGACGATGGACTGCTTCAAGACGCGCCCGTCCACGATCAGCATCTCGCGTCGCTGCGGCGTGGAGGACAGCGTCGCGCCAAAATCGTTGGCCCACGGCCCGATCCACGGCCCCCAGTTGAAGCTCCACCCATGCTCGTAAACGCCGGGATGCCCTGCGACGGCTTTCCACGTCGCGGGCCGGAAATCGTGCGTTTCGTTTCGTTCAATCGCGCCCGAAATGACCACGCCCGGCCCGCTGCTTTCGACGACGAACGGCGCGTCCTTGAACGCCGCGCTCTGCCCTTCGCCCTGAACCAAGCCGCCCAGGTTTTCGCGGTAAAGGCCGGGATGAACCACCACGCGCACGCCCGTTCCCCGCGCCAGCATCTCGCGCACGACGGCGCCCGCCGCGCCGATGCTTTTGAACGGTTTGGCGACTTCGCCGCGCCCCGCACCCGCCGTGTCCGAGGCGGCAGCGTGAGCTTGATCAACGTGCAGCGTGGTTTGAATCGCGGTTTCGTCCACTTTGGCGCCCGGTTCGGGCAGCGCCGGGACGTTTTGCGCCCGCGCGCACGAAGCGAAGGCCAGAGCCGACACGGATAGAGCGGCGAGACGGCGAGTGTTGAAAGTGGCGTTCATAATTTTCCCTGGTTCAGCCCGCCGCTCGCGGCGGGCGGGAGCTAAAAAGCTACATCGGCAGCGGGTCGCGCGGCGGGCAGGTCGCGGCGTTGGAGAGCGGCTGCTGCGCGCGCATCCGGGCCAGAAGTTCTTGATATTTGGCGTAGTCCGGGTTGTTCGGGTCGCGCGGCAGGTCGCGCCACTCGCGCAGGTTGCGAAGATGGTTTTCCTGCGCGTCCTGGCGCAGCTTGGCGGCGCGCTCTTTGTAATCGGAGTCGTCCACTCCGGCTCGCTCGGCCAAAAGCGGCAGCCATTTGTGGGCGTGTTGAACGTGCGTCGTCTCGTCGATGATGTCGAAGAGCATCATCTCGGCGCTTTCCAGGTCGCCGCCGGCCACGAAGTCGTCATACGCTTGCCGCTTGACCGTGAAATGCCCGGTCTCGGCGATCATGCCGATGAAGAAGACCGCATCGTAAAGCTGTTTGGCCGTCATGGGCGGAGCGCTGCCCTCGGCGCTGGCCGGCGAATGGATGTTGAGGCCCGCTCGCTTTTCGGCTGAGTTTTTCCCGTTGGAAATCTCGTAAGGCGGGAAGCCAATATCGGGAATGGCGATGCCGAAATCCAACAAGCGCGAATGGCCCGAATCGCCGTGACGCGACTCGTCCCACAGATGGCGCGACAGGTCTTGCAAGAACTCCCACGGCATGAAATGCCCGTCGTAAATCCAGCGCAGTTGATCCATCGCGAGGTTCATTTCGAGCAGATAAGCGTAGGCCCAGAACAGGCGGCGCGCTTCGATGCTGACCTGAAAATAGGCTCTTCAGGCTATTGCCGCCACCTTCGGTTGTAGCGTGA
>JAUJNC010000444.1 GCA_030446525.1 Armatimonadaceae bacterium
CTCGCCGGGTCGAACCAGGGGAACATTTCATCGCGCATCAGGACGGTACTGGCAGGCTCCGCATACATCGCCTCGGTGACGATGCTTGTGGCGCGGCTTGTCGGCTTATTGTTAGAGATGGAGTAGCGGTTGACGACCGAGAAGCCGCGCCGCTCGAAATAATAGGAGGAACCATACGCCTGAAAGTAGGTGCTGGTACCCGGAACGTCCGCGCGCTGAAAGGGGCCGCCCGCATCGTTGGGACACTTGAAGATGTCGTTGTTTTTCGTGTAAGGCAGCAGCTCCTCCTCGATACCCAGATGCGGATCGTTCGTCTTTTTATGGTAAGCGTGCCAGATCGGGTATGTTTCGTCGTAGTCCTGAAGGTACATCTTGATCGCCATGCCGATCTGGCGAACATTCGAGGTGCAGACGGCAGTACGCGCCCGCTCGCGGGCCTGCGCGAAGACCGGGAAAAGAATCGCAGCAAGAATAGCGATAATGGCGATCACGACGAGCAGCTCGATCAAGGTAAAAGCGGAGCTTTTACCAGGGGTAAAACCCCGGCGGTGCATTCGGTGCGGACAAAACATGGTTGTTTCCTTCCACGAACGCGCCCGGCGTCGGGAAGGCAGTAAAGAACCCGCGCCGCAAGCGGCGGGGCATTTTAGAACAGGTCAAGTTGGGCATCATCAGGTGCGTCCCGATGCGCCTGAATGTAACGACGAATGACATCAGCGGTTACGTCGTCGCCTACCGTGCGGGCAAAGTAGCCGTCCTCCCAGAACTGGCCGCCCCAAAGCTGGCGCTTGACCTGGGGAAACTCGCGGAACACCGTGCGCGCAGAAAGGCTTTTCAAGCGCGTCACCACTTGGGTGATCGAAAGGCTGGGCGGAAACGAGCAGAAGATATGCACATGGTCTATAGCCACCTCCATCTCATCAATGCTGATATGATGCGCCTCAGCGATCTCGCGCAGCAGAGCGTCCATGCGCTCTGCTATCTCTCCCTGCAAGATACGCTTACGGTACTTGGGTGCCCAGACCAGATGGTACTGAGCATCGTAGACGGCATGAGAAGTTCGACGAAAGGCCACACTGTCATTCTACAGCCACAGGCTTGCCTCCAAAGGCTTGTAGTTCGTCCTTTCGGGGCGAAAGGACCACTCATTCATCCCGCGCCGCAAGCGGCGGGGCATTCTGAGCGGTTTTCGTAAAGCACTGCCGAGGCACACAAGAGGCATCTACTATGTCGTTTCTCAGACGCTTCATCTTACCCGAAATTGCTGGAGGTTCATTCGAACACGGGGGTGGTAACCCAGCGGCAGCAGCATTGCTGGCCGCGACGGTTGCGCCCTTTGCGGGTTGCTGACAACAGCACGAGCTGCCGGATGCGGCGGCTGTGGGGAGCGGGACTGGGAGCGGGAGATAAGCCAGGTGCGCGGAGAGATCGTGCGGACGGAGGGCCGTGACGCGATGCAGCCGGGCGCGTCAGCGGCGAGCGTCTCGAAGCGCTCGACCGCGGCCGCGTCATCCGGGGTGGAGGTCCCCGACGCTGCCACGTTGCCGTCAGCGTCGCGCGCGAAGAGCAGGCGCCCGAGCGGTGAGTTCCGGCTGTCCCAGGAGCCGGCCCACCACACGACGGCCTGATGGCGGGCGCGCGTGAGCGCGACGTAGGCGAGCCGGAGGTCCTCGCCGCGCTGCTCCTCCATGTTCTGCTGGCGGTGCCGCGCGAAGTCAGGGCCCTCCAGGCTCACGTCGATTGTTCGCGCGTCACCTGCGTCCGGGTCGTGATAGAAAACGGGCTGCGCTTCACGGGGGATGTAGCCGGGCTCCCACAGGAACGGCAGGTAGATGATCGGGAACTCGAGCCCCTTGCTGCGGTGGATCGTCAGGACCTGGACCGCCTCGGCGTCGGACTCGAGGCGGCGGCTGCGCTCCTCGTCGCCCGTGTCCTGCTCGGCCTCGGCGATACGCCGCCGCAGCCACGCCGTCAGGGCCGTGGTGCCCAGCTGCTCGGCCGTCGCCGCCCCGTGCAGCAGCTGGCCGACGTGGCGGAGGTCGGTGAGCTGGCGCTCGCCGTCGGCGGTAGCGAGGATGCGCTCGGGCAGGCGCTCGAGCAGGGTGACCGTCTCCGTCAGCGAAGCGACGCCCTTGACGCGAAGCACCCTCGCCCAGTCGTGGAGCCGGCGATGGACCTCCTCCCAGGCGTCGTCGTCTGCGTCGGCCACCTGCTCGGCCGGCCAGCAGAAAAAGCACGTGAGGGCGGCCGCGTGCGCGCGGATGGGGGAGGTGGGGCGCTCGATCGCCTCAAGCAGGCGCAGCCACTCGCGGGCCGGTCGGGTGCCGACGACACTGCCCGCCCCGTGGATAACCGCGGGAACGGGGCCGTC
>JAUJNC010000445.1 GCA_030446525.1 Armatimonadaceae bacterium
CAGAACTCGCTGAAGTCGCCCACCAGGCGCGTGCTGCGGAACACGCCGCCCAGGGCGTAGTAGTCGGCCGTGGGGATCGGGTCGAACTTGTGGTCGTGACACCGGGCGCACGCGACGGACAAGCCCAGGAACGCGCGGGTGGTGGCGTTGACCTGCTCGTCGACCATTTCCAGGCGGAGCCGGTTCGGGTCGGTCTCCATGTCGAACCACGCGCCGATCGACAGAAACGCGGGGGCCGTAATCTGGTCGAAGTGCCGCTGCCGGTCCGGGGCGGGGGGCAGCAGGTCGCCCGCCAACTGCTCGGTCACGAAGACGTCGAACGGCTTGTCCGCGTTGAACGCCCGCACGACGTAATCCCGGTAGTGCTGGTCGCCCTTCGTGTCCTTCACGCCCTGGAAGTTGATCCGCCCCGGCACGTACCGCGCCACGTCCAGCCAGTGCCGGCCCCAGCGCTCGCCGTAGTGCGGGCTGGCAAGGAGGCGCTCCACCAGCTTCTCGTAGGCGTCGGCCGACTTGTCCGCGCGAAAGGCCCGGATCTCGTCCGGCGTCGGCGGCAGCCCGGTCAGGTCGTAGGTGGCCCGCCGGATCAGGACGTCCCGGCTCGCCTCGGGAGCGGGGGGCAGGCCCGCGGATTCCAGCTTGGCGAGGATGAACGCGTCAACCGGATTGCGGGCCCACGTCGAGTCCGCAACCGCGGGCGGCTCGTGCTGCACGACCGGCTTGAACGCCCAGAACTCGCGCCAGGTGGACCAATCGTAGGGCTCGATCCCGCCTCCGGCGGCTCCGGTCTCGGCTCCTGGGGCGGCGCGCGACGCCAGCCCGCCGGCAAACGCGGCACAAAGGATCAGCGCGGAGAAGAGCGTTGGCGTGCGGGGCTTCATCTGCTACTACCTGATAATACGACGCCGGGACTGGCGGGGTTGAACCCTTCCCGCGCGGGGGCTCTGGCGCGCGATGAAACCGTTTACACCCGCCCGCTCCACGCTCACGCCGGGAAGGTCGGCAACTCTCGACAACGCCCGAAGGGCTCGCCATCGTGACGCCGCCAATCCCAAGGATGCCTGCAAGACCGGGCCGCAGCCCCCCCGCCCGACGCCGGACGCGCCGACGCCGTTGCAGGCGCCGCTCGACTACGCGCGCCCGAGTCTCGCCCGGCCGGGGCCGCCTCTCTGGCGGCAGATGCTGGAGGCATTCGGGTTCCTCGCCGTCGCGACAATTTTTACCGGCGTGGTGGTGGCGGTGCTGGACGCCGCCGACGCGGGCGCGATGTCGGGCAGAGCCGGCGTCATGGTCGCCGGCATCGTGGCCCTGGCCGGGGTCCTCACCGCCACCCGTCGCCGCCGGGCTTGGCGCGGCATGCTGTTCGTGCTGCTCCTCTTGGCCGGCGTCACCCTTCTCCTGATCGGGTTGTGCTTCGCGGTGTTCACGATTGCGCTCGGGTGAGTACTCGTGCAAACCGCCTGTTGAGCGATGTAGACGGGTCGTTCCGCCCCGGTCGCGTCGAAGACGCGAGGACGGACGGTGAACAACGGTTCCCCTTCGCGGGGCACGGAGACGGGGCGTGTCGCCCCGGTCGCGTCGGTGACGCGCAGACAACCGTGCGCGTGTGGGGCGTGCCCTCGCGAACGGAACGCGGAGTCTCGGACCTCCGGTCCGACCGGGCGGCACGCCCCGTCTCCTCGTCTCCGTCCCCTGGAACGATCGACGTAGTTCCCGCCCTGCGCGGTACCATCGGCGTCATGCCGCCTCACCCGCTCGCGTACCACATCACGTTCGGGACCTACGGGACCCGCCTGCACGGCGATGAGCGCGGCACCGTTGCGCGAGGCCCGCACGGTCAGGAGCCTATTCTGCTCGGGCCCGACGAGATCCTCGAAGAATATGAGCGTGGGCAGATGCGCTTCGCACCTGTGGAACTCACGCCCGAGCAGATGCGCTACGCGGAGCAGGTGATCCCATCCATCTGCGAACGTGGGCGCTGGGCGCTGCTCGCCTGGGCGACCGGGCCGGATCACGTGCATGTCGTGCTCCGCTCCGACGCGGAGGGAACTGCCGTTCGCAAGTGGTTCAAGCGATGGCTGCGCGAGGAGCTCTCCAAGCGCTAGCCCGTTCCCGACGGCGCCACTTGGTGGGCCGAGGCGGCAGCGTGAGAAGCATCTGGGACGAGGAGTACCCGCGCACCGCGATCGACTACGTGCATGCCCAACGGGCGATTTCGGAACGGTGAACAACGGTTCCCCTTCGCGGGGGACGGAGACGGGGCGTGCCGCCCCGGTCGCGTCGGAGACGCGAGGACGAGCGGTGAACAACGGTTCCCGTTCGCGGGGGACGGAGACGGGGCGTGTCGCCCCGGTCGCGTCGGAGAGGC
>JAUJNC010000446.1 GCA_030446525.1 Armatimonadaceae bacterium
GACCGGCACCCGCGACCCCGATACCGGCGGCGGGCGAGAGTACACCGGGTGGCCGCCACAACACCTCACGGACGCCGTCCCGCTGGCGGCGAAGGTCACCCCGAGGCAGACCCCCGAGCGCAGCGTCCGCTAACCGGACGGGCACCGCAACGTGATGGTCGCCCAGCGCGGCATCCGCCCGCTCCCGCGCCTGGCCGGGAACCAGCCCAATGGCGTGGCGCCGGGCGACACCAAGATGCTCTACAAATACCTGCGCGCCTTCGACGGCATCTGCGCGTCGCACACGTCGGCCACGGACATGGGCACCGACTGGCGCGACAACGACCCCAAGGTCGAGCCCTTCGTGGAGATCTACCAGGGCGACCGCCAGAACTACGAGTACCTGGGGGCGCCCCGCAGCAACTCCCCGAACGATTCGCAGGGCGGCTACCAGCCCGCCGGCTATGTGTGGAACGCCCTGGCCAAAGGCTACCGGCTCGGCTTCCAATCGTCGTCGGACCACATCTCCACCCACATCTCGTACGCCATCGTCTACGCCGAAAAGCCCACCCGCGAGGCGATCCTGGACGGGTTCAAGAAGCGCCACTGCTACGGCGCCACCGACAACATCGTGCTGGAGGTGCGCAGCGGCGACCATCTCATGGGGGACGAGTTCGAGACCAGGGAGGCGCCCCGGCTGCAAATCCGGGCGGTGGGCACGCGCCCCGTCAAGCAGGTGGTCGTGGTCAAAGACAACAAGGTCGTCTACACCGCCACGCCGAACAAGGCGCAGGTGGACATGACCTGGATGGACAACGCGGCCAAGGCCGGTACCAGCTACTACTACGTCCGCCTGGAGCAGGAAGACGGGCAGCTCGCCTGGGCCTCGCCGATGTGGATCAACTACCGGCCGTGACACTATGATCGAAAGCGAAGAACTCCGCCGCGCGGCGGAACCTAACCAGGGGCCGGCGCCCCCGGACGAGACGGAGCCGGAAGAGGATGACGAGGAGGAGGGCGGCGTTTCCTGGACCGACCTGGCCCTGATCGCCTTCGTCGCCGGGATGCTCCTCCTCAACGTCACCGGGGCCTTCACGCAGATATTCGGCATCGACACCGCGCTCGTCGTCACCCTCGTCGGCGGCTACGGCATCTTCTGGGACAGCCTTTCCCGGCTGTTGCGCGGCAAGATCGGCGGCGACCTGGCCGTCACGATCGCCGCCCTGGCCGCCCTGGCGATCAGCGAGTACGCGGTCGCCGCCGAGGTGGTCCTGATCATGCTGATCGGGACCGCCCTGGAAGGCTATGTCGTCGGCAAGACGCGGGGCGCGATCGCCGCCCTGCTCAAGCTCGCGCCCCGCGAGGCGACCGTTGTCCGCGACGGCCGCGAAATCACCCTGCCGGTCGAGCAGCTGGCACCGGGCGACCGCGTCGTCATCCGTCCGGGCGAGCGCATCCCCGTCGACGGGACCGTGCGCAGGGGGCAGTCCGCCGTGGACCAGGCCGCGCTGACCGGCGAGCCGCTGCCCGCGACGAAGACCGCGGGCGATACCGTCTACACCGGCACGATCAACACCCTCGGTCTCCTAGAAGTGGAGGCCGAGGCGGTCGGCGAGGGCACGACGCTGGCGCAGATCGTCCGGCTGGTCGAGGAGGCCGAGGCCCGCAAAGCGCCCGTCCAGCGCCTGGCCGACCGCTGGGCGGTCTACTTCGTCCCGACCGTGCTCGCGCTCGGCGCGCTGACGTTCGTTCTGTGGTACACTCTTCTGCGATCCCCGCTCGAGGTCGCGCTGACGCGGATGGCGGCGGCCCTGATCATCGCCTGTCCCTGCGCCCTGATCCTCGCGACCCCGACGGGCATCGCGGCGGCCATCGGGCGCTGCGCGCGGCGCGGGATCCTCACCCGCGGCGGCGTCCACCTCGAAACGCTGGCGCACGTCGATTGCGTGGTCTTCGATAAGACCGGCACGCTGACGGTGGGCCGTCCCGAAGTGGCCGAGGTGACCGGTCTGGATGGGCACTCGCGCGAGGACGTCCTGCGCCTGGCCGCGGCGGCCGAGCAAGGCTCCGCCCACCCCATCGCCACGGCCGTCCTGGCGGCGCATCACGGGGGAGGCGCGCCGCCGGGGAACGGCGCGCCGCCGGGGAACGGCGCGCAGCCACACGCGAACGGCGCCCTCCCCGTTCTGGAACGGGCGGAGTTTCGGCCCGGCCTGGGGATGGTGGCGTGGCACCGTGCGGGAAACGGGTCTGGCCCGGACGGGCGCCCCCTCGCCACTCTGGTGGGCAACCGGCAGCTGCTGGCCGAGGGCGGCGTGAGCGTGACGCCGGATCTGGAAGCCCTGGCGCGGTCAATCGAGGCGCGCGGGCAGACCGCGGTGTT
>JAUJNC010000447.1 GCA_030446525.1 Armatimonadaceae bacterium
CTACTTCGTGCTCATCGCCCTGGGCGGCGGCGTTCTCACGGGGTTCATGGCGATGACCTTCCAGGCCATCGGGATTGACCTCGAGCCCTTCTTCGAGTCGTGGCTGCTGCCGTGCGGCGTGGTGGGGGCCGTGATAGTCGCCTCCTGGCTGGTGGAGGCCAAGCAGAGCGTGATCGAGAACATGGCGCCGGTGTTGACGCGCCTCTTCTCACCGCTCTTCGCCGCCGTGCTGGTCATGTTTCTGGGGACCCTGTTGTGGACCGGACGTGGAGTCGATATCGAGCGCGACGTGCTTATCGTGTTCGACCTGCTCCTGGCGGTCGTCCTGGGCCTGCTGCTCTATTCCATATCCGCCCGCGACCCTCGGTCGCCTCCCGGCGCCTTCGATGTGGTGCAGGTGGTGCTGGTAGTCAGCGCGCTACTGGCCGACGCCATAGCGCTGTGGGCCATCGCCGCGCGAGTCTCCGAATTCGGCTTCAGCCCCAACCGTGTGGCCGCTCTGGGCGAGAACGTGATTCTCCTGGTCAATCTCGCATGGTCCTCCGTGCTCTACATCCGCTTTCTGCGCCGGCGCGGATCATTCTCAGATCTCGAACGGTGGCAGACGGACTACCTATCGGTCTATGCCGTGTGGGCGGCGATCGTCGTGATCGCCTTTCCGCCGGTGTTCGGCTACATCTGATTGTTTCGCACTGTCCCCTTATGGGTGAGCGTGTAGCTCGTCAGCCCCGGGCACGGCGCACCAACGAAAGGCAGCCATGGAGCTACACATTGGCCACGTATCCAGGACGTGCTCCAACGGCGTGCAGGCGCTGACGGACGTGACCCTCGAGATTCCGGCGGGGATGTACGGCCTGCTCGGCCCCAATGGTGCCGGCAAGTCCACGCTGCAAGAGCCGGATCGCGGCAGCGTCCGCTTCATCGCCTTGCGGTTCACCTTCGTCGCCACGGCGGTCCAGTTCTCGTGCCCCACGCTAAACCGGCGGCCCATGGCGAGCTAACTCGCCAGCGTGCTCCGCTTCATCAGCTCCACCTTCGTCTTGCTGACGCTGGCCCAGCTCCTGGGGCGGTGGGAGCTGGTGAGGCTGCTGGATCTGGTCGGCGTCCTCGGC
This sequence comes from Armatimonadaceae bacterium, assembly GCA_030446525.1. The sequence goes on from JAUJNC010000447.1 coordinate 1,113, forward strand.
ATCATGACCAACCTGGGGACACGTGGACGGCGAGCGAGAAGAACACGCGCCTGGCTGGGCTGGAGGAGATGCTGCTCGCGAATCGGCTGATATGGCTCGCCATCGCCGTGGGCATCGCCGTGGGCGTGCTCGCGCTCACCTACCTCCGCTTCCGCCTCGCCCGCCCCGGAGGGGGCTGGGGTGAGGGCGCCGCCGCGCTGCCCTCAACCGCCCTTCGGGCGGCCGCGCCCTGCGCCTACCCTACGTGGCGAAGGACGCCACGCTGGGGGCGGACAAGTTCATCCTGGCCGCCCGGTACTACCAGTTCCACCTCGACCGGCTGCGCCGGGTGGGGCCACCACCCGAGGGCATCCGGGCGCGACCTGTTCGCGCAGGGCCGCACGTCCATCCTGTTCGCCAACATGTTCATGATCGGCGACCTGCGCTTGCCGGCCGTTCCTCGGGAGGTGAACCTCGAGGACTTCGAGCTGCCCGACCCCACTTCCCATCAGGTGCTCGTCCGCCTCACCCGCACCCTGGTCAGCGCCGGGACGGAGATCTCCAGCCTGCTGGGGCGCTCGGCCAGCTCGGGGCGCTGGCCGGTGCGTCCCGGCTACTCCAGCGTCGGCGTCGTGGCGGCGGTCGGCTCGGCGGTAACCGACCTAGTGGGTCACTCCGCAAATGGGTGGCGCTGAGGGAGGCGGGTGGGTGCTACTGGGGAGCCGGAGCAGAGACGTATGGCGACCCCACAGAAGGAGCCGTTGCGCCCGCTGACCCTGGCGAAGCGGGCGGCCTTGGCGCGGGTGGCCGGGGCGAGCAGCGCGCGTCTGGATCGGGTGCGGCGGGCGCGGGCGCTGCTGGCGGTGGCCCAGGGGCAGCCGTTCGTGCAGGCCGCACGGCAGGCCGGGTTTGCGAGTCGCACGGCCGTCGCCGGGCTGGTGGCGCGCTTCAACCGCCACGGGTTGGGCGCGCTGGCCGTGGCCGCCGGACGCGGGCGCAAGGCGACCTACGACCCGGGGGCGCGCGCCCGGATCGTGGCGACGGCCCAGCGGCCCCCCGACCGCAAGGTCGACGGGACGGCGACCTGGTCATTGAGCACGCTGCAGCGCACCCTGCGCCGGGAGGGCTTCCCGCGTCTGGGCGCGACCACGATCCGGCGGGTCCTGGAGGCGGCGGGCAGTTCGTACGCGAAGTCGCGGACGTGGTGCCCAACGGGCCCCGCGCCGCGCCAGCGCAAGGCGGGGTGGTGACTGGGGTCGCTCGCC
>JAUJNC010000448.1 GCA_030446525.1 Armatimonadaceae bacterium
CCTCCGCTGGGTCGAAAAGCGACCCGAACACCCGAAGCGTGCTCCGCAGCCGCCCGGCCAAACATGGACCCCGAACCAGGCGACAGGACGTGACCACCTGTGGGTGACGCGCGACGAATGGCGCGCGCTGCTCCCGGCGACCTGGAAAAACGGTATCCGTTATCCCGTGCCCCGCGCCGTAGCGGAGCGGATAACTCGTTTCCATTTAGTGGATAACGTGCGCGGCGAGCCATCCTTCTGGGAAAGGCACGAGATACGGGAGATGGCGCTGAACCTGCGTGTCGAAGATGCCGACATGGGTCGTCTGCGGCTGGAAGGGACGGCGCGGCTGGCGAGCGGCAATGAACGTGGCTACGATGCGCGCATCCAGGGATATGTCACCTACGACCGCGCCAAAGACCGTATCACGCGCTTTGATCTCCTGTCCTGGGGCGATGCCTGGGGAGAGGGGGCATACACGAAAAACGCGCCGCCGGGGAAGTTTCCGCTGCTGATCGCCGCATCGCTTGCAGGCAAATCCGCCGCCGACCGGGTTCCGCCGCAGGCCAGTCGTCATCTGCCGACTTATATGGGCGCGGGCCGTTCCGGGCGCTGAGCCGCCGGGTGCCGCAGAACAAAGAGGGCCGGGACGATTCTTCGTCCCGGCCCTCTGGTGTTGGATCCCGTGCGTTACTTTTTAGTCGCGATCTGCTTTACCGCCGCGTCCAGGGCAGCCGCGTTTGCGCCCTCGATGACCCGGACGACTTTGCCGTTCTTGTCGATGGCGACGTTCAAAGGAATCGCCTCCACTGAGTAGGCGCGGGCGATGTTCATCTTCGGGTCGAACAGGATCGGGAAGCCAACTTTGAACTCCTTCTTCCACTGTCCCGCCGCCGCGCGGTCGCGTTCGAGCGGAATGGAAATCACCTGCACGCCTTTTTTGCGGTACTTGGCATCCAGCTTTTTAAGGTGTGGAAACTCCACACGACAGGCCCCTCAGGTGTTGGAATAAAAGTTGAGCAGAACGCCGCTCTTGCCTTTATAACCCACACGGCTGATTTTCTTGCCCTCGACCGTCTGTGACGTGAAGGCGGGGGCGGCCTTACCGACGGGCGGGGCGGCGTCCAGGCGCAGAGCCGCCAGGCCGGTCAGACCCAGCGCCGCAGCGGCCAGCGCGCCTGCCCGCACCTGCCAATTTAGTTGCATTTTTTTTCGTTTCTCCTGCATCATGTCGTTGTCGAACACTTTGCTATTGTACGCCATTTCCGTGCTCTTTGTTACCACACGTAGGGCGGGGTGGTGGATTCGCGCCCGTTGACAGAGACGCCTGCTGCGTGATACAATGTGCCAGTTTTCACAAAGTTTTCGCGCCGACAGGGGTTCCGTTCGTGGAACCACGCAGGTACACAAAGGAGTCTCCTTTCCGATGGCAACAGGCAAAATCGTCCAGATTCAGGGACCGGTCGTGGACATCGAGTTCGACCCCGGTCAGCTTCCCGAAATTCTCAACGCTGTCCGCATCAAGCGCACCGGCAGCAGCAATGGCGGCGGCAACGGACACTCGGCTGGCGGCAATGGGCACGAATCGTCCGTGGGCCAGGGCGATTCCGCCGGGCGCGCGCACGATGACGTGATCGTTGAGGTGGCGCAGCACCTGGGCAACGATGTGGTGCGCTGCGTCGCCATGTCCTCCACCGACGGCCTGGTGCGCGGCACGCCCGCAACCGACACCGGCACGGCGATCACGGTACCCGTAGGCACGGAGACGCTGGGCCGCGTATTCAACCTGCTGGGCCAGCCCATCGATGAGCGCGGACCGGTCACGACGGAAAAGTCTTACCCGATCCACCGCCCCGCCCCGGTCTTCGAGGACCTGGCGACCAAAGCCGAGGTTCTGGAAACGGGCCTCAAGGTCATCGACCTCCTGTGCCCCTACCTCAAGGGCGGCAAGATCGGACTGTTCGGCGGCGCGGGCGTCGGCAAAACCGTTCTGATTCAGGAATTGATTCGCAACATTGCCGTTCAGCACGCCGGGGTGTCGGTGTTCGCCGGTGTCGGCGAGCGCACGCGCGAAGGCAACGACCTGTGGCTGGAAATGAGCGAGGCCGAATACAAGGACGCTGCGGGCAATGTCGCGCATGTTATCGACAAAACCGCGATGGTCTTCGGCCAGATGAACGAGCCGCCCGGCGCGCGCCTGCGGGTCGCTCTGTCCGGCCTGACGATGGCCGAGTATTTCCGCGACGAGCAGGGCCAGGACGTGCTTCTGTTCGTGGACAATATCTTCCGCTTCACGCAGGCCGGTTCCGAAGTATCGGCGCTTCTGGGCCGCATGCCCTCCGCCGTCGGCTACCAGCCTACCCTGGCCTCCGAGAT
>JAUJNC010000449.1 GCA_030446525.1 Armatimonadaceae bacterium
CCTCCGCCGCCGCTTCGGCGGCGCGCAGAAGGGCGACGCGCTCACGGACGGTTTTGTCGGTCACCGCCGCGGCCACGACCCGGCGCAGGGTCGCCGGATCCGCCGTGCCGTCCACATACGCGGCGATGTCGTCGCTTGCGAGGGTGTCCCCCGCGGCCGTGTCGCCCGCCTGACGGTTCGTGGCCATCGTCATCCTCCTGTCCGCCCGGCGCACTGTGCGGCGAACCGGTTCATCTCGTGGCGCAGCACCTTCAGCGTCGCCGGCTCCCGCAGGTTGGTGCCGCAGACCGCGTTCACGGCCGCCAGCAACACCGCATCCGGCGCCGCCGCCGCCCGCTCCACCGGCCCCCACAGCGCCGCGGGTATGCCCAGCAGCTCGACGAGCTGGCGGATAAAGGCGGCCGCCCGCGGATCCTCCGCCCCCTCCCGGCCCACCTCTTCGCGCCAGTGCAGGGCGAGGTGGTAGAGCACCAGAGCCTTGTAGTTGCGGGGGTGCCGCTGGTTCTTCTGCCGGTAGGTTTTGCGGAAGCGCTCCTCATCGGTGAAGAGCTCTTCGACCAGTGTCAGATACGTCCCGCCCTTGGGCAGCAGTGACTCCTCCGGGGTGGCTCCGGGGTCCGCCAACAGCTCCGCCCGCGTCAGCGGCGTTCCGTCCGCGTCCAGCGGCGCGTCCAGCTCCACGAAGTCTTCCGGGCACCGGTCCAGGATGTCCAGCAGGCGGGAGCGGGCGATCGTCCTGAGCAGCCGCCCGAAGTGCTCGTCACTTTGTACGCGGTCGCCGTTCGCGCCGGCCAGGTAGCGCAAGACCTTTTCCCAGGCGAGTACGGCCAAATCTTCCCCTTCCAGCCGCGCGCGCGGGGCGCCGCGGGCGAGCTTGTTGCAGAAGCGGAGTAAGCCGTCACCGAACGCATCCAGCAACGGGGCCGCCGCGTCCTCCACGGAGAGGCGCGCCCGTTTCCCGTCCGCGTCCCCGCGCAGCGCCGCCCGCAGCGCCGCCACATGATCTGTTTTCTGCGCCCCCATCGTCCTTCCCGCTGCGTCGTCCGGCAGAGCGGACGTCCGCAGTTCGCACGGTTGAGGGCTTTACCGTAGAAAACGGCATCACCCGGTCCACCGTTACAGTTATAGGAAAAAGCCAGAAATCAGAATGTTGGGTACCGCCCCCTGGCTTCCTGCCTTCCGATCGGACGGGCCCGCAGGGGCGGCCCTTAAAACTCCAGCTTGGCGAAGCGGCTTTCGGTCGGATCCAGCCGCTTGCGCAGGGCCTCGTAGGCCCGGTTGACGCGCTCCAGGATGCGCTCGGCGTCCTTCTGCTCCTCCGAGCCTTCGGGAAAGCGGCGGGGGTCGCAGCGGCGCGCGAGCTTTTCGTAGGCGGCCTGCACCGACGCCCAGTCCGACCCCACCGGAACCCCGATGACCCGGTAGTCGGCGGCGTTGGGGTCGGCGGCCGCGGACGCGCTCCCCCCCCCGGCGGCGGCCGGGTCACCGCTGTAGCGCGATCCGGGCGCGCGTCCCGCCTCGGCCCGGGCGGCCCCGTCCGTCCCGGCGGCGCGGATCCGTTCCTCGGCGCGGCGCATCATCGCCTCGGGGCTGGTGTCGTCGCGGGCGGGGGCCGGGCGCCCGGCCGGCCGGGACGTCTCGCCGCCTGCGGGAGGCGTCTCCCCCGGACCCTGCAGCTCCCTTTCGGCGAGCTCGGCGTCCAGCGCCTCGATGCGATCACGCGCCTGGTTCAGGTAGGCTTTGGCGATACGGTAGATGCGATTGGGAATGCTCACGCTTTTTCCTATTTGTTGCCGTGCACCGTCAGTACTTCGCGCAGGGAGTCGTCGAGGGTATCCACCTGCACCGACAGGCCGTTTATCTCGTCACGGAGCTGCCTGCCCGCCGCCGCCCACTCGGTCTTCTCATCGCTCTTGAAGCGCAGGATGCGGGCCTGGAGCGCCGTGAAGGCGCACTCGACGCTTTCCAGCTGGCCGTCGATGCGGCTGATGGCGAGCGCTATCGCCTCGTACGCATCGATCTCTTCGCCCTTGAAGCGCAGCGACTGCTCCAGCTGCGCCTTCAGGGTCGGGTCGCCGGCCTGCGCGGTGCGCACGCGCAGCGACGCCAGCCGGCCGTGCAGCTCGGAGCGGTTGACCCCCTCCAGGAACCGGGCGAGCTCGGCGCGCCGGGCCGCCAGCTCCGACGCCTGCAGGGCCAGGTCTTCCATCTGCGCCAGCGTGGCCTCCAGCGGGGCGCGCGCGAAGCGGGGCACATCGGGGGCGGTGCACGCGCGGCCGATCGCGACGTAGGCGCGCAGGATCGCGTCCAGCCGCTCCCGCGTCGCGGCGTCCACGTTGGCCGCGTCCT
>JAUJNC010000450.1 GCA_030446525.1 Armatimonadaceae bacterium
CGGGGGATCTCGAAGTCCACCAGGGTCGAGTCGAACCCGCCGATCTGCACCATGTTGATGACGAAATCGGCGCCTTCGAGCGCCTTGCGCCGGTCGAGCGTGGCTTGGATCTTCGGCTCGGCCCCCAGCGCCTTGCCCACCTTGCGGCACAGATTCGCGCCCACCTCCAGGCGGTCCGCGTCGATGTCCATGTAGGAAAACGTGGCGTCCCGGAACTCCGGATAGCTCAGGATGTCTCCCGTCAGGTTCTTGGAAAACCCGACGCTCCCCGCGCCGATCATGGCAACCTTGATCAAAACCTTTCTCCTTTCGATTTACGCCCCTGCGATCCGCGGCAGGCGGGTCGGCTCGCGCTTGACTTCGGCGTTAACAAAGCGCTGGAACAGCGCGCACTTCACCCCGGCGTACTCCGGATCCTCCCAGCGGTTGCGCCGCTCATCCGGGTCGTCCGCCAGGTCGAACAGCTCGCCGTAGGGCTGGTCGCGGTAGACGGTCAGCTTGTAGCGCTCGTCGACGTAGGTGCGCAGATGCACCCGGGTCGGCTGGTGCCGGAACTCCACCAGGACCTCGTCCCGCGCCTTGTCCGCCTGGCCGCGCCACACGGGCAGCTGGTCGACCCCCTGCATCAGGCCGGGGATCGGGATGCCCGCGGCGGCGAGGAACGTGGACGGCAGGTCGATCAGCCCTTGCAGCGCCGCGCTCGTTTGTCTGGCGGGCACCTGACCGGGCCAGCGCACCAGGAATGGGAGCCGGAGCAGGTCCTCGTAGTGGAACGCGCCCTTGGCGGTCAGGCCGTGGTGGCCCAGAAAGTGCCCGTGGTCGGTCGAGAACACGACCAGAGTGTTCTCGGCGATGCTCAGCTCATCCAGCCGGTCGAGGATCCGCCCGATCTGCTGGTCCATGAAGGAGACCATGCCGTAGTAGACGGCGATATCCTTGCGCAGGCGCTCGTCCGGAACCAGGTGGCTGTTGAAGCCGTGATTGCCGTGCTCGGTCTCCCGCCAGGCAGAAAAGTCGGGTTTCTGCTGCTGCGTCAGGCGGAAGTGCTCGGGCATCCATTCCAGCTCGTTCTCGAGCAGCGTGCCCGGCTCCATGTCGGCCGGGTCGTACATCGACGCCCACGGCTCGGGCGCCAGGTACGGCGGGTGCGGGTCGTGGAAGCTGGACCAGAGGAAGAAGGGCCGGCCCTCGCCCACGCTCTTCTCGATGTTCGCGATCGTGCGCTCGGCCGTCCAGGTGGTGTAGTGCAGCTCCGGGGGCAGGTCCCAGGTGTGCACGCGCTTCGGGGCGTTCTTGTCGGGCGGCCACGGCTGGAAGTAGTCGCGCCAGTTGGCAAGGCCGTGCTCTTCCATCCAGATGCCGTAGTGCTGGCCGGCGTGGGCCTCGTCCGCGTGGTTGCGGGCTACCTCGACGTGCTCGAAGCCGTACCAGGGCCCGTGGAAGCCGCGCCAGAAGTCGAGATCGCGCAGCGTCGGCTGCGCTTCCAGCGATTCCTGGCCGGGCACGCTCGCCAGCGGCTGGAAGTGCGCCTTGCCGACAAGGGTGGTGCTGTAGCCGTGCTGCTGGAACACGTCGCCCACCGTCGGCACGTCCTCGGGCAGCTTCACGCCGATCGTCCAGCAGCCGTGCCAGGACGGGTAGAGGCCGGTGATGATGGTCGAGCGTGACGGCGAGCAGACCGGGTTATTGCAGTAGGCGCGCGTGAAGTTGGTGCCTTCGTTCGCCAGCCGGTCGAGGGCGGGCGTTCGGATGCGCGGGTTGTTGATGCCCAGGGTCTGCCAGTGCTGCTGGTCGCTGGTGATCAGCAGGATGTTGGGTCGGGTGTCGTTCATGGGATGGTTCACCGGGGATCAACATTCACCCGGGCGCCCCTGAATTCCTTCACCCCACGGGTTCACGCCAGGATCTCACGGATGACCTCGCCGCCCACCTGGCTGAGCTGTTTGAAGCGGCCCGCGTGGAAGTAGCGGAGCCGCCCGTCGTCCAGGCCCATCAGGTGAAGCAGCGTCACATGGACGTCCCGCAGCGGGTGGACCGCCTCGACCGCTTTCTGACCCGTCTCGTCCGTCGCGCCGACCACGTGACCCGCCTTGACGCCGCCGCCGGCGAACCACATCGTCATCGCGCCGGGGTTGTGGTCCCGCCCCCAGACTTTGCTGTTCGCCCGGACGCCGTTGTCCGGCGAGCGGCCGAACTCGCCGGCCCAGACCACCAGGGTGCTTTCGAGCAGCCCGCGCTGTTTCAGGTCCTTCAGGAGGCTCGCGACCGGCTTGTCGACGGCGCGCATGCGGTTCCGGTGCGCCGTGGCGATGTCGTCGTGCGAATCCCAGCCCGAGGAGTAGACCTGCA
>JAUJNC010000451.1 GCA_030446525.1 Armatimonadaceae bacterium
GACGTGGGCGCAAACTATCCGAAGTACGATGCGGTGGACGCCCGCATCGTCCGGGACTTGCTGCGGCGCGGCTTCACGTACAAGGGCAGCAAGACCGGCAGCCGGGGCATTATCGACTCACAGAAGGACGTTGGCGGCTGGCCCGAGCTGTCGGGCGGCGCGGCGCCGCCCGACAGCGATCACGACGGCATGCCCGACGCATGGGAAAGGAAGTTCGCCCTTAACCCCATTGACGCATCCGACGGCGCCAAAGACTCCGATGGCGACGGCTACACCAATGTCGAGGAATACCTCCATTTCACCGACCCGACCAGGTTCGTGGATTACACGAAGCCGGAGAACAACGTGAACACGGTTCCCCCCCATGCGTCGTCGGAGTCAGCCCATTAAGTTGTATAAACCCTTTGCCTTTATAGCTGCCATTGTTCTTTCGCTTCCAGCGAGCGGTATGGTCCGGGGAGCCGACCCATCGATGGTCAACGAGCGACCGCTGACGTTGTGGTACGACAAGCCCGCGGACAAATGGGTGGAAGCTCTGCCGCTCGGCAACGGGCGGCTCGGGGCGATGGTCCACGGCGGGGTGGAAGAGGATCTGATCAGCCTCAATGACGACACGCTCTACTCCGGCGAGCCGGGCCAGCGGGATCTCCCCCTGGACATCACCAAAGACTTCGACAAGGTCGTCGGGTGGTTGCGCCAGGGCAAGTACGCCGAGGCCGACGAGTACGTGATAAAACACTGGTCCGGCAGAACGCAGCACTGCTACCAGCCGCTGGGCGACCTGCGCCTCGTCTTCCCCGAAGGCGGCCCGGTGCCCGGCTACCGCCGCGAGCTGGACATCGCCACCGCCGTCGCCCGGACCACCTACACCCGGGACGGCGTGACCTACACGCGCGAGTACTTCGCCAGTTTCCCCGACAAGGCGCTCGTGATGCGCCTGACTGCCAGCAAGCCGGGGACGATCCGCCTGACGGCGAAGCTCGGTTCCACCCACCCGACGGCTAAGACAGTCGCCACGAAGGATGGTCTGCTGGTGATGAAGGGCCAGGTTCCGGGCTCCGTGGTGCGGCGAGAGCTCGAATGGATCGAAAAGCGTGGGGAGCAGTGGAAGTACCCCGAGATCTTCGATGAGGAGGGCAACCGCCGCCCGCACGCGGCGCAGGTGCTTTATGGCGAGCGGATCAATGGTCTCGGCACCTTCTTCGAGACGCGCGTGCTCGTCAAAGCGACCGGGGGCCAGGTGAAGGCAGGGGGCGATACTATCCGCGTCGAGGATGCCGACGAGGTCGTGCTTCTTCTGACCAGCGGCTCCAGCTACAACGGCTTTGACAAGAGCCCGAGCCGCGAGGGTGTGGACCCCTCGGCCCAGGCCAGAGTGGCGCTCGATACGGCATCCGGCAAGAGTTATGTCCGATTGCTCGATGCCCATATCAAAGACTATCGCGCGCTGTTCGACCGCGTCACGATCGATCTGGGCAAACCGACCCAGCAGAGCCAGCTTCCGACGGATGAACGCATCGCCAGGTATGCCAAGGGGGGGGATGAGGCGCTGGCCGGGCTCTACTTCCAGTTCGGCCGGTATCTGATGATCGCAGGCTCCCGCCCGGGCACGCAGCCGCTGAACCTGCAGGGCATCTGGAACGCCGAGGTCATCCCCCCGTGGGCGAGCGCCTACACGACCAACATCAATGTGGAGATGAACTACTGGCCCGCCGAGGTGACCAACCTTTCCGAGTGCCACGAGCCGCTGCTGCGCATGATCAAAGAGCTTTCCATCACCGGCGGCGAAGTCGCCCGCGAGATGTTCGGGCGTCCGGGCTGGTTGGTCAACCACAACACCGACCTGTGGCGCGATGCCCAGCCGGTGGACGGTGCGGGGGCGCACATTTTCTGGCCGATGGCCGGAGGCTGGTTCTGCCAGCACCTGTGGGAGCACTATCAGTTCACCGGCGATAAGCAGTTCCTGCGCGAAAAGGCCTACCCGATCATGAAGTCCGCCGCTGAGTTCTACCTCTCCTGGCTGGTGGACAACGGCAAGGGCAAGCTGGTCACGCCGGTGGGCAACTCGCCGGAGAACATGTTCCGCTACACCGACGGCGACGGCACGCGGAAGACCGCCATGCTCTCCATGGGGCCGACGATGGATATGGCCATTATCCGCGAGCTGTTCACCAACTGCATCCAGGCCGCTGAGGCACTCAGCGTGGACGAGCCGTTCCGGCAGCGGCTGAGGGACACGCGGAAGAAGCTCCTGCCCTATCAGATCGGGAGCAAAGGACAGCTCCAGGAGTGGCAGCAGGACTTCGAGGAGGCGGATCCCGAGCACCGGCATATCTCACACCTTTA
>JAUJNC010000452.1 GCA_030446525.1 Armatimonadaceae bacterium
CGCACTCGATGCTTGTCGCTCAAACCCCGCGCGCCACCGGGCATCCCCTTCAACAACCCTCCAAGACCGGTACGTCAACGCCGCGGCGGGCCGGGAGTGCCAATCTACCCTCCCCGCCCGCCGCGTGCGGTTTCGCGTTACCGCTGCGCCATCGGCTGCCAGCTCAGGCCGCGCGGGCCGGTGTAGACCGATTCGGGGCGGATGATCTTGGTCTCGCCCAGCTGCTCGATCATGTGCGCGGTCCAGCCCGCCGTCCGCCCGATCGCGAAGATCGGCGTGAACAGCTCGGACGGGACGCCGACGGCGTGCAGGATCAGGGCGGCGTACAGCTCCACGTTGGCATACAGGTCGCGGCCCGGCTTCACCTCGGCCAGCACGCGCACGGTGGTCTCCTCGACGGCTTGGGTCAGCTCCAGCAGGTGGCGGTCGCCGGTCCGCCGCGCCAACTTCTCGGCGGCGTCACTCAGGAGGGCCGCGCGGGGGTCGCGCACCTTGTAGATCCGGTGCCCGAAGCCCATGATGCGGCGCCCCTGCGCCAGCTCGTTGCGTATGTATGCGTCGGCCTTGTCCGGGGCCCCGATCTCGTTCATCATCTTCAGAACCGGCCCGGGGACGCCGCCGTGGCGCGGGCCTTTCAGCGCGCAGATCGCCGCCGTGAGGGCCGAGACCATGTCCGAACTCGTCGAGATCACGCAGCGGCCGGTGAAGGTCGAGGCGTTCAGGCCGTGCTCGCTGACGGCGACCAGGTACGCGTTCAACGCCTCCACCCGGGCCGGGTCCGGCTCTTCGCCCTCCAGCATGTACAGAAAGCTCTGCGCCAGGCCGTGCTCCGGTCTGGGCGAGACGATCTCCTTACCCGCCTTGAGCCGGTACGTGTGGGCGACGAGGGCAGGCATCTGTGCCTGGAGGCGCGCCGCCCGGCGCTGGCTGGAGGGGACGGAAAGGTCGTCGACGTCCCCATCGCCGATGGACAGCATGGAGGCGCCCATCCGCAAAACGTGCATCCCCTCGGCGTGCGGCGCCAGCTCCCGGAGCGCGGCCAGGGCGGGGCCGGGCAGCTCGCGCGCGCCGCTCATCTCGGCCACCAGGGCCTGGTACTCGGCCTGGCTCGGCAGCTTGCCGTGCCAGAGCAGGTAGCAAACCTCCTCGAAGTTTACGCGCCCCGACAGCTCGCCCACGTCATAACCACGCAGGGTCATGCGGCCCTTCTCGCCGTCCACCTCCGCGATGTGCGTCGCCGCGGCGACGATCCCTTCCAAACCGGCTGCGACCTGCGGCATACCGTCGCCGGCGACCCTATCCTCAGGACCGGATCTCATGATATCTTGTTCCTTCTCCGCGCTTCTTGATCGCTGATGCACCCGGCCTGCCGAGCCGGGCTGGTGTTCTCAGCGCTGCAAACCGTAGGCATTGTATCCGAAACCGGAGGCCGGTGTCAACGGGCGCCCCTGCCTCAGGGCGGCATCGGGCCGTCCCCTTCCCGGGCAGATACACGGGGCTAAAACGACGACGATACCGTGGCCTTGTTTCCTTCCGAACCCTATCTCGCCGCAGGGCGTCCCAGTCTCTTGCGGCTACAATAGCGTCCTCCCAAGGAAGGCATTCCGCCATAGTGTCCGTGGGTCGCCGGCACGTTTGTCCGCCCCTGCCCAGGCTGTGGATCTGATTGCGTTTAGAAGCGGGTTGAGTCGCGTCAACGGTCGTCTGCGCGCCTATTGAAGGTCGTGATCCGTGTCATGCGCCGCGCTTGTGATCGGCGAGGGCTTCTGCGATGGTGTGTCGGGCGTATCTGACCATTAGGGGGCTGGTGTTTACGTAGTAAGGGAGGGCAATCAGCCCGACGGACAGCGCCCAGCCGCGACCTCGCGCCCAGGTCGCGGCATCGACGGATAGCGCCGCACGCAATACGTCCCGGCTTTCGGCGTAGAAGAGATTCCACGCGACGATCAGGTCGCATGCGGGATCGCCCACGCCCAGCCCCCCGAAGTCGATAACAGCGCGCAACAAGCCCTGTTGGGCCAGCAGGTTCCCGGACTGCAGGTCTCCGTGGATCCAGACGGGCGGGCCGTGCCATGCGGGGGCCTGCAGGGCGACTTCCCAGGCCGCTGTCGCTGCGTCGGTATCGAGCGTGCCGCGCAGGGAGGCGATTGCGGCGCGGACGGGGGCGTCTCGCATGGCCAGCGGTACGCCGCGGGAGAAGTTGTGCGGCCCCGGGGGCGGCCCGCCTGTGGGGTCTATCCTCTGCAGGGCGGCTATAAATTGCGCCAGTTCCGTCGCCGCCTGGCAGGGATCGGCGAGGCGCTCGAGGGTCGCGGTCTCGCCTTCGAGCCACCGGTAGACGGACC